>NZ_JBHJMR010000002.1:0-473327 GCF_042310355.1 Wenzhouxiangella indolica | reverse complement strand
TGGCAATCGTCTCCCGATCCATGGCCCCGCTCCTTGTCAGAATAAAAAGGGGACACTTTAACTTTGCGGAAAGGGGACATTAGCGCTTTGGGCTAACACAGCCGGCACAATGCTGGCAAGAACGCACCAGATCAACGATAATGGGCGGCTTTGACCGGAGTCGATTCACGCCATGGAACAAGCCCTCGAGTTCATCGGCAACCACCCGTTGCTGACCGGTGCGCTGGGTGCGGCCATCGTCGCGTTGCTGGCCTACGAGATCAGCCGCCTGTTTCGCAAATGGAAGGAACTGGGCACGCTCGAGGCGGTCCAGTTGCTCAACCGCGAGGATCCGGTCGTGCTCGACGTCTCCAACAGCACCGACTACGCCAAGGGGCATATCCGCGGCGCGATCCACATGCCGCCCTCGCGCATCGAGGCCGGCAACCAGCAGCTGCTCAAGCACCGGGAACAGCCTTTGCTGGTCTATTGCCGCAACAACCAGGTGGCCCCGCAGATGGCCTCGCGCCTGGTCAAGCTGGGATTCACCAACGTCAACGTCCTCGCGGGCGGCCTGACGCAATGGATGAGCGATCAGCAGCCGGTATCGCGCCACAAGGGCGCAGGCAAATCCGAGTCCGGCAAGGACAAGAAGTCCAAACGGAAGGACAAGAAGAAGACCGACCAGGCGGAATAGCGGACCGGTATCCTGGAACAATTTTCAATCAATTCAAACGACTGTAGAGGAAACCTCAGATCATGGCAGAAGAGAATCAGCAGGGCGCGGCCGGCGACGGCCAGGAAGCCCGAATGGCCGTCCAGCACGTCTACCTCAAGGATGCGTCCTTCGAAGCCCCGAACGTGCTCGAACTCGAACAGGGCGGCAGCGAGCCCGACGTCAACATCAACATGTCCCAGCGCAGCGAGAACATGGGCGAAGGC
Organism: Wenzhouxiangella indolica; assembly: GCF_042310355.1. NCBI lineage: Bacteria > Pseudomonadati > Pseudomonadota > Gammaproteobacteria > Chromatiales > Wenzhouxiangellaceae > Wenzhouxiangella > Wenzhouxiangella indolica. The sequence goes on along the minus strand of NZ_JBHJMR010000002.1, from coordinate 472,406 downwards.
CGTTACCACATCGTCTTGCAGGTCACCGTGACCTCCAAGCAGGGCGAGAAGACGGCCTTCCTGTGCGAAACGCAGTTCGGCGGCTTCTTCCAGCTGTCGGGATTCAGCGAGCAGCAGATCCCCTACGTCCTCAACGTGCTGTGCCCGAACGTGCTGTTTCCCTACTGCCGCTCGCAGATCGGCGCGCTGGTCAGCGCCGGCGGGTTCTTCATGCCGCCGCTGCAGCCGGTCAACTTCGAAGCCGTATTTCGCCAGCGCCTCGAAGAAGCCCGCAAGCAGCAGGATGAAGGCGAGCAGCCGGCTGAAGACAGCGAATAAGCGGCCGCCGGGCATGGCCACCAGAATCGCGGTTCTCGGCGCCGGCTCCTGGGGTACGGCGCTGGGCATGCAGCTGGCCCGCATGGGCCACGACGTCCGGCTGTGGGCGCGTGATGTCGAGCGCGCCGAGGCGATGGAGCGCGACCGCGTCAACCAGCGCTACCTGCCCGACAGCCCGTTCCCCGAGTCGCTGCACGTCAGCGCCGATCTAGAGGCGGCCTGCGCCGGCGCCGAGCGCCTGCTGGTGGCCACGCCCAGCCACGCCTTCGGCGAGACCCTCGACCGGATCGCGTCGTTCGTGACCGTCGACACCGGCCTGGCCTGGGCCAGCAAGGGGTTCGAGCCGGGCACCGGCCGCCTGCTGCACGAGGTGGCCGGCGAGCGCTTTGGCCCGGAAATTCCGCTGGCCCTGATCACCGGCCCCTCGTTTGCCCGGGAAGTGGCCGACGCGCTGCCCACCGCGGTGACGGTGGCCGCCACGGATCCGGATTTCGGCCAGGCCTGGGCGGGGCTGCTGCACGGCAACAACTTCCGCGCCTACTACACCGCCGACCTGGTCGGGGCGGAGCTGGGCGGGGCGATCAAAAACGTTCTGGCCGTGGCCTGCGGCCTGGCCGACGGTCTGGGCCTGGGCCATAACGCCCGTGCCGCGCTGATTACCCGTGGCCTGGCCGAGATGCGGCGCCTGGGCCGGGCGCTGGGCGCCGACGATCACACCCTGATGGGCCTGGCCGGTATCGGCGACCTGGTGCTGACCTGCACCGGCGACCAGTCGCGCAACCGCCGCCTGGGCATGGCCCTGGGCCGGGGCGGGTCGGTCGACGAGGCCGTGGCCGAAATCGGCCAGGTGGTCGAGGGCATCAAGACCGCCGAGGAGGTCATGCGCCTGGCCGAGCGGGCCGGCGTGGAAATGCCCATCGCCGAGCAGGTGCACGGCATCCTGTTCCGCGGCTGGAGTGCGCGCAAGGGCGTGCAGGTTTTGATGGAACGCGATCTCAAGCCCGAAACCGAGTAGACGCCGGCCCCGACCGGGGACCGGCTGAAATAACTTCTTTTCTTTCTCACGCGCGAACGCCCGTGGTTGCGGGCTGTCGGGCGTGTCGCGTTTCATTGCTCGAAAAGTGAGCTTCGACAAGGCTTGAATCGGCCCGGGCTTGGGCGTAAGGTATGTTCGGCTGACACAATATCTTGTGTTCAGGCTTTGGTTTTGGCACAACGGGTTGTGAACAAGGCGGTGGAAAGCCTGTGCATAACCGGGACTAGCACACAATAATCAAGAGGTTGCGGCATGAGCGTTTCGGCAGAATCTTTGACGGCTGCGCTTCCGGATATCGCCTTCCAGGAAGCGTCGCTGGACATCTGGGACAAGAAGTACCGTCTCAAGTCGAAAACGGGGGAAATCATCGACCAGGACATCGACGACACCTACAAGCGTGTCGCGCGGGCCCTGGCCGACGTGGAGGAGGGCGATGACAAGCGCACGCACTGGTACCGTGAGTTCCTGTGGGCGCTACGCCGCGGGGCGATTCCGGCCGGGCGCATCACGTCCAACGCCGGCGCGCTGGCGCACAAGCCGGCCACCTCGACCATCAACTGCACCGTCTCGGGCACCATCCGGGACTCGATGAACGACATCCTCGGCAAGGTCCACGAGGCGGGGCTCACGCTCAAGGCCGGCTGCGGCATCGGCTACGAGTTCTCGACGCTCAGGCCCAAGGGCGCCTACGTTTCGGGGGCGGGCGCCTACACCTCGGGGCCGATGTCGTTCATGGATATCTACGACAAGATGTGCTTCACCGTGTCTTCGGCCGGCGGCCGCCGCGGCGCCCAGATGGCCACCTTTGACGTCGCGCATCCCGACGTCATGGATTTCATCCGCGCCAAGCGCGAGAACGGCGTGCTGCGCCAGTTCAACTGTTCACTGCTGATCACCGACGACTTCATCCAGGCGGTGGTCGACGACGCCGACTGGCCGTTGGTCTTCCCGGTACTCGACAGCGAGGCCGGGGATATCGACCTGCAGGATCCCGAGCAGGTGATCTGGCGCGAATGGCCGACCGCCGAGGGCTACGTCAGCAACGACGAAGGCCTGGTCGCCTGCAAGATCTACCGCAAGGTGCCGGCCAAGCGCCTGTGGAACATGATCATGACGTCCACCTACGATTACGCCGAACCGGGCTTCGTGCTGGTCGACCGCATCAACGAGGACAACAACAACTGGTGGTGCGAAACCATCCGGGCGACCAACCCCTGTGGCGAACAGCCACTCCCGCCTTACGGCGCCTGCCTGCTCGGCTCGGTCAACCTCACGCGCTTCGTCGAGGAGCCGTTCACCGAGAACGCGCGCTTCAACTGGGACGAGTACCGCCGCACGGTGCAGATCTTCACGCGCATGCTCGACAACGTGGTCGAAATCAACGGCCTGCCGCTGGAAAAGCAGCGCAACGAGATCATGTACAAGCGCCGCCACGGCATGGGCTTCCTCGGCCTGGGTTCGGCGCTGACCATGCTGCGCAAGCAGTACGGCCGACCCGAGTCGCTGGAGTTCACCGAGCGCGTCTCGCGCGAAATGGCCGTGGCCGGCTGGGAAACCGCGGCCGAACTGGCCGACGAGAAGGGCGCGGCCCCGATCATGGACGACGAGTTCGAGGTCACCCCGGAAATGCTGCGCAAGCGCCCGGAGATGAAGCGCGACGGCTACAAGCCCGGCGACAAGGTGCCCGGTAGAGTCCTGCACGCGCGCTACAGCCGCTACATGCAGAAGGTGGCCGAGGTCGCCCCCGAGCTGGTCGACAGGCTGGCCGAGACCGGTGCGCGTTTCACGCACCACACCTCGATCGCGCCGACCGGCACGATCTCGCTGTCGCTGGCCAACAACGCGTCGAACGGCATCGAGCCGAGCTTTGCCCATCACTACAACCGCAACGTGATCCGCGAAGGCCGCAAGAGCAAGGAGAAGGTCAGCGTCTATTCCTACGAGCTGCTGGCCTATCGCACCCTGGTCAATGCCAACGCCATGCCGTACTCGGAAGAGGAGGGCGAACAGCTGCCCGACTACTTCGTCACGGCCGAATCGATCACGCCCAGGGAGCACGTCGGCATCCAGGCCGCGGCCCAGAAGTGGATCGACTCGTCGATTTCCAAGACGGCCAATGTCCCGACCGACTATCCCTACGAGGATTTCAAGGACATCTACCTGTTCGCCTGGGAGCAGGGCCTGAAGGGCTGCACGACCTTCCGCTTCAACCCGCAGGCCTTCCAGGGCGTGCTGGTCACCGACAAGGACCTGGAGTCGACCACCTACGTGTTCGAACTCGAGGACGGCTCGAAGGTCGAGGTCAAGGGCCACGAGGAAGTCGAATACGACGGCGAGTTGCACACGGCAGCCAATCTTTTTGACGCCCTCAAAGAAGGCTACTACGGAAAGTTTTAATTACGGCAGTGCGGGAGCATTGACATGGGTATCAAGATCGACAAGAAGATCGTGAACTACGAAGTTCAGGAAAAGGACAAGGAAGATCAGAAGGCTGCCGGCAAGAAGGAAGGCGGTCGCGAGAAAGCCGACATCATCCGGATGCACGAGAAGCTCGAGCGTCCCGAGGGCATGGAGTGCCTGGAGGGTGCGACCTACAAGATCCGCACCCCGCTCGATGACCACGCCCTGTACGTGACCATCAACGACATCGTGCTCAACCAGGGCACCGAGCACGAGCAGCGCCGGCCGTTCGAGATCTTCATCAACTCCAAGAACATGGATCACTTCCAGTGGATCGTGGCCTTGACGCGCGTGATGTCGGCGGTGTTCCGCAAGGGCGGCGACGTGGTCTTCCTGGCCGAGGAACTGCAGGCCGTGTTCGATCCCAAGGGCGGCTACTTCAAGCCGGGCGGCCGCTTCGTGCCCTCGATCGTGGCCGACATCGGCGCCGTGGTCGAGAACCACTTGAAGCGCATCGGCATGATCGAGCCCGACGAGCTGAGCGAGCAGCAGCAGCTCATTCTCGAGCAGAAACGCGCGGAAGCCGAAGCCCGCGAACAAAAGCAGGCCGATCCGGAAAGAAAAACGGTGACCAGCGCCCCGAGTGATGCCGCCAAGGCTTCATCGGAGCAGGGCGCCGAGGCCTCCTACCCGGCCTCGGCCACCCTCTGCCACAAGTGCCACACCAAGGCCATGGTGCTGCTCGACGGCTGCCAGACCTGCCTGGCCTGCGGGTATTCGAAGTGCGGCTGATCCAGGGCCACTAAAGGGTCACCATCACGCGGCATGGGCGATGCCCATGTCATTGACCTGAATCAACACGGGCCGGTGGGCCGATACGTAGCATGAGACTCAGTTACCTATCGGTGATAGCCTCCGGCCATGCCCTTCTCCCGCATCCTGGTTCCCCTCGACGGCTCGGAATACGCCGAGCAGGCGCTGGTGCATGCCGGGCGGGTAGCGCGGGCGTTTTCCAGCCGGGTGTTCCTGCTGCGGGTGCTGTCGGAGCCGAAGGACGCGCAGGGCGAGCACAGCGCCGGCTGCGTGGACTGGCGGCTGCGCAAGGCCGAGGCGCAGCGCTACCTGCAGAAGCTGGTCGGGGATGAGCGCCTGGCCGGTGCGACGACCGAGATCGAGGTGCTCGACGGGCGCCCGGCCGACGCGGTCGCGCAGTTCATCGAACATCACGATATTCGCCTGGTCGTGCTTTCCGCCTGGGGCGCGGGAGGTGCTTCCGGCTTGCCCTACGGCGGCACCGTGCACAAGGTGCTGGCCGGTACCCGCATTCCCTACCTGATCGTTCGCGGCCAGGCCGATGAGGCCCGCCCCGGCGAGCCCTACCGCCACGTCATGGTCTCGCTCGACGGCTCCCAGCCGGCCGAGGTGGCGCTGCACGTCGCCAGCGCGCTGGATGCCGCCGGTAGCGCGAAGATCGAGCTGCTGCACCTGGTGAGCGAACCCCTGATGCCGCGGCGCAGGCCGCTGACGGCCCGTGAGCAGTCGCTCAAGTCCGAACTGGTCGAGTGCAACCGTCGCGTGGCAGCCGGCTATCTCGAGGAACTGCGCGACCGTCTCGGGTCACGGCACCAGATCGACACCCGCCTCGAGACCTCCGCACGACCGGTGGAGACCATCGCCGAAATCTGCCGACAGCAACGCCCCGACCTGCTGGTCCTGGCCGTTCACCACGGCGAGGGAAGCAGCGGCTGGAGCAGCGAGGCCGTGCGCCAGGTGCTGCTGACGCGCATCACCACGCCGGTGCTCGCGCTGCAGGACGGCATGCGGGTGGGGCAGGAACTGCTGCAGGGCAGTCACTGAGCCGGCTGGACGTGTCAAGCGACCCGCCGACAGGCAGCCCGGAGCCGGACGATCGGTCGCTTGAACGCGCCTTGCACGAGCTGGCACGCAGACCGCGGGAGCAACGCTCGGACGGGCGGCACTTCCAGCGGGAACTGGATCGCCAGCGCAAGCGGCTGGCGCGACTCTACACGGATCTGGACGCGCTTCTGTCCGGTCGCCGCTATGCCTCGCGCGGTGAGGAATGGCTGCTCGACAACCGGCACGTGATCGAGGAGGCGCTCGCCGGTGTTCGTCGCGATCTACCCAAAGCCTACGTGCGCAGCCTGCCCGGAGTCGAATCCAGCGGCGGGCAGCATGAGCCCGCGGTCCAGGCCCTGGCCGCCATCCTGGTGGCGCAGGGCGGTCAGCCGGTCGATCCCGACTGGATGGAGCGCGCCATCGGGATCTACCAGTCGGGCCGTTCCCTGTCGATCGGCGAGCTGTGGGCCCTGCCGGCCTTCGTGATCCTGGCCGAGGCCCGGCACCTGGTCGCCGCCGGCGAGACGCTGATCGAGCAGGTGCGCGAAGGGCAAGAAGAGGAAAGCGGCCTGGTCGAGCGCATCGCCAGCGGCGTGATCAGCCTGCGGACACTGAGCGGTCACGACTGGCGAGAGAGCTTCGAGCGCCTGAGTGCTGTCGAGCGGCTGCTGCGCGACGAACCCGCCGGCGCCTATGCCGATATGGACTTCGAATCGCGCGACCGCTACCGCCGTGTGGTCGAGGAGCTGGCACGCGGTAGCCGGCTTGCCGAATCAGACATCGTGCGGCGTTGCATATCGCAGGCGCGGGCGGCGCCGGCGGACTCACGCCACGCTCATGTCGGCTACTGGCTGGTCGGCGGCGGGCGGCCGGAGAGCGAACGCGTGATCGGCTATCGTCCGCGGCTGGGCAGGCGCCTGCTCGATTTTGCCTGGCGACGGCCCCGCCTGGTCTATTTCCTGCTGGTCTTCGCGCTGGCCGGCCTGACCCTGGCGCTTCCGGCCGCTTACCTCGGCTACCACCAGGCCCCCGCCGGGTTGTCGGCCGCGCTGCTGGTGCTGCTTCTGGTTCCCGCCCTGGGCCTGGCCGTGACCCTGGCCAACGGCTTGCTGACCCGCCTCGTGCCGCCGCGGACCCTGGCGCGGCTGGATTTCGAGTCGGGCATTGCTCCCGAGTACCGCAGCGCGGTCGCCGTGCCGGTGATCTTCGCCGGCCCCGAGGATGTCGACCACGCCTTCGAACGCCTGGAAATCAATTTCCTGGCCAACGATGATCCGCAACTGGTCTGGGTGGTGCTGGGCGACCTCCACGACGCCGATGAACCGGTGCTCGACTCCGACCGGGCCATCCTGCGACGAGGACGGCAGCAGATCGAACGCCTCGGGCGTCAGTATCCCGACGCCGACTTCCTGTTTCTGTGCCGCCCGCGCGAGTTCAATGAACGCGAGGGCTGCTGGATGGGCCGCGAGCGCAAGCGCGGCAAGCTGATGGATTTCAACCGGCTGCTTGCCGGCGACCCGGATGCGGGATTCAGCGACGGCTGCGGCGAGCGCCAGCGACTCGACGGCGTTCGCTACGTGATCACCCTCGACGCCGATACCCGCCTGCCGCCGGGCGCGGCCCGGCAGCTGGTCGGTACGCTGGCCCATCCGCTCAGCCGCGCCGTCTACGGCGCCGACGGTCGCTCGCTCAGGGCCGGCTACAGCATCATCCAGCCGCGCGTCGAGATCGATCCGGACACCACGCGCAACAACGCCTTCACGCGGGCCTTCTCGGGCGACACGACCGTCGACCTCTATACCCACGCCAGTTCGGATGTCTACCAGGACCTGTTCGGCGAGGGCATCTTCGCGGGCAAGGGCATCTATGACTGGCGCGCCATCGAAGCAACGCTGGCAGGACGCATTCCCGACAACAGCCTGCTCAGCCACGACCTGCTCGAGGGCATCTTCGCGCGCGTCGGCCTGGCCACCGACATCGTGCTGATGGAACAGTTTCCGCCCGGCGTGATTGCCTGGACGCGCCGTCAGCATCGCTGGGTGCGCGGCGACTGGCAGTTGCTGCCCTGGCTGGGGCGAAGCGCTCGGGGAGGGGATGGCGATCGCTATCGCAGCCGCCTTTCGCTGGTCCACCGCTGGATGATCGTCGACAACCTGCGTCGCAGCCTGCAGCCCCCGGTCACGCTGCTGCTCATCCTGTTCGCCTTCAGCGGCCTGCTGCCCGGCAGCGACTTTCTTTGGTCGCTGCTGTTTCTCCTTCTGCCGGCCGCCGGCTTGCTGAGCGAGCTGCTGGGCTCGGCCAGTCACCTGCTGGCCGCGCCGCGCGGGGCCGTTCTGAGACTGCGGCCGACGCTGCACGGCCTGAGGCTGCAAGCCCAGCACTGGCTGTTGAGCCTGGTGCTGCTGCCTTACCAGAGCCTGATGATCGGCGATGCGGTTGTCCGCACGCTGCTGCGGCTGTTCGTCACCCGTCGCCACCTGCTTGAATGGACGACGGCCGCGCATGTTCATCGCAGCCTCGGCCACGCCCGCCAGAGCCTGTGGCGCGAGCTGTGGCCATGCCCGCTACTGGGAGCGCTCGTCCTGGTGGGCGTGGGCCTGTCAGAGCCCGGGCTGCTGCTCGTGGCCGCGCCGGTTGCAAGCGCCTGGCTGATGGCCCCGGCCATTGTCAGGCGCGTCGAGCGACCGCGCCGGCGCGAGATCGAGCGCCTGGATCCCGAAGCCGAGCGCCTGCTGCGCCGCGTTGCCCGCCGGACCTGGCTGTTTTTCGACCATTTCGTCGGCCCCGATACCCACTGGCTGCCGCCCGACAACTACCAGGATGATCCGCGGGTGGTGCTGGCGGCGCGCACCTCGCCGACCAATATGGGCATGGCGCTGAACGCGGCCGTGGCCGCGCACGATTTCGGTTGGATCGACCCGCATACGCTCACCGCCTGGCTGCGCAACAGCATGGAAGGCATGGCCCAGCTCGAGCGCTACCGGGGACACTGGTTCAACTGGTACGAGATCCACGATCTCGAGCGCCTGTCGCCGGCCTACATTTCCACCGTCGATAGCGGCAACCTTGCCGTTGCACTCGTCACGTTGGCGCGCTCGCTCGATGAAATCCGAAATCAACCGCTGGCACTGACGCGGTTGGCGCGCGGCCTGGCCGATACGCTCGACCTGATCGAGCACACCGCGCGCCCGCTGGCCGCGCAGGCGCCGCAGAAGAACGCACTGAATATCTGGCTCGATCGCATCGACGCGCAGTACCGGCAGGCGCTGGCCGCCAACCCGGCCGAATGCCGTCAGCTGCTGGACGAGTGGCACGAGCACCAGCTCGACGAACTGGCCGATGCCATCGTCGAACTGGCCGAGGATCAGAGCCTGGACGTCAGCACGGATGTCATCGCCGAACTTCGAACCTGGCTGACGCAGTTGATCGGGCAGGTGCACCAGGCCCGGCGCGCGGTCGAGTCCCTGCAGCCCTGGTTGCCGGAACTGCCCGCACTGAAGCGCATTGCCGAAGAGGCCGGCAGTCCGGCGCTGGAGCAGCTGGCCACGCTGCTCGAGGTCGGATGGTGTCCGCAGGCGCATGCCGCTCAGGGCAGCCGCGCCCGGCGGCTGATGAACGCCGCCCGGGCCCAGGGCGCGGGGCTTCCCGCGGCCCTGGCCGACCGCATCGAAGCCCAGATCGATCAGGCCCGTGAAGCCAATGAGCAACTCGCCGCGGACTGCGCGGACCTGGCCCGCCTGGCTGAACGCTGGGTCGAAGAGATGGACTTCGGCTTTCTCTACGACGCCGAGCGCCACCAGTTCCGGATCGGCTTCGATGCCGACAACGCGGTGCTTGACGCCAATTGCTACGACCTGCTGGCTTCCGAGGCCCGCCTGACCAGCCTGCTGGCGATCTCGCGCGGGCAGGTTCCGATGCGCCACTGGCTGCACCTGGGACGACCGTTCCGTCGCTACGGCGGACGGCGGCTGCTGATGTCCTGGGGCGCGACCCTGTTCGAATACCTCATGCCGCGGATCTACTGCCCGACGCCGGTCACCGGCCTGCTCGAGACGGCGAGCTTCAACGCCATCGACCTGCACCGCGACTTTGCCGACGCCCACGACGGCATTCCCTGGGGCGTATCCGAATCGGCCTACTACCAGCTCAACGAAGAGCGGCACTACGCCTATCGCAGCTTCGGCGTGCCCGGACTGGGCTTTCGTCGAGACCTGGGCGAGCGCCTGGTGGTGGCGCCTTACGCCAGTGTGATGGCCTTGCCGTATCGCCCCGGCGCCGTGATCGAGAATCTAGAAAAGTTCGCCTCGATGCATGCCATCGGCCTGTTCGGCTGCTACGAGGCGGTCGATTTCGGGCGGCGCGCCAGCGACAAGCCGCGCCGCGCACGGGTGGTTCGGGCCTGGATGAGCCACCACCAGGGCATGATCCTGACGGCCATCGACAATTACCTCAACGACAACATCATGGCCCGGCGTTTCATGGGCGACCGGCACGTCGCCGGCGTATCGATGCTGCTGCACGAGCGCCTGCCGCGGACCAGCCCGGAGCTGGCCATCCGCATGCGCCTGCAGCCCGAACGCACCCTGGCCGTCGCCGCCAGCCCGGTGGAATGGACGGTCGATCCGCGCGACACGACATCGACGCGCTACTGCCTGCTTTCGAACGGCAATTTCAGCACCATCCTCGACGCCTGGGGCGGCGGTGGGAGCTGGTGGCAGGGCATCGCCGTCGACCGTTGGCAGGCGGATCTCACCACCCGGCAACACGGACCCCGGCTCTACATCGCCGAACCCGGCGAGGATCGGCTATTCACGCTCGCCGCCGACCCCGCCTCGCCGGACGAGGCCGACGAAGCCCAGGTCGTGCAGGCACCCCACCGGGTCGAGTTTCGTCGCCGACGTCACGCGCTGCTTTGCCGGCTCGACGTGGGCATCGCCGGGCAACACGATGTCGAGGCGCGCCGGCTGGTCATCAACAACGAGTCGGGAACGCCCCGGCGCCTGGTCATCGCCAGCTTCGCCGAGCTGGCCATGGCGCCGGCGCGCGATTTCGAGCGGCACCCGGCCTTTGCCCGCCTGTTCGTCGAAAGCGAGTGCCTGCCGGCCGACCGGACCCTGGTGTTCCGCCGCCGGCCGCGCAGCGACGAGGAAATGTCGCTCTACGTCGGCCACGCGCTTGTGCCGCCGCCGGGCGCGGCCGCGCGCTTCGGCTGGGAGACCGACCGGGCGCGCTTCATCGGGCGCGGCGGCAACCTCCGGCGGCCCGCCGGCTTGTCCAACGGCCTCAAAAGCCTGAGCGGCACGACCGGCGCGGTGATCAATCCCGCCAGCACCACGGCGCTGGAGATCACGATCGAGCCCTACGGGCGCATCGAGATCGGCTTCCTGACGGCAGCGGCGCGCTCGCGCGAGGAACTGCTTGCCGCGATGGCTCACTACCGTTCCTCGAGCCGGATCAGCTGGCTGTTCGAACAGGCCCGCATGCAGTCCGCGCTCGAGCTGCACCACCTGCGGATGCCGCCCGGCGAAGTGCCGTTGGCCATGCAGTTGATGTCGGCCATGCTCGAACCGCAAGCGGAATGGCGGTGGAAGGGCGAACGGCCCGACGAGGCGCTGCAGTCGCTGCTGTGGTCGCGCGGCATCTCCGGCGACTGGCCCATCATTGCCGGCCTGGTGAACAACCGCGGCCACCTCGAACAGATCGAGCGCCTGGTGCGGGCGCACACCCTGATTTCGGGTCGGCAGCTGCGCTCGGACCTGCTGCTGATCGACGAGATGGCCGGTGGCTACGAACAGACCGGTCGGGACCGGCTGCAGGAACTGGTCGAATCCGTACGAGCGCGCACCCAGCGTGTGCTGCTGGGCCAGGTGACGGTCATTCCCGGTCGCGAACTCTCCGCCGACCAGCGCCGCGCGTTGCTGGCCGCTGCCAGCGTGGTGCTCGATCTCGACCGGCCCGACCTGCACAGCCAGCTTGTGGCGCCGCAGCCGGCCCGGCTGCCGCCGCTGGTGCCGTCGCGTGACGCCCGCGATGTCGACCAGGCGCTCCAACCGCTGGCGCGACCCGGCAACCTGCTCCAGGACAACGGCATCGGCGGTTTCAGCACCGACGGCCGCGAGTACATTATTCATCTCCAGCCGGGACAGCACACCCCGGCGCCCTGGTCGAACGTGTTGTCCAACCCCGATTTCGGCACCCTGGTGACCGAATCCGGCAGCAGCTTCTCCTGGGGGGGCAACAGCAGCGAGTACCGCCTGACCGCCTGGCCCGACGACCCGGTCACCGATCCTTCGGGCGAGGTCATCTACCTGCGCGACGAAGAGACCGGCCGGGTCTGGACGCCGACACCGGGGCCTCGACCGGGCCCCGGTGCCTGCCAGGTGCACCACGGCCTTGGCTACAGCCGATTCCTGCGTCACGACAGCGGTCTCGAGCAGGCACTGGATATCGATGTCGACAAGTCCGACCCGGTCAAGATCTGCCGGCTGGCGCTGACCAATCGCTGCGACTGGACGCGTCGGATCACGGCGACCTGTTACCTCGAATGGGTGCTCGGCAACCGACGCGGCGATACCGCGCTGCATCTCGACTGCGAGCTGGATCTCGAGCGCCATGCACTGCTGGCCTGCAACGGCTACGACCGCTTTGCCGGCCGGGGCCATGCCTTCGTCGCCAGCGATCACCCGGTGCACGGCTTCACCACCGACCGAAGGGAATTCCTGGGGCAGGGCGGCAGTATCGATCAGCCCGCGGCGTTGTGGCGAATCGGCCTGAGTGGCTCCCTGGGCGCGGGCTGCGATCCCTGCGCCGCACTCCAGGTTCACCTCGATATTCCGCCCGGCGAGACGCGTGTCGTGCACTTCGTGATCGGACACGGCGCCACGCGCGAGGCGGCCCTGGCGCTGGCCGAGCGATATATCGCCGCAGGGCAGGGCGAGAACAGCCGCAGGCAAAGCCGGAAGCACTGGCAACGGTTGCTTTCATCGGTGGAGATGGAAACACCGGACGAGACTTTCAACCTGCTCTACAACCGCTGGCTGCCTTACCAGGCGATCACCTCCAGGCTCTGGGGACGAACCGGTTACTACCAGTCCAGTGGCGGTTTCGGGTTCCGCGATCAGCTGCAGGACGTCATGGCCATGACCTGGCTGGCGCCGGATAGCGCCAGGGCGCATATCCTGCGCGCGGCTTCCAGGCAGTTTGCCGAAGGGGACGTGCTGCACTGGTGGCACGAGGGCCCGCTTCGCGGCGTGAGGACGCGTTGTTCCGACGACCTGCTGTGGTTGCCATTCGTGACCGCGCAGTACATCGAGGCAACGGGCGATCACGAGATCCTGGACGAGGAGGTGGCCTGGCTCGACGGCGCACCGCTGGTCGCCGCCGAAGCGGAACGCTATGCCGAGTTCGGCCAGAGCGAACGACGGGCCAGCCTGTTCGAGCACTGCTGCCGCGCGATCGACCGGGCCAGCATCGTCGGACCACACGGCCTGCCGGTGATCGGCAGCGGTGACTGGAACGACGGCTTCAACCGCGTCAGCACCACCGGCCGGGGCGAGAGCGTGTGGCTGGCCTGGTTCCTGGTCAGCGTCCTCGAGGCTTTCGCGCCGATCTGCGCATCCCGCGGCGAGAGCGAAAGCGCCACGCAGTACCGGCACCTGGCGAAACTCCTTCTCGGCCGGGTCGAGAACCATGCCTGGGACGGCCGCTGGTACCTGCGCGCCTGGTTCGACGACGGCACGCCGCTGGGCTCGGAAGAAAGCGAGGAATGCCGCATCGACCTGATCGCCCAGGCCTGGGCGGTGATCGGGCCGGCGCAGCCGCCCGAGCGTGCGGCGACCGCCATGGCATCGGCCCTGGAACAGCTCGTCGACGACGACGCCCGGCTGATTCAGCTACTTCGTCCGCCGTTCAATCGAATTCTGCATGATCCCGGCTATATCCGCGGCTATCCGCCCGGCATTCGCGAAAACGGCGCGCAGTACACGCACGCCGCCACCTGGGCACTTTGGGCGGCGGCCCGCCTGGGATGGTCGGGCGAGGTCGAACGACTGCTTGCGATTCTCGATCCGGTCAAACGCAGTTCGAGCGAGGAAGCGGCCCATCGCTACCGCCTGGAGCCCTACGTGCTGGCCGGAGATATTTACAGCCAGGGCGACAACCGCGGCCGGGGGGGGTGGAGCTGGTACACGGGCGCGGCCGCCTGGGCCTGGCGCGGGGCCGTGGAGGCCGTATTCGGTCTCCGGCGGCAGGGCGGCAAGCTGCGTATCGAGCCTTGCCTGCCGCCGGCCTGGAATCGCTGCCGCGTCACGCTCAGCGCCGGCGCCTCGCCCTATGTGATCGAATACAGGCAGGATGCCGTTCAGGCGCAGGGGCCGCGCCAGGCAAGCATCGAGGTCGACGGTCGGCAAATTGAAGGCACGCTGATCGACTTCACCGACGACGGCGACGCTCATCACGTCATCGTGACCATTCGTCGCCGCTGAGTCCGGAACCACTTAGTTGTCGGAAAGTCATAGACTTACGGGCATTTCCTCAGGCTACGGTAACCAGACCCGGGGCGTGCGCGGCGACCTTGGTGCTGACGCTGCCCATCAGCAGGGACTTGATTTTCGACAGGCCGCGTCGGCCCATCACCAGGTGCGTACCCAGGTTATCTTCCATGAAGGCGATGATCTCCTCGGCCGGATCGCCGCTCAGCACATGCTTGTTCGCAAACGGCTGTCCCAGGCGCTGTTCAGCCGCCTCGAAGATCTTCCGCGCTTCGCTGTCGCGCGCCTTCTCCAGGTTCTCTTTCGAAGTCTGTTCGTCCAGGCCCGACGGCGTGGCCGAAAAGCCCCGGTGGTGAGGGAAGACATAAAGCGCCGAGAGCTCGCGGCCCATGGCCCTGGCCAGGTCGCGGGCGGCATCGAGCGCCTCGAACGCGGGCTTTGACCCGTCCAGGGCGATGACCAGTTCCTTGGATTTGCTCATGGAATTCTCCTTGCGCGTCGTCAGAGTGTCCGACGAGGATTGCACAGGCCGAGGCTCAGGTTCTTGACCTTGATCAGAGCCGCTGCAGCGCCAGCGGTTGCGGCCTGTACATAACGAGAAATAGTCTCAGGAAGTAACTGTAACCAACGGATAATAAAGTGCTTCATAGAAGTGGTGGTCGGGGGCCCTGGAATTCACTTGCTGGGGCGGCCTGATCGCGAACTTTACATAATATACATTATGCGAACTACTGGCTCTCAAGTTGGAGGGCCCATAAGATTCCCCTCTCGACCAAATCCGCCCCTCCGAGTCTCATGAACCGCTTTTGGCAGCCTCGTCCAGGCCCACCGTTCGCGTCGGATACGTGAGCAGATAAAGCAACACCAGAATCCCGCCAACCGGCGCCAGGCTGATGAGCTGCCACCAGGGACTCAGGCCCGCATCACGCAGACGCCGTGTGCACGCGGCGATCCACGGCAGCAGAACCACGATGCCGGCCAGCTGCAACGGCAGCGCGCCCACGTACTCGGCCAGGATCTGAGCCAGCCCCAGGAACATCACCACGGCGAGCACGAACCACCAGAACTCCCCGCGCGGCGTGACGCCAGTGAAGTCCAGGCCGCGCATCACGCCCGCGCGAATGGCTCTGAGCGCAGGTTCGCTGGGCCCCGGTTCGCTTGCCAGCAGGCTTTCGGCCGGCACCTCGAACACGGCACAAAGCGCTCGCAGGGATTCCTGGGAGATCCTTGCACCCGATTCAAGGCGCTGGATCGTGCGCAGGTTCAAACCACTCAATGTGGCCAGCTGCTCCTGCGACCATTGCCGCGCAAGGCGCAGCTCTCGCAGTCGAACACTGTTGACGTGCATGGACATTCCTCATCGTGGGCTCCAAGGATTGGAATTATCGGCCCGGACGACGTCAATGCGTTACGACAGGGGCCTGACAGGTACGCGACAGCCGGCCGACTTCTATCGCTCTACGCGCCCAACATGACCATCATAACGAACCAAAGACAAAAGCATCCATGGGCAACACCCGGTATCGCATGCCGCCCTCCAAAACGCTGGTCGCCCCGGAACCTGCCGCGGCCGCAGCTACGACCAACGGCCAGAAGTGTTCGGGTGTCGGATGAGCTCGCTGCGCATGCGGCGCCTCTTCCAGGCCTGCCATCAGGCGCTCCAGCTGACCTGACCGAACCACTCGGCGAATCCACTCAACAAACTCCTGGGCGTAGCCCACGTCCTCGGCGCCCCGGAAAACTTCGTAGAGATTGTGTGTGAGACTCCCGGAGCCGATGACCAGCACGCCAAGCTCGGAAAGCGGCGCCAGCGACCGTCCCAATTGCCAGGCCCGCTCTCCGTCCAGGTCGCCCGGCAGGGAAACCTGCACCACCGGCACCGCCGCATCGGGAAACATGTGCAAGAGCGGCACCCACGCACCGTGATCCAGACCGCGCTGCCGTTCCGCCTGTGCCGTCCACCCTGCCCCATTGAGCTGCTCCAGGATCCGCTCGGCCAGAACGGGATCGCCCGGCGCAGGATACTGAAGTTCGTTCAGGGCCGGATCGAACCCGCCGAAGTCATGCATGGTCTCCGGTCTGGAACCGGCGGTGACGCCGATGACGCCCTCGCTGATCCAGTGTGGCGAGACAATCACGATCGCCTTGACCGGCGGCAATTGTCGACCCAGCGCATTGAGTTTCTCGCCAATGACACCGGGTTCGAGCGCGAAGGTCGGTGCACCGTGAGAGACGAAGAGACAGGGCAGACTTGAGCCACCTGCTATGTGCTCTTCTTTGCGATATGTCATAGCGCGTGAGCAAGCCAGTAAGTCATGATGGCTATGAAACCGCAGAGCAAGACGAATTGGGGCATTACTGTCTTGCACTTCAACGACCAGGCTGAACAAATTGCGCCTAGGATTCCCAGCGGGGCGAACATATTGACGCCGAAGATCGCTTGGCTTTCACAGTCAAGCCCCATGAATCTGCCGGAGCAATAGCCAGTGAACGGCCAGGCAGCCAAGGCGAGCAGAATGATCGATGCCACGACTTCGATCCAAGCTAATACTCTCAGCATTTTTAGTCAAAAAATTCAGAGCGGTGATTCGGTGTGGAAAGAGTCCTCATAGACCCAGAATCTGACATTTGTGCTTCTAGCGCGCATGGGATTCAAAGCTCTCGTGCTCAGGTACCGATCTACTGCTTAAGCCTCACAGGATCGGCCTGAACCCATCCAGTCAGGAATCAGGGATTTCGCCATACCGCCTCCCTTTTTACCCGGCCCTTTAGGTATGCATTCGCGCCAGTTCCCCCCTTTTACCGCGACAGGAACGACCATTGCAATCCCTGCCGCTGATCGTCTTCGAGTCCGATGGAATCGCGACCTGCATGCCCTCGCCTGGCACCCCCATCACCGACGTTTCAGATGCCGCGCCTGCGACACGCTGAACTCTTCCGGATCGAAATCATCCCCGCACTCTTCAGTCGGGCGGCGCCGGGCGCCGTCGCGTAGCCAGTGAATCCAGCCGGGATCGGCTGACACGTCGAAATCTTCGTCGTCTATCCGGTGGATCCAGTTGTCGCCGAGATCGTAGACCTATTGGAAAACCTCCCCGGGCACGGTGATTAGTTTCGACAGTCTTCTGGCCCTGGTCGAGTCCTCGCCTTCTACCCCTTCGTCCGGCTCTTCAATGCGCCTGTCGTCGATGTCGAATCCGCCGCCGTTTCCGCTATCCCGCCGACATCGGAAAGCCCGCTCTAACCCCCCTGATTCCTTGAAAATATCCCAGTTAAACTGTAAAATAATATAGTATTTTACGGAGGGCGAAATCATGGCGTTTACCACCCCGATCATCCCTGCCCTGCGCGATGATGAAATCCGGGCGCTGGAGGATCAGATCACCGAACTGGCGGCGCATATTCATGCCGCGAACTACCGCTTTCTGACCCTGATTCGGCGCTTTGACGAGACGGCCGGCTGGGCCGACCCCGGTATTCGATCGTGTGCCCACTGGCTCAACTGGAAATGCGGAATCGGGCTGAATGCCGCGCGCGAGAAGCTGCGAGTGGCGCATGCGCTGGCGGACCTGCCGAGGATCAGTGCGTCGTTTTCGAAGGGCGAGATCAGCTATTCCAAGGTCCGGGCGATGACCCGGGTGGCGACGGACGACAACGAGGAGTTTCTGCTGATGATCGCCCTGCACGGCACGGCCTCGCACATGGAGCGAGCGGTTCGTCAGTTCAGGCGGGCCAAGCGCAATGAGGCGCTGGATGCCGAGAACGAGCGGTACGAGCGTCGCCGGGTGGTCTGGCGCATGGACGAGGATGGTTGCCTGTCCCTGCATGCCCGCTTCACGCCGGAACAGGGCGAGCGCATCATGAAGGCGATCGATGTGGCCGTGGACGAGATCGAGGCCGAGCAGCGCAACGTTTCCGCGGAAACGTCGGCCGAGCCGGATTTCGACAAGCCGATGCCCTGCCCCATGGCTCAGAAGCGGGCGGACGCCATGGAGCGGCTGGCCGATGGTTTCCTGTCCGGGGAAGGCGGAAGCGTGAATGGTGGGGATCGGTGCACGGTGAATGTGCACACGGATCTGGATACCCTGCGTGCCGATGGCGAGGGGGCGGAATCGACGTTGGAGCGTGGCGGAAACGTTTCAGCGGAAACGTCCCGGCGCTTGGGGTGTGATTGTGGCGTGGTGCCGTGGGAGGAGTCCGAAAGGGGTGCAACCCTGGATGTGGGTCGCAGGACCCGCTCGATTCCGCCATCGATTCGGCGAGCATTGCAGCGGCGGGACCAGGGTTGCCGCTTTCCCGGCTGCACGGCGCACAAGCATGTCGATGCGCATCATGTGGTGCACTGGGCCGATGGCGGCGAGACGAAGCTCGATAACCTGGCCACCCTTTGCCGGCACCATCATCGCGCGGTGCACGAGGGCGGATTCGATGTGCAGATGGGGGCTGACGGCGTGCCGAAGTTCTACGATCGCCGCGGCAGGCTGATTCCCGAAGCGCCGCAGATGCGTTTCCGCGGTAACGTTTTTGCCCTGATGACCGCCAACCGCCGCGCCGGCGTGGACGTTTCAGCGGAAACGTGCATTCCGGACTGGCATGGCGAGCGCATGGATGATGATCTGGTGGTGGAGAGTTTGTACCAACTGCAGCGCTAGCGCGCCATTGTCCGTCTGAAGCAGTCTGGGCAGCCCTATTCTTTGAGCTGCCGTGCCCATTCCAGCGCGCCCAGCCGCTGCCACAGCGGCCTATACTCCTCGCGATAGATCCAGGCCTCGTCGTCGCCGCCGAGCTGGATGCTGGTCGGATCGATCTTCGGGCGGCGCATGCGGGACTTCAGGAGCGCCTCCAGGATTTTCGGGTAGGCTTCTGCAGCGCTGTCCAGCACTCCGCGCGCTTTTTCGGATCTATCAAGCGCGAACAGGGCCAGGGCATGGTTGTACTGCATCTCGGGCAGGTCGTCGGGATAGCGCTCGGCCAGGGCCAGGGCATCCTCGAATCGGCCCGTCTCGAGGTAACGTCGCGACAGGGGCATTCGCATGCCCTGATTGTCATGGGGGTTGAGTTGCAGCAGTCGCTCCAGGCGCTGAACATGTTCGGGGGTGGCCGGTCGATCGAGCTCGATGCCGATCCGCCAGGCCAGCAGATCCAGCGCGGGTCGATTCTCCCAGAACCCCCACTCAAGCCGGCACGCCGCCGCCCCGTTTGCCTCCAGCACGATTTCCAGCAGCGACTCGGCGCGCTGGAGCAGCGGCAGGATGACGGTTTCCTCGACGCCCGGGAAATCGAGGGCCCGTGCGGAATAGGCTATTTCCGCCAAGGCCTCGAAGCTGTGCCACAGTTCCGGATAGTCCTCGAGCAGCGCGATCATACGGTCGAGATCCGCGGCGGGGTCACTTCGACCGCGGCCGGCGCCGGGCGAATAGTTGACCGGATCAATTCGCTGTCGCCATGCGTCCATGGCACGCACCAGTCGCGCTTTGGGCGTGAGTGGACCGGTATCGCCATCGACGGGATCAAGGTCATACATGGACTTAGGTGCCGGCATGTCCTGCATGGCTGGCAGCAGATCGGCAGCCCCGGAACTCTCCGCCATGATCTCGCCGATGGCGGCCGAGCCGCGTTGCGCCACGTCGCGCAACCAGTCAACCAGGCCGGACAGTTCGGGGTGCCCTGCCCGGGCCAGGCGGCGGGACCAGAAATCGGCTCGCGTGCGCGCCTCCTGTTCGCGACCCTGTACCATCAGCGTGGCCACTTCCAGATGGGCCAGGCCGGGCGAGTCGGGATCGATCTGCTGCGCCTTGTTGAACATGGACCAGGCTTCATTGAACTTGCCCCGATCGGCCAGCACGCTGACCTGGCGTTGCATCGCGGCAGCGCGAATCGTGCGATCACCCTGCTCGATCGCCCGTTCAAGCAGCTTCGATTTTTTGCGCGGGTTGCCCAGTTCGGAGTAGGCATCGAGCAGAGCATCGAGCAGAAACTCATGTTGCCCCACGAACGCCGAGTCGCTGGCGAACCACGGCTCGAGCAGGCTCACCACGATCTCGAACTCGCCTTCCTCGAGCCACTGCTCGACGGTATGCGCCACCATGGACGGGTCGATCCGGCTGCCGGCCAGCTCTTTCCAGTACTTGCGCGGCATTACAGCGAGCAGGCTGGGCAGGAAATTGACGTCGCGAATCGGCACCTCGCGCGCCAGAGCCTGGCAGCAGACCTTGTACTTTCGTCCCGAACCGCAGTGGCAGCGCTCATTGCGTCCCGGTTCGGGCAGCTTCGGCAATGCGAATTCGAGCTCCGGATTGGGAATGCCCTGCCAGATGGCGCGCACCATCACCCGGAGAAGGCGTCGGCGCAGATCGCGGTCTTCGTGCAGCGCTCCGTGTGGAAGCGGCGGGAAGAAGACATCCAGACTGGATTCGATCCGGGTCAGCAGATCATCGAGCGGTTCACCTTGCACGATGGAGCGGCTGCACCGTTCAGCCAGGTGAGAAAGGTCTGGCCCTTGCGGGTTCGCGGTTTGGGTCGTCATGGGGCTATTCTACTCAGTAGCAACCGCAGCGCGCCGAAGAGATCCCGTCGGTTGGAAGGCCAGATAGCCGAGCTGTCTGCAAGGAGGGGCTTGTCTTAATTGTCCGTAATCATTAATATACTGACATACAGGACATGGGCTGGATCACCATGACTCACCGAACGAAGGAAGCTGGCGCGCAGTACATGGGCTACGGTGGGAAGAGCCGTCAGCAACTTTACGAGCGAGTCCGGCGCATTCTCGACCGATTGCCGGATTCCGAACTGGAAGATTTGCCGGCGCTTGACGATCTTGGGTTGCTCGGAGAAATGGAGAGCCGTTTGGCCGCACAGGCGGCCAGCGAGAGCGCAATTGGCAGAGCCCTTCTTCGCGGCCGCAAGGCGCGAACCCGACTAATGCGCACTACCGAGATGCTGCCGATCGAGCAAGTCGCAGATTTGCTGGATATTCGACCGGATTCGGTGCGCAAGCGCATTCAGCGCGGTGGGCTGTTGGCGGTCAAACAAGGGCAATCCATCCTGTTGCCGGCCTTTCAGTTCCGTGATGACCGGGTTGTCGATGGAATGAGCGATTGCCTGTCCGCGCTGGAAAGCGTCGGCGACTGGACGCGGCTGGACTGGTTCATGATGCCCCACCCGGATCTTGCAGAAAAGACACCGGCCGAATGTCTTGCGAGGTGCACTGAGCAGGTTATCGCCGCCGCAGAGCGTTTTGGACGACAGGGTGGTACCTGAAGAACTTGCAATTCGTGAGGTTGCTGTTGGCACGTTGTTGTACCGATGCCATGCAATCCAGCACGGCGTGCTTCATTTTGGCCGTTACGGTCGACACCGATTCGATGACCCGCGGAGAAAGTTTGGCGTTTGCTATCTATCGCTCTCGCCAAGCGGCGCATTTGCCGAGACCCTGATCCGAACGCCGACCGGCCAGATCCTTCAAAAATCGGACCTGCGCAACTATTGCCTAACTCGCATACAGACCCGAAAGACGCTGCGACTGGCACATTGCCATGGTGAGGGCCTTAAGCGAAACGGGCTGGATAGCCAAATATCATCGTACGTGGACCGAAGTTTGACTCAATCGATCGCACGTGAATTTCACGACCACAACGACAAACCCGATGGATTGGTCTATCGAGCCCGCCATGACGACGACCAGATGTCGATCGCCTTATTCGAGCGCGCGTCAGCGAAGCTCGCCGAGCCCGAACAACCCGTTTCCTGGATGAACGCAGGCTCAAATCTTGACGAAGTGCTGAACCGATACGGCATTGCCCTGATTGATGGTTGAATCAACCCATCCAGGCAACTGAGAAGCAGAGGTTGTCGCCCAGTACTCAAGCTACTGATTTATTCGGGTGTTCGTCCTTTTGCCACAGCCCGAAACCAGCGGCACGAGCGTCGCCGGGTGGTCTGGCGCATGCGCGAGGACGGTTGCTGGTCCTTGCATGCCCGCGTCACGCCGGGGAAGTGCGACCGTCAAGAGCGGCTCCGATACCCCGGGCAATCGATCGTGTTGTTGGTCTAGCGAGACGCCGCTTCGAAAGCGTCTCGGAAGACATCGTCCTCGGGCTTGCCGACGACCTCGACGGTTTCGGTCGCGGAGTCATTGTCGGCGACCGGATCGGTGACCGTGCTCGATGCTTGTGCCGTGGCCGCTATCAGGCCCGGGGTGGCCGATGCGGCAACGGTGGTTTCAACTTCCAGGGACGGGGCCATTTCCGATGCGGCGATGCTGGCCGAGAGTTCGCATTCGACGGTGCCGGCGCTCTCGCTGCATGTCCATTCCGGCACGGTGCCGCCCAGGGTGCGGTGATTGACGTACGCGGCCTCGGGTGGGAGGGAGAGCGTGATGCTCGGTTCGAGCGCGGTATCGGGGCCGAAGTTGGCGACCTGGGCGACCCAGGTGGCGGTCTCGCCCGGTTCCACGGTGGCGGGGACGGCGGTCAGGCCGATGCCCAGGTCGGCGCCGTCGGTGCCCGTGGTGCAGTTGACGCAAGCCAGCGCGAAGTCCTGGCTGTTGTCTTCGCCCGCGTTGGGCAAGGCGTTGGAGTTGATGTCGGCGGCCAGGATTTCCACCGTGATGCTGCCTTTGTGTTGCGCGGGTTGCAGGTACGCGCCTTCGGTATTGTTGCGGCCGTCGGCGCTGCCGCCGGTGGCCGACCAGCCGCTCTCGAAGACGTTGCCGAGGTATAGATCGGCGCCGGCGGTGACGCGCAGGTCGAGATCGTTGTTCCATGCCGGCGTGCTGCCGCCCAGGCCATGGCCGGGGGCGTCGGTCCAGACCAGCATCAGCTTCATCGGTTCCTGGGGATCGGCGGCATGGAAGGTCTGCTGCCAGGTCTGACCGGTATCGGTGAAGACATGGGACTGGTCGAGGTAGAACACCGGCAGCGTCGGTGCGAGCAACGGGCCCAGATGCATCCGGCCCCAGCCCTGCGTGCTGGTCGGACGCGCATCGATGGGGTTGTCGTCGGCGTCGTTGTTGCCCTCCAGGTCGCGCGTCTGCGCCAGGAACGCGGCCTTGATCAGGGCCGGGCTGGGCTCGCTTTTCCAGACATTGCGGTAGTGCTCGGTAAACAGCGCGGCCGCACCGGCGACGTGCGGGGCGGCCTGGCTTGTGCCGCCCTGCATGCCGTAGCCGCTGCTGCCGAGCGTCGAATCGGTAAAGCGGCTGTTGGCGATCATGTGCGGGATGAAGCGGCCATCCAGCGCGGGGCCGTGTGCGCTGTTGGCCGAGATGTCGTCGTTACGCATGTCCTGGGTATCGGCGTTGACCTGGGCCCAGGCCGAACCGATGGTGAAGACGTTCTTGGCCTCGTCCGGCGAGCCCTGGCTGCTGGTTCCGCCGAAACCGTTCATGAAAGCCAGCACGTAGGTCAGCGGCTGGTCGCCGGGCTCGTCGGCATCGGCGTCGCGCGCGCCCACGTCGACCTGGCGGGTGAGATTGTCGTAGCCCTGCGGCGTGCCCGAGGGGCCCCAGCTATTGTTCGAAATGCTGGCGCCGTTACGGACCGAGTCGCGCATCAGGTTCAGCAGCCAGGGCGTGCCGACCGAGTTGTTGCGCTGCTCGACGAGCCCGGCACCCGGCGCCATGCCCAGCCCACGCAGGAATCCGTCGGCATTTTCGGTACCCGAAGCGCCGTCGGCGACCATGATGCCGGCCACGTGCGTGCCGTGGCCGTCGGTCTGGGTGCCGTCGCCGCAGCTCGGCGCGCTGCACGGCAGCATCCGGTCGGCGATATCGGGGTGGTTGATCTGCGTGCCGTTGTCGACCACGGCCAGGGTGACGCCGCTGCCGTCGAGTCCCAGCGTGTCGAGAAAGTCGAGATAGCCCGGGAGGGCCGCGCCGCTGCCGTCGACGTTCTCGTGATTGATCTGGACGCTCATCTCGCTACGCGTGCCGCCGTCGGTGGGCACGGGTTGCACGCTGTAGACGCCGGGAATGCGAGCCAGCTCGGCCAGTCGGTCCTCGCGTGCCCACACGGTGGCCACATCGAAATGCCGGTCGAGCGCGCCCGAATCGATCACTTCGGCGCCGGCGCGGGCGGCAGCGGAAAGCGCGGCGTCCATACCCGAGCGGAACATCAGCGTGACTTCGATCGTTTCCCTGCCCTGCCGGTGAAAGATCGGCGGGTGACGGAACTCGGGTGCGAAGTCGCCCTGCCAGCGCACGGCATTCTGGCGCGACAAGGCCTGCATGGCGGCGGCATCCGACCACACCACGTAGGCATGGGGGTGGATGTACTGAACGGGCTCGACGCCTTGTGCGCGGAGTCCGGCCAGCCATTCGGCGCGAATCGGGCCCTGGAACTGCACCAGGCGCCAGTCCGGGCCGTCGGTGGTTTGCCGGCCGGCAGCCATCGAACTTGCCGGCAGGCCGTCGACCAGCGGATCGAATCGCGTACCACCCAGCTCGAGCTCGAAGGCCTTCTCGTGCAACTCGTACGGCTCAGCGCCGGTGTGTAGCATGGCGCGGGCTTGATCGTTCACCGGTGCCCAGAAGAAGGCACCGTAGTCGATCGCCCGCTCTTCATCGAGCCATTCGGGGAGGGATTCGGCGTGGATGCGCGCCCATGCCTCGCGCTCGTTGGCCTGTGCGTCGGGCCCGATTGCGAGCAGCAGCCCGCCGATGAGCACGGTCAGCAGCGCCGCGCGACAGTTCTTGATGGTCATTTGTGGATCGATCCCTCTGGTGAATGATTTCAGGACGGCTCAACTGTCGCCTTCGTCAATCTCTTCTATGGCGCGTTCTTTACGCTCGGCGGCCTCACGTGCTTGGTCCTCCACTTCACGGGCGCGCTCTAGCGACTGCTCGTATCCGGTCTTGGTGCGGTTCGATTCTTCGGTTACGCCATTCTCAGGCGCTGTTGATGGGTCGCTGCAGGCGCAGCAGATCATTGCTACCAGTATGACGGTGGGTGACCTCGGCATGATTTCTTGTCCTGTGATGACTCGGGCGCCTCGATTGTCGCCGGTCCGTGAATCGAGAGCAATTCCTTCCTGATGGGTCGCTAGGACTCGCCGCTTTTCCCGGCTGACTCGGCTGGCGCACTCAAGGGGTCAGCATTGGTCATCACCAATGCCGGGATTTCTCCGGGTGGGCGTGGACGCGAGAACAGGAATCCCTGCACCAGGTCGAATCCGATGTCGCGGGCGATGGCGAGTTGCTCGCGTGTTTCGATGCCTTCGGCGATGGTCAGCTTCTCCAGCGAGCTCGACAGCGCGATCATGCCGCGCGCCAGGCTCTGGCTGGACGGATCGGGCCCCAGGTTGGAAATCAGGGAGCGGTCGATCTTGATGATGTCGAAGGGGAAGCGGTCGAGATACGACAGCGATGAGTAGCCGGTGCCGAAATCATCGATGGACAGCGTGATCCCGAGCTTCTTGAGCTGGCGCAGCTGGAATCCGGTGCCCTCGAATGCCAATACGCTCTCGGTCAGCTCCAGGTGCACGAGTTCCGGCGGCAGTTGATGTCTTGCCAGGATGCTCTCGACGGTTCGGGCCAGATCCGGTCGCTCCATGTCACGCGCGGACAGGTTGACGGCGACGTGGAGCGGCTCCTGTCCCCGCGCCAGCGCGGTACTGCGCCACTCGGATGCGGCGCGGCAGGCCTGGTCGAGCACGAAGTCGGTGATGTCGTGGATCAGGTCGGTTTCCTCGGCCACGCCCATAAACTCGTCGGGCGGGATGTTGCCATGTACGGGATGCTCCCAGCGGATCAGGGCTTCCACGCCGACAAAGCGGCCGCTGGATATGGAATAGATCGGTTGGTACACCATGTGGAATTCGTTGCGGTCGAGTGCATTTCGAATGCGGTGTTCGATCTGCAGGGCATGCAGTTCGTCGGTAATGGGGCGGATCGAAGGCGCCAGCAGCCAGGCGGACAACTGCCCTATTCCGACAAAGAACGCCCCGCGGGTCAGCCACTGGAAGGTCTCCTGCGCCTCGCCCGTTGCGACGACTTCCGGCGTCATCGGTCCCGCCAGAAGCGTTGCTGAAATGCCGGTGATCAGGGCGATGAAAGGCCCGAATCGGGTGGCTGCGAACAGGATCGGCAGGTAGTAGAGATGCGGAACCAGCGCTCCCGCGCCCCCGGCCGCGTAGACGCAAAGCCAGGACGCCAGAAGCCCGAGTCCGATGATCGCCAGCGAGGTCAGCCGGGGTAAGCCGACGGAGGCGCGCAATGTTCTGTAGGCGAGCAGGTCGGCGGCATGGCCGCCGTTCACTACTCGCAACGAGAGATCGTGCTTGGTCACGATCGTTCTCCTTGCGATTTGTCAGATCATCCGGTTTACCCCTTCCCAAGAATTCAACCGGATGACCGAAACCGTATCACATCATCCGAAACCTTTCTTTCAGGGCGCGACGCGCTCGACTTCTCCGCCGATTTCCCCTTCGATGATCAACTCAACGCGGCTGTCGACGCGCACGTCGCCGGACACCACGCTGCCCGAAGCAATTTCGACCACGGGCAGTTCTTCGTCGTAGTCCGCGGCGAGGAGGAGGATGACGCTGCCGTCGACCTCGCTGCCGGCCAGGATCCGGATATCGCCGGCTTCCGGCCAGGAGGTGCTGCCGCCGAATCCGAAGAAGCCGCCATTGCGTCTGGCGTTCTCCTCGGTAATCTCGATGAGCAGGTCACCGCCCGAGCGGCTGGCGTTCTCGAGGATGATGTCGCCGGCGAGGGTCTGGATGCCTCTCTCCGCAGTCGCGCCATCGAGCATGACGCTGCCGTTGCGCGTCGTGATGCGGCCGGTGACGCGGCTGCCCGACGCCATCGAGACACTGCCATTGCGCGTACTGACCGCGCCGTCGACGACGGCGTCGGCGCCGATGGCGATGCCGCCGTTGCGCGAGTCTAGCGCGGCCGTGCGGCTTGACGCGCCGATCCGAATGCTGCCGTTTCTGGACTCGATGGTTTCGACACTGGAACCGTCGCCCAGCTGGATCCGGCCGTTGCGCGACTCGATCCGCCCGTAGCGGCCGTCGCCGCCCAGCTCGATGGCGCCGTTGCGGGTACGGACATCGCCGGCGGTGACCGACGAACCGGTCTCGATGCGGCCGTTGCGGCTGTCGAGCGAGCCCTCGATCGTGGCGTTGTCCTCGACGTGGATCGAGCCGTTGCGGGTTTCCAGATGGCCATCGTGCGAGGTACCGGCCGGGATGCGGATATTGTCGCTGGCCGCCGCCAGCGACGTCAGACCCAGAAGAAGCACGCTCGCCGTGTCCGTGAAAAATCGAATCGACATGTCTGCGTCTCGTGTGTGTGGAGTTGATTGCAATTCAATCACACAGGGCTCGGGAAAGCACAGTGCCAGAGGTAACGAGAGTCGGATCGTCGGCTTGCTTGTTCATTGACGCGGGTCAATGCGTCCGCGCGTGCGTAGGCGTAGTTTGGGTACGCAGTGTTCACTCGATATCGAGGAGGATGGACAATGACACTTCCCCGCAAGCGCCAGCGCGCGCAAGCTTCCAGCGGTAACGCCCTTCGTCGCCTGATGTCACTTGCCGACTGGCCCTTCGAAGACCTTCCCGATGACACGTTCTTCGGCGAATCCTGGGCGCCGGCCGTCGATCTCAAGGAGACCGGGAAGGCCTATATCGTCAAGGCCGATCTTCCCGGCGTCGATCCGGAGCACATTGATATCACGATGGACAACGGCATACTGACCGTGCGCGGCGAGCGCAAGGAGGAACATCGGGAAGAGGGTGAAAATCTCCACCGGGTCGAGCGCTTCTACGGCAGCTTTGCCCGCCAGTTCTCCCTGCCCGACGCGACTGACGACGGTATCGAGGCGAAGATGAAGGACGGCGTACTCGAAGTACATATCCCGAAATCCGAGAAAGCCGTGGCCAGAAAGATCGAAATCAAGCGTTGATATACACGACTCGAACCCATCGAACCGGAGAAGCAGTATGAGTGTCGCCAAGGTCGTAGAGATCACATCGGATTCCACCGAAAGCTTCGAAGACGCCATCCGCCGAGGCATCGAACGTTCGGAAAAATCGCTCAAGAACGTGCGCGGCGCATGGATTGCCGAACAGAAGGTTATTGTCGAAGACGGCAACATCATGCGTTATCGCGTGACCATGCGGGTAAGCTTCATCCTCGAGTAAGGCGCCTGGCCGTGTGGCGATGGACACCGGGAGCGAACAGACATGAGTGATTGCTGGGTCATCGTGGCCGACAGTGCCCGGGTTCGCCTGTTTCAGAAGGGCGAGGGGCAGTCGATCGAGGAGTTCGATGTCATGCTCAACCCGGACGTCAGGCTGCGTGAGCAGGATCTCGTTTCGGATGAGCCCGGGCGGGGGCTGAACCGTTCTCGCTCCTCACGGTTTTCCATGTCCGAGGTGGAGGGCCATCGCGAGCACGCCGAGAAGACCATGGCCATCGAGCTTGCCCGGCGGCTACGCCAGGCGCGCCTCGACGGCAGTCTTTCACGACTGCATGTCCTGGCGGCGCCGCACTTTCTCGGGCAATTGCGCAACAGCCTGGATGAAGAGACGCGCGAGTTAGTTTGCAGCGAGACGGCCAAGAACGTCTCGAGGCTGGATGCCCCGGATATTCGCAAGCAGTTGCCTGAATACCTTTGAGCTCGAGGTTGTCTGCAAGGGGGCGACCACACTGAGCGATCCCTCAATTCTTTCTACGTTGCCACCACTGGTCAGACAAGTTGCCGTTCCATTGACGCGCGTCATCGCATGCAGCATCCGGGGTCTCTAGTATTCACGGCATCGATTGCTGAAAAGGGCTTCTCGAAATGTGGCGCTCAATCCTGATTCTCCTGATCGTGCCGTTCTTCATGCTTTCCGGCTGTGCTACGGGTCCAAAAGAGGAAGCCGGCATGGTCATCGGCGGCATTATCGGTGGCGTGCTGGGCAGCCAGGTTGGCAGTGGACGAGGACGTACCACGGCGACCGTCATCGGCGCCCTGGCGGGCAGTGCCATCGGCAGTTCGATTGGACGCAATATGGACGAGCTCGACCGCATGAAGATGTCGGCCACGCTCGAAACCACTCGCACGGGCGTGGCGACGACCTGGACCAACCCCGATACCGGATACGACTACCGCATGGAGCCCACCCGCACCTACGAGTCCACAGAAGGCCCCTGCCGGGAATACGTCCTGGACGCCGAGATCGGCGGCCGGAGCGAACAGATCTACGGAACCGCATGCCGCCAGGCCGATGGTAGCTGGCGCGTCATCGATTAACCCAATCCCGAACGACCTCAGAGAGGAAGCGCCAATGTCTGGAAGTACAGAACCCTCAGGTCGGGCATCAGTGCCCGCTGGAAAAATGCTTGCCGGATTCCTGACCTGCCTTGTGGCCAGTAGTCTATCGGCACAGGACCCTGAGCCCGAGACTTACGTCGATGTACCCGTGCCACGGTTGACCCAGTGGAACAACGTCAACGCCAGAACGGTCATCGAGGACGCGGCATCGACTACGTCGGTCATACGTCACTCGCTGCAAAGCGAGGCAGCTCTCGGGCGCACCTACATCTATCCGGACCAGGATACCAAGGAAGCCGATACCGAGGGCACGGGCGTGGGTAGCGTGGCCTTCATTGCCTGGGCGCTCGACGACGGTAGTGGCCGCCCGCCGGGTATCCAGGCGATTACCGACGACTACGAGTTCCCGACGCACAACTGCATCATGGCTGCAGGCGAGCGCATTGACGAAGATTTCGGCGAACTCCTGCCCAAGACCTGCAGCGATCCGCAGGGCAGTTCGAAGCGCTACTTCCTGGAAGTCACCCAGGCGGATGTTCCGATCGACCTGGTCTTCGACACCGGTATGAAGGATATCCGCTACAAGGGCGTCAAGGACCCGGAAGATGACGGCGGCGCAGCGCTGGAAGCGTTTCGCGCCGAGTACGGAATCGGTCGGATTTATCGGGTCATACAGAAGTTCATCAACAACACCGACGAACGTATTGCCAGTCTGCGCGTGGAGCTCGGAACCGGCGTCGGTGACGAATTCCTGCCCTTGTCTTTCGAAGACGATGGCGTGGCCTTCGAGTTGCGCTCGACGGTGCCGCGCGAGTTCTTCGAGGGCGAAACCGGTGCCCCCGACCGTGTCGTGTGGCAGGAGAATCGCTACGCGACGTTTGCACCGAAGCTGTTCGACGACGGCTTGCGCCCCCGCTTTGACCCGGGCTTCTTCAGTGATCTTGCCGCCGGCTTCTTTCCCCCGCAGGATGTGGCGGGTCCCGAGAAAAGCCAGTATATCGACAGCGGTCTGGCACTGGCCGACGGTCGCCTGGGCGCCATAACCCTCAACTACTTCGACATGACGACCCAGCAAGCGGCCGGGGCCGGGCTGACCGGCAACCTGTTCGGCTACATGTTGCCCGACCTGCTGGTGCCCACCGTGATCGCCCTGCATGAGGACGGCAACCCCGAAACGGAATCGGACGCGGTCGTTGCCTGGTGGGACGGCAGCACCTGGCGCTACGGGCAGGAGGGGGATCCGGACGCCGAGCCCCCGATTGCGCCCTTTTCCGAAGTTTCGCAAAGCCAGCTGCAGCAATGGGCTTCCCAACTGCTCGGCCAGAACATCCCCGGCTTCCCTGACGAAGCGCGCTACGAAAGCTTGCTCAGCGACGATCTCAGCGGGTCCAACATGGACACATACATCTATATCGGCGAACAGATCGTCGACGAGGCCACGGGTCAGCCGCGTTACGACAGCCTCACCCTGCGCCTGATTCCCACGTCCGTCAGCAGCCTGGGGCTCGGTGAGATTGCCGGCAGCGAGGATCCGGAATGGGTACTGCCCGGAAACGAAGCGCCGCCTCTGAAAAGCTACATGCCCGAAACCGGAGTGCCGGTTGCCATCAACGACATTCAAGTCACCGAGTTCAATCAGCCGGTCAACATTGCTATTCTCGCCAATGACCTGCTCGACGGCGAGCTGGTCGATCCTGACCCGGCTGTCTCTACGGTCTCGATCACCAGCCAGCCGGTCAACGGGACGGCAACGCTGGATCCGGCGGACAACACCGTGGACTATATCCCGGATACGGATTTCTCGGGCGTGAACACGTTCACCTACACGCTGGAAATCGGCGGCGAGGTCTCGCAGGAAGCGACGGTGAGGGTCACGGTCAATCCCGAGCCGCAGCCGGATGCCCCGGTGGCCGAGAATGACTTCACGGTGACCTTCCGCGACATTCCGGTCACTATTGACGTTCTGGCCAACGATAGCTACCAGGGCGGTCCGATCCCCGAAGGCTCGAGCATCACCATTGTCGATGGCCCGCTTGCGGGTACGGCCTCGGTTGAAAGCGACGCCATCGTCTACACGCCGAGTGAAGGCTTCCTGGGTTTCGAACGATTCACCTATCGTGTGACC
Organism: Wenzhouxiangella indolica; assembly: GCF_042310355.1. NCBI lineage: Bacteria > Pseudomonadati > Pseudomonadota > Gammaproteobacteria > Chromatiales > Wenzhouxiangellaceae > Wenzhouxiangella > Wenzhouxiangella indolica. Next base: position 440,918 of record NZ_JBHJMR010000002.1, on the reverse strand, counting down.
ACTGAAGGAAACGATTCCAACCTGGCCCTCATCACGGTTCGTGTCGACGAGTGGCCCGAAGATCTCGACTTCATCTTCAGCGATCGTTTCGAGTTCACTACCGAGTGATTGAACGCAGCCTCCCGTCCTTGCCGGCGGGAGGTTTGCATATCCGGCCGCGGGAGTTACTGGCATGCGACTGATCAGGTTCATTGTGCTCTGCGCCCTTGTGCTTCCCGCCCCGGTGGCCCATGCCTGGTCCTACGGGGTGATCAACACCACCCAACGCCCCGGGGATTCGGGCAATGGCTGCGCCAGTTGCCACGGCTCGGTGCCCGGCGTCGTCGATGTGCGGGTTGAGGGCTCCAGCGCCGTGCTTCCGGGCGCCAGCGCTCGCTATGCCGTCATCATCGACGCAATCGGCAATGCAATGGCGCGGGGCGGCTTTACCGCAGCGATCACCAGGGATTCCGCAGGCCAGCCGGTCTTCACCAACGTGCCGGGCGAGCCGACGGCGACTGCCGACAGCGGCACGCAGATCGTCAACAACAACAGCAGTGTTCCCCTGCGCCTTCCCGACAACGGCCGGGTCACCTACTTGATCGATCTGTCCGTGCCTGCCGGTATCACCCTCGGAAACGAATACACGATTCACGCGGTCGGCGATGCCGGACACGGCACCAACCAGGTCGGCTGGAGCTTCGCGTCCCCGGTTACCATTGCCATCGGGCCGCCAGCACCGGACGCCCTGAGCGCGGATCAGGAAAACGCGAGCACCACCGAAATTGCGCTGGCCTGGACTGGATCGAGCCAGGGTGAGCACTTCCGGGTCTTGCGCAAGACTGGTGGTTATGCCGAGAGTCCAGGCGACGCTTCGGCCGAGCTTGTCTACGAAGGACCGGATGCCAGCGCCACTGCGATCGGCCTGACACCAGGTACGCAGTACTTTTTTTCCGCCTGGGGCAAGGTCCCGGACGAGGCGTTCTACTCCGGCGACTCGGCCCGTGCCGATGCCGCAAGCCTTCCGGACAACCCCGGTTCATTGACGATCCATCCGGTCTCGGGTAGCGAGATCGTGCTCGATTGGAGTGGGAACAGCAGCGCGTATCGCCTTTTGCGCAAAGTCGGCGAGTTCCCCTCTTCTCCGGAAGATGGCGATGCGACGCTGGTCTTCGAAGGTGATGGCAGCACGGCCAACGATTCCGGGCTGTCTTCCCATCTGGCATATCACTATCGCATCTGGAGCCAGGTCCCGGGAATGGACGTTTTCTCGGCGCAAAGCGCTCAAGCTGTCTGGATCGAAAGCATCCATCGCGATCGCTTCGAGACATGGCGCTGAAAGCCTGAATGGCCCTCCAGGCTCAGCGGGGTTGCACGCGGCGGCTCTGTCTATTCCCCAGCCGCTTTCTTCAGGGCATCATGGTCATTGACTCGAATCGCCCGGTTTTCCACCGACAGAGTGCCTTGATCCTGTAGTCGACCGAAGGCGCGCGAAAGCGTCTCTGGCGCCAGGCCGAGGAAACATGCAAGGTCACGGCGATTGAAAGGTAGCATCAGATCGGTGCAGCTTCGGCCCCGCAGAGCCTCGCTTCGAGAAAAGTCCATAAGAAACTCGGCCAGGCGCCGGTCGGCCGGATGACGATCGATGTACAGCAGCCTGCTCTGCCGCAGCATTTCTTCATACATGCCTTCGACAAGGCCGGCTATGCCGGCGGCGCTCAGCATCGCGGACAAGGCGGAATGATCCAGCGCGATGGATTCCACGCTAGCGATCTCCAGCGCCACCACGCTGCAGCCCGCGGGCTTGCCGATCAGCGCGTCGAAACCGATGGCATCGCCGGGTCCGTGCATTCCGAGGACCTGCTCCTCGCCGTCGCGATGCAGGCGATAGCTCTTGAGACGGCCGCTTCTAATCACGAAGGCCTCACAATGGAATTCGCCAGCTTGAAACAGGTGTTCTCCGGCCTGGAGAATGCGGCGCCCTGCTCCACTGCCCCATGTCCTCGCCTTGCGGAAAACCGATCGTCCCGCGGTGCCCCGTGCGTCTTCTTGCAGACTGCCCAATTGCCGGGCCATCCCTGCCTCCTCTCGAACCAAGACTGGATACTGCCAAATCAAACTCCGGCAGTCTGTACGCAATCGCACTGACGCCAGGTTTTAATCTAGCCGCTTCGAGCCGAACCGGCAATAAGGGGACCCCCTTATGAAAGTGCGGATCGGTCGGCGGGAGAAAGTGTCTCCTCGACCGCGCGCAGCCAGTCTCCGGGCGCGAAGGGTTTGGGCACGATTCGGATGGCACCGGCATCCAGGGCCCGCCGGGCCAGGTTGCTGTCGGGCCAGGCAGTCAGGACAATGGTGGCAATGTGCCATCCCGAGGCTGTCAGCGCTTCAAGCAGTTGCGCACCGTTCATGTCCGGCAACTGCAGGTCAAGAACCAGGCATTCCGGCCGCCCGGCCGGGGATGGTCTTTCGGCGAGAAAAGCGCGAGCGCTGGCATATGGCCTTACCTGCCAGCCGCGGGCTTCTCCGAGTCGCGCCAGGCTGCTGCGAATGGCTTCGTCATCGTCGACGACATGGATCAATGCCTGCTCCAACTGAATGCTCATGGGCCATTCCCGTGTGGTGGGTCTCACCAGCAGGAACAAGGCTCAATTGGAGCACGAAATTCGGAAATCCCTGATGATACGGATCAATGATTCGATAATGGGCATTGAGCTGCTTCCCTCGAGGCGAGCTCGTCGAATAGCGATTTCAGGCGGGCCAGATCGGCTGCCGTGCGCAAGCCCAACTTCTTCATGGCACGTCCGCGGTGAATCTCGACCGTGCGCTCGCTGATGCCGAGTTCCAGCCCGATCACCTTGTTGGTCATGCCGGCCGATGCCCGGTTCGCCACCTCGAGTTCTCGCCCGGTCAGGTGATCGAAACGTCGCCGCAGCCTCAGCCGAGATTCCCGTTTGGTGATCGCTTCTCGGTGTTGCTTGATGCACTGCTCGACCCTTTCCAGCAGCTCGGACGGCTGAAGCTGGTCTTTCTCAAGAAAATCCACCGCACCGTTCTTCAGGGCCTTGACGGCCGCGGCGACATCGCCGCGGCCGGTCAGGAAGATGATCGGGATTTCCCAGTGGGCATCGGCAAGCCTTTGCTGCAGCTCACACCCGTTCATGCCGGGCATTTCAAGGTCAAGCACCAGGCAGGCCGGGCCGCCCGGAGGCCCGCAATCGAGCAGGTGCTGGCCGCAGTCATGGCAACGCGTCGCGAAGCCCGCCGAGCTGAGCAGGAACGCCAGCGACTCCCGCACTGGCCCGTCGTCGTCGACGATCAAGACGGTTCCCTTGGGGTCGCATGCCTCATTCATCGCAGTGATCACCCAGGGGGAGCGTAAAGCTGAAGATCGCGCCGCCCTCCGGAGCGTTTGCGGCCTCGAGTTCACCGCCGTGGTGATCGATGATCGAGCGGCAGATTGAAAGCCCCTGCCCCAGTCCTTCGGTCTTGGTGGTGTAGAAAGGATGGAACAGCCTCGGGATGACCGCTTCGTCCAGGCCCGGCCCCGAGTCCCGCACTTCGATCCGACAGCGGCCGAGGTCGGGGAGGTGTCTGCTGCGGATTACGATACGACGGTCGCCGTGCACGCCGGCCAGGGCCTCGATGGCATTGCGGAGCAGATTGAACAGCACCTGCTCGACCTGAACCCGGTTGACCCGCAGCAGACAAAGGTCCGAGTCGAGGTCGCGCTCGATCGCGATGCACTCGGTTTCGAGATCGGCCCGCAGAAGACACAGAACGTCTTCGAGCAGTTCACCCACGTCGCAGCCGCTTCGACTGTCCTCCGGATCCTTGCGCATGAAGCTGCGCAGCTGCTGGATGATGCTGCGCGCGCGCCTTCCTTGCTCGGAAATTTCTTTCAGCGCCGGTTGCAGCAGAGCATCGCAAGATCCCGGATCGCGGGATAGCCGCATGAGGCAGGCTTCGGCCGACGCGGCGATTGCCGTCAACGGCTGGCTGATCTCGTGCGCCAGGCCCGCGGTCACCTCGCTGAGCGCTGCCACGCGTGTGACATGAGAGAGTTCAAGCAGGTGTGCCTGTGCCTCTCGCTGCGCTTCGAGGCGCTCCTCCACGAGCTTCTCGCGCAGGCGCTGCTGCTCGCTGAGGTCCACTGTAACGATGTAGAAGCCGTCGATTCCGGACGTTTCATCGAAGGCCGGAATGTAGGTGCCGTGAATGAAGCGCCGGGGACCGTGCCGGTAATCGATCTCTCCGTGATAAATGGCCCGGCGCCCCGACAAGGCTGCCCGGAAGTGCGGCTGCAGTCGCTCGAAGGCTGCCTCGCCGATGACATCGGCGATGGCGTGACCGATCAAGCCGCCGGGTTCGAGGTCGAACCACTGACGGTAGCCGTCGTTGGCGAATCGAATACGGAAGTCTTCGTCGACGTGTGCGATCAACATCGGCAGGGCATCGAGCAGGTAATGCCGCTCGTGCTCCCAATGCCAGCGTGCCTGAAGGGCACGCTCGCGTTCGGTGATGTCGATGCCGGTGCCTACGAGGCCGCACAGCTCGCCGTCGTCATCGCGCAGTGAGGCATTGCGCCACTGAATTAACCGCTTGTCGCCGTTCTTGGTCAGCCAATGGTTGATATGGGTATTGCTCGGCTCGCTCTCGCGCACCCGGCAGAAAACAGCCTGCACATCCGAGCGTTCATCTTCCGGAATCAGGCAGGCCCAAACGGGCCGCCCCAGTACATCGGCGGCTCGAAAGCCGGTCAATTCTTCACAGGCGCGATTGAAGCGCTGAATATTTCCGGACTCGTCAAGCACCACGACGAGCAGTCCGGAGACCTCCAGCAAGGTGTCCAGCAATGCCCCGTCGTACGCAAAATCAATCTCCATCTCGCCAGTCTGGTCGTTCATCCGCCAAGCCTCCTGGCCACCGTGCCAGTAACCTTAATCTAACCACGTAGTGTATGTGCATCTTTTGACTTCGATCAGATGCCCGCGAGCCGGCGGATGGGACGCTTGCGGCTCACAGGACGCGCCGCGGGCTCGAAGGGATGCCATGTATCCAGCCGCCTCGATTTCCGCTAACGTAGCGACAGGTAAGCAATTGGACTTGCAGCGTGTACACAGTGCGTATCGGCCTGTCGGCTTTGACCCTGCTGCTTTCGGCGCTCGCCGTCGGCGCGGATGGCGAGCGCCTCCACATGCTGGTGTTCGTCAGCGATTCGTGTCCGCACTGCCAGGCGCAGAAGCCGTTCATCGAGCGCCTTGACCAGGCCCACGATGGCCTCGAGGTGCAGGCGTTCGAGGTCCGGCGCAACGAGGACAACCGCAAACTGTTCCAGGAAGTCGCCCGGGCTCACGGCGTCGGAGCCGATTCGGTTCCGGCGGTGTTTGTCGGGGGCGGCGCATGGGTTGGCGACAGCGACCTGGTCCGTCGGCAGATTTCGGCTCGAGTACAGCTCTGCCTGGAGCGAGGCGATTGTCCCGATTCGCGCGCAAACCAAGGGCAAATCGAGCAGACCACCAGCGCGCGCGACCCGGCCCTGCTCGAGCTGCCCCTGGTCGGTCCCGTTGACCTGATGCTGCAGCCGGTCATGCTTTCTACCGCGCTGATCGCGCTGATCGACGGATTCAATCCCTGCTCGCTGTGGGTGCTGACCATCCTGCTGGCGCTGGTTATCCATTCCGGATCGCGCAAGCGAGTCTTGCTGGTCGGTTCGACCTTCCTGCTGGTGACGGCCACGATCTACGGCCTGTTCATCGCCGGGGTGTTCGGGGCACTCAATTTCATGCTGATGAGCGGCTGGATCCACTGGGTGGTCGCCTTGTTCGCACTGGTGTTCGCGGTGGTCAACATCAAGGATTACTTCTGGTTCCAGCGTGGCGTTTCGTTCACTATCGACGAAAGGCACAAGCCGGGGATCTACCGGCGCATGCGGGGGCTGCTGGCCGACGGGCGCTCGACGGCCGCACTGATCGCGGGAACCGCGCTGATGGCCGCCGGGGTTGCGTTGATCGAATTGCCCTGCACGGCCGGATTCCCCGTTATCTGGAGCGGCATCGTCGCCAGCCACGATGTCGGCTGGGCCTTCTTCGCAGTCTTGCTGTTGCTTTACCTGTTCATCTACCTGGCGATCGAACTGGTGATCTTCATCATTGCGCTGACCACCCTGCGCGTCGACCGCTTCGAGGAGAAGCATGGACGTGTGCTCAAACTGGTCGGGGGCGTCATCATGCTGGCTCTGGCGCTGGTTCTGATCATCGCGCCCGAGTTGATGCATGACGTGTCAGGCGCGCTCGGTGTATTCGCCGTCGCCCTGGGTGTCACCCTGCTACTCCTGGTGCTGCACCGGTATGTCCTGCCGAAATTCGGCGTGCACCTGGGAGACGAATCGCGATGAGGTCGACACGGCCTGATATGCTCCGCTTGGGTCTCATTGGTTGAAGGCAAGCATGGCGAGACTGGACAAGCTCGACCCCGGCGCTGCGATCGAGCGCGATCAGTACAAGAAGCTGCTCCGGCAGTGGCAGTTCGACCTGCTGACCCTGCAGCAGACCGTGCTGCGCAGCGGCGGGCGCATGATCGTCAACATCGAGGGGATGGACGCCGCCGGAAAAGGGGGTGCCATACGGCGCATGGTGGCGCGGCTCGATCCACGCAGCTACAAGGTCTACCGCATCGGCGCGCCCGAGCCCTGGGAACAGGATCGGCACTATCTCTACCGTTTCTGGACCCGGCTGCCCGCGCCCGGCGAGCTGGTGATCTTCGACCGGTCCTGGTACGGGCGGGTGCTCGTCGAGCGCGTCGAGGGCCTGGCGTCGGAAGCGCAGTGGCGGCGCGCCTACCGGGAGATCAACGAGTTCGAGCGCATGCTGGTCGACGACGGCGTGGTCGTGCGCTCGCTGTGGTTCCAGATCGACGCGGATGAGCAGCTGGCGCGCTTCGAACGGCGGCTGGCCGATCCGTTCAAGGCCTGGAAGATGACCGACGAAGACTGGCGTAACCGGGCGCGCTGGAACGATTACATCGAAGCCGCCGAAGAAATGTTCGACAAGACCGACACTGCGGAATCGCCCTGGACCGTGATCGCGGCCAACGAGAAGCGCCATGCGCGCCTGGCCGCCTTGCGGGCGGTGACCACGGCACTGGCCGAGTCGGTAGCGCCGGCGGATCTGCCCTCGAGGCTGCACATGCCGGCCTTCTGATTGTCCGTCTACCGGAGGCGCCATCCGGTATCCTGTGGCGCATGAGTGAAGCAGCAGTATCGGCCGCCCGACTGGCCCTGCGACTGATGGACCTGACACGCCTGGAAGCCGACGAGAACGACTCGGCGGTCCGGGCCCTGTGCCGTCGTGCCCGAACACCGTTCGGGTCGGTGGCGGCGGTCTGCGTCTACCCTCGCTTTGTCCGCGCCGCTCGAGAGGCGTTGGAAGCGGCGACCCCGGCCGCCCCCGTGCGGGTTGCCACCGTCGTCAATTTTCCGCAAGGCCAGAGCTCGCCCGACCAGGTGGTTTCGGAGATTCGGGACGCCCGCCAGGCGGGGGCCGACGAGATCGATCTGGTCTTTCCCTGGCAGTCGCTGCGCCAAGGCGACGCAAAGGCCGGGCGCAGCCTGGTAACCGCTGCCCGGGACGCTTGCGGTGATCACCTTCTCAAGGTAATCCTGGAAACCGGTGAACTGGCCGATCCCCCGCTGATCCGGGAGGCCGCTGAAATCGCCATCGACGCCGGGGGCGATTTCCTCAAGACCTCCACCGGCAAGGTGCCGGTCAACGCCACGCCCGAAGCCGCGCGCATCCTGCTCGAGTCCATCCGCGACAGCGAGAAAGTCGTCGGCTGCAAGGTCTCCGGTGGCATACGGACCACGGCGCAGGCGCGCGAGTATCTCGACCTGGCCGCGGAGCTCATGGGCGAGGACTGGATCACGCCGAGTCACTTCCGCTTCGGCGCATCGGGCCTGCTCGACGATCTCCTGGTCACGCTCGGCGGTAGCGAGCGAAACGATCCCGAGGCGGATTTCTACTGATGACCATTAGCGAGATCCTGCGGCGCAAGCGCGACGGCGAAGAACTCGATCGGGCGGCCATCGAAGAGCTCATTACCGGAATTGCCGACGGGACGGTCGGCGACGAGCAGCTCGGGGCCTTTGCCATGGCCGTTTTCCTCAACGGCATGGCGGACGACGAGTGCGCGGCGCTGACCGAAGCCATGCGCGATTCGGGTACGGTCATGCGCTGGCACGATCCCGCCCTGCCCGGCCCGGTGCTCGACAAGCATTCCACTGGCGGCCTCGGCGATGTCACCTCGCTGCTGGTCGCTCCCATCGTGGCGGCATGCGGCGGCTACGTGCCGATGATCGCCGGGCGCGGCCTGGGACACACCGGCGGCACGGTCGACAAGCTGGCCGCCATACCCGGCTATGACGTATCCCCCGCGCCGGCGGAATTTCGCCGCATCGTGCGCGAAACCGGCTGCGCCATCATCGGCCAGACGGCCGAACTGGCGCCGGCCGACCGGCGGCTGTATGCGGTGCGCGACGTCACCGCGACGGTCGAGTCGATACCGCTGATCGTCGCCTCGATCCTGTCGAAGAAGCTGGCCGAAGGCCTCGACGCGCTCGTGCTCGACGTCAAGATCGGCAACGGCGCGGTCATGACCGACTACGAGCAGGCTCGTCACCTGGCGCGCCGGTTGAGCGAAGTCGGCACGCGCGCCGGCGTTGCCACCCACGTGTTGCTCAGCGACATGAGCCAGCCGCTGGCCGACAGCGCCGGCAATGCCCTGGAGATCGCCGAAGTCCTGGACTGCCTTCGGGGTCGTCCGCGCCGCGATAGCCTGACGGCGCTCAGCTGCGAGCTGGCGGCCGAGATGCTCCTGGCCGGCGGACTGGCCGAAGGCCGTGATGCGGCGCGGCAACAGGTGGGCAAAGCGCTCGACAGTGGCCGCGCCGCCGAGAAGTTCGCCGCCATGGTGCGCGCGCTCGGCGGCCCGGCCGATCTCGTCGAGCACTCCGAAAATCATCTGCCGACGGCCCCGGTTGTCGAAGATGTGTTCGCCGATGGCGACGGTTACGTGGAATCGATCGACGTTCGCGCGATCGGCATGGCGGTCGTCGATCTCGGTGGCGGGCGCCGCCGCGCCGACGACCGCATCGACCCGGCCGTGGGGCTGACCGGCCTGGTCCAGATCGGCGACAGGATCGGCCCGAGTCGTCCCCTCGCAAGAATCCACGCGCGCAGCGATGACGAGGCCGCTCGCGCCGCCGAGGCCCTGCGACGCGCCTGCCGCGTCGGTGAACTACCGCCCGAAAGGCCGGAACTGATCACGCAACGACTGACGCCCGGAGTTCAATGACATGCCGCGCGCTGTTGTCATCGTGCTCGACTCCTTCGGCATCGGCGCGGCCGCCGACGCGGACCGTTTCGGCGATGCCGGTGCCGACACCCTGGGCCATATCGCCGAGTACCGGCAGCAGGCGGGCCGACCGCTGGCGCTGCCCAATATGGCGCGCCTGGGCCTGTTCCACGCCCACCAGTCCAGCACGGGACGGCTGGCCGCCGGCGTTGCCCTGCCCGATCGGGTCGACGGCGCCTGGGGCTATGCGAAGGAAGTCTCAAGCGGCAAGGACACGCCCTCGGGTCACTGGGAGATCGCCGGCGTGCCGGTGCGGTTCGAGTGGGGTTATTTTCGTGAAAAAGAGAACAGCTTCCCGCCGGAACTGCTTGCCGCCCTGATCGAGCGCGCCGACCTGCCGGGCGTGCTCGGCAACTGCCAGGCTTCGGGCACCGAGATCATCGGCCGCCTGGGCGTCGAGCATATCGAGACGGGCAAGCCGATCGTCTACACCTCGGCCGACTCAGTTTTCCAGATCGCCGTCCACGAGCAGTTCTTCGGGCGCAAGCGCTTGTATCGGCTGTGCGAGATCGCGCGCGAGCTGCTCGACGACCATTGCGGCGACCATCCGATCGGCCGGGTCATCGCCCGGCCCTTCGTCGGCAATCACGCCGGCGACTTCAAGCGCACGGGCAACCGCCGCGACTACAGCGTGCCGCCGCCGGAACCGACGCTGCTCGAGCGCCTGGTCGACGACGGCGGCGAGGTCGTCGCGATCGGCAAGATCGCCGATATCTATGCTCATCGCGGCATCAGCCAGTCGATCAAGGCCGACGGCAACGACGCGCTCGTCAATGCCACCCTGGTCGCCATGGACACGGCGAGCGAACGCAGCCTGGTCATGACCAACCTGGTCGATTTCGACATGGTTCACGGCCACCGGCGCGACCCGGAGGGCTATGCCCAGGCCCTCGAGCAGTTTGACAAGAAACTTCCTTGTCTCATTGAAAAGCTTGCGGATAATGATCTGATTATCCTGACGGCCGACCACGGCTGTGATCCCACCTTCCGGGGCAGCGACCATACGCGCGAGCACGTGCCGATCCTGGTGCTCGGCGGCGGACTCGCGGCCGGCGAGCTGGGAGCGCGCGAGAGCTTTGCCGATATCGGCCAGAGCCTGGCGGCGTTCTTCGGTCTGCCGGCCTTCGAAGACGGCCTGAGCTTCCTTCCCCCCAAACACGCCAGCGGAGAATCCGCATGACCGACAGCATCGGCCCTGAGCTGCTCACCGAACTTCGCCGATTGCGCGACTGCGCCTACGCCCCCTACTCCCGCCACCCGGTGGCCGTCGTGCTGGAGACGACGTCCGGGCGGCAATTTGGCGGCAGCAATGTCGAAGTCGCGCATTTCAAGAGCATCTGCGCCGAGGCCTCGGCGATTTCGGCCATGATCGCCGCCGGCGAGACGACGATCGCACGCCTGTGGGTGCTCGGACCGAGCGACCGACCCTGTCCGCCCTGCGGCGATTGCCGGCAGCGCATCCGCGAGTTCGGCCGCGGCAGTACGCAGTGCCTGGCCGTCGGCGATGGCGGTCGCGTCCTGCTGGTCCGAAGCCTCGATCAGTTGCTTCCCGATTCCTTCGGGCCGGATCACGTCGCGAGCTGAAGCCCGCTGCTGGCGGTCGCCCGCGATCCGGGTTAGTCTGACGGCAGGCGACCCAGGGAGGGTTGGTGTTGCTGCCAGCATTCACCCGCATGGCGCGGGCTTCAATCATTGCGATCTGGCTCGGCGCAGCGGGATACGCGCCGGCGGCCGACACCATCGTCGTGGGGGGCGAGGATGGCTATGAGCCCTACGAGACACTGAACGCCGACGGCGAACCGGTCGGCTTCAACATCGACTTGATGCGCGCCATCGGCAAGGCGACCGACAGCGAGGTCGAATTCCGGCTGGGCTCCTGGGAAACGATGCGCCAGGCGCTGCAATCCGGCGAGATCGACGTGCTGGGTATGTTCGTCTCCGATCGGCGCGAAGCGAGCGTCGACTTCGCCCGCCCGCACGTCATCGTGCATCACCGCATCTTCATCCCGGCCGGCGCGGAACCCATCAACCGAATCGAAGACCTGGCCGGCCGTTCGGTGATCGTCCAGCGCGAAGCCTGGAGCCACGAATTCCTGCGCCAGTCCGACCAGGAGATGGCTCTGACGCTGGTCGACTCCGATAGCGAGGGCCTGGCGCTCCTGTCCCGCGGCGGGCACGACGCTGCCCTGCTGACCGAGCATCGCAGTCGCCACACGATGCGTGAGAACCGACTCGACAACCTGACCGTTTCCGGCCCGCCCGTCCTGCCGGTGGAGTACGCGCTGGCGGTCCGGGAGGGTAACCAGGCCCTCCTGGCGCAGATCAACGTCGGTCTCGAGCGCGTGATGGCCAGCGGCGCGTTCGACCGAATCTATGCACGCTGGCTCCAGCCGCTCGACGGCAACGAAAGAGAACCCGGCGGCTACGGCGTGGCGATCTCAGCCATCATCGCGGTGGTCGTGCTCGCCGTTTTCGCCTGGTTGCTGTGGAAGTTGCTGGCGTACCGGCGTGACATGCGCCAGGCCCAACAGCAGATCGCCTATCTACGCGAGCACGACGCGCTGACCGGATTGCTGTCGCGGCACGCCCTCGAACAGCGCCTGGACAAGTTGTGCGAAGTCGACAGCGACAAGCGTCACAGCCTGCTCGAGATCAATGTCGATCAGTTCCGCGTCATCAACGAGACGGTCGGCCATGCCGCGGCCGATCGCCTGCTGCGCTCGCTGGGTACCAGGCTGCAGGAGCTGTTTCCGGCCGATGCCCTGATCGCCCGTCAGGGCGCCGACGAGTACGCCGTCTTGATGCCTGAAACGGATGAAGCAAGGGCCGCGGAACTCGGTCGTGAACTGCTCGACAGCCTCGACGAGAATCCGCTGGCGCCGCAGCGCGGCGCGGGCTCGCTGACGCTCAGCGTGGGCGTGGTCAGCTTCGATCATCGTGACGGCGGCATCGCGCGCATCCTGCGACGCGCCGACTGTGCCTGCCTGGCCGCCAAGGACGATGGTGGCAACCGGGTGCATGTCTGGCAACCGGACGACGCGCGCCTGGCCGAGAAGTTCGGCGAGCTGGGTTGGGTCGCCCGCATCCAGCAGGCGCTTGCCGAGGATCGCATGACGCTCTACTGGCAGCCCATTTCACCGACTTCCGGACCGCCCTTTCGAACCGTGGCGGTCGAAATTCTCGTGCGGATGCTGCCCGAGGTGGACGGTGAAGCGCCGATCACGGCCGCCGAGTTCATGCCGGCGGCCGAGCGTTATTTCATGACGACACAGATCGATCGCTGGGTTGTCTCGACGACACTGGAGTGGATGACGGCTCACCGCGACAGCATCGATCGACTCGATCGCGTCAATATCAACCTGTCGGGCCGCAGCCTGGGCGATCAGCGCTTCCTGGACTTTCTCGATCGGATCTTGAGGCGCCACGTCGGACTGCTGCCGCGACTGTGCCTGGAAGTAACGGAAACCGCCCTGATCAGCAACCTCGAGCAGGTCAGCCGGCTATTCCAGCGCCTCAACCGGGGCGGCTGCCGCATCGCGCTCGATGACTTCGGTACCGGCGTGTCCTCGATGAACTACCTGCGCCAGTTGCCGGTGGACTATCTCAAGGTCGACGGCAGCTTCGTCCGGGATATCGACCGGGATCCGTCGGCGTTGGAGTTCATCGCCGAGATCAATCGACTCGGTCAGTCGATGGGCAAGATCACGGTGGCCGAGTGCGTGGAGACCGAGTCGGTACAAGGCTGCCTGAAGTCGGTCGGTTTCGATCTCATGCAGGGCTACCTGGTCGGTCATCCTGCCCCGCTGGATGAGCTGATAGTCCACCTCACCCGCCCGCTACGAGTTGCCAATATCCCCTAAAAAGAAGGCCCCGCCGAAGCGGGGCCGAAAGGTGCTGCAATGGGTCTGTCTGTGAAGCTTGAAGCTTTTTCTTACTGGCCCAGCGGAGCGTTGCGGTCGAGACCGACCGTCCAGCCCTTGGTCCAGTCAGCGTCGGCACTGCGAATCGCGCCGGCGTAGTCGACGTTGTCGAAGAAGTCGTCTTCGAACGGAACCGCGCCGATGCCGATCGCCGGCGAGCTGGCGTTCGGGACGTAGTTGTTCAGGTTCGGGTCGGCTTCGACGTTGCCCGGGAAGCTGAAGAACCAGTCTGCGACGCTGAACAGGTCTTCGCCATCTTCGCTGAAGGTGGCACCGCAGCCGCCGACAACGCTGTTTTCGATGGTCAGGTTCTCTTCGTTCTGGAAGGTCGACTCGTTGTCGATGTCGAGGCAGAACTCGCCGAAGCCGGTCACGACGGTGTTGGCGATGTTGGCGCCGGTGCCTTCACGCAGCAGGATGCCGATATCGGTGTTGGACTGCCCGATGTAGGTCATGTTGGCCAGCATCGGCTTGGCGCGCGGCTCGGAGTCGTTGGCGTCGCCGTTGTTGTCGGCTTCGATGCCCTGGTCGCCGTTGTCGATGTAGTCCTTGGCCAGGACGTACTGGGCCTTGCCCTGCCAGCCCTGCGTCCAGTCGAGGCTGTCGTCGCCGATGCCGGTCAGGACCAGGTACCTGGCGTTGACCGTGCCGCCGAAGAACTCGACGCCGTCATCTTCGTTCAGGTGAACCTGGATGTACTCGACCGTGGTGCCGTCACCGACGCCCTGGAAAGCGATACCGTTGAGCTCGTTCTCTTCGCTGAACTGACGGCCGGCGTTCGAAACCACGACGTAGCGCATCACGCCACTGTTGTCGTGCGGGTCGTTGCCGCCGTAGGTGCCGGAGTTGCCTTCGCCCTGCGCGGTGCAGGGATCGGTGCCTTCCGAGCAACCGTTGATCGGGGCGAAGCCGTTGATGACCACACCGCCCCATTCGGCGCGCGTGGCGGCATCCGGGCCGCGCATGATGATCGGGTTGTTGGCCGTGCCTTCGGCGAAGACCTGACCGCCCTGCTTGACGATCAGGGTGTCGGTGTCGCCGAGCGTGCCCCCGATGAGTTCGGCGTTGGGCTGGATGGTGAGCGAAGCACCGTCGTTGATGACCAGCTGGCCCTGGATCAGCCAGGTGATCTCGTTGCTCAGCATGATGTCGTTGTTGACTTCACCGCCGACGATGCAGCTGCCTTCCAGCGGACCGGCCGAAGCAAAGCTCGGGCAGCTCGAGAATTCCTGCTCAACGACACAGTCGCCGCCCTGAATGACCGGCTGAAGGTCGAGCGAACCCGTGCCGTCGTTGCCGTTGTAGTCCAGGGAAACGGAATTGCAGCTGTTGAAGGTGAGCGTGCCCGTGCCCCAGGAAATGTTCGAGGCGTCGTCACTGACGAAGTCGGGACCGAAGGTTCCGCCTTCGACTTCCAGGAATTGCAGTTCGGCCGTGTTGGTGTTCTGGTCGATCGAGCCGGAGGCAACCAGCCACAGCGGTGCGCCGTCGCGGAAGGTGAACCACTGGGCAACGACGCCGTTGCCGAATTCCTGCTCACCGCCGTCGATGATGTCCAGGATCAGGCCGCGACCGTCTTTGCCCGCTTCGTTGTAGTTACCGGTGAACTGTTCGTTGACAACAAAGGCGTTGGCCGAGCCGATCACCATGGATCCGGCCGCCAGCGCCAGCAAGTTGCGCTTCATATTCTTGAGCATGCTTGTTTCCTCTGCTTTCGTTTAGCGAGTGAAGGACGATGAACTACCGTCATCGTGCTCATCGTATTGATCGTCGGTGTCAGTCCCATGACTCGAACATGACCGATTCTTGACAGGGATCAGAACTCCCAGCTCGCTCCCAGGCTGAACTCCCGGCCGCGCTTGTAGCGTTGCGTGATTTCTTCGCCCTGTCGCACTTCGAACTCGGAATCGAGCAGGTTGCCGAACTCCGCCTTGAAGTCGAACAGGTCGAGCCAGCGCCATCGAAGCACCAGGTCGAGTTCGGGCGCCGGCTGCTCGTACTTGTCCGGGGCACCGAGCACGCCGACTTCGACAATGCGCTCGCCCACGGTGTTGAACAGTAGGGTGGCGGACAAGTCCCGTTCCTCGTCGTCATAGCCGATCTGGAAGTTGGCCACATAGGGCGACTGGCCCTGCAAGGGGCGGGTTGCGTTGGTCAGGATGCCGAGATCCTCGATGAATATCTCGGACTCGATCCAGGAGTAGTTCCCCGCAACGTAGAGCCTGTCCCAGACCGCTTCCTTGCCGAGAAAGTCGCCAAAAAAGCCGAGACTCTTTCGCCACTCCAGTTCCGCGCCGAAGTTATCGGCCTCGTCGGCATTGGCAAAGGTCAGGCGTTGTTCGACCCCGGCTTCGACGGTCACTTCGATCGGGTCGAGGATGGACTTGTAGAAGAACCCGAGCGAAATCAACTCTGAAGGCTCGGGATAGTATTCCCAGCGCACATCCATGTGTTCGACTTGCGACGGCACCAGATTCGCGTTGCCGACCACCTCGCGGTTGAGTACCGGGTCGGTGAACGGGGCCGGCGAGAGCTCCTTGAAGTCCGGACGCACGATCGTTTCGGCATAGCTGGCACGAATCTGCTGGTTCTCGGTCATGTACCAGGTCGCCGAAAATGCCGGAAGCCGGTCTTCATCGGAAAGCTCGGCAACAACCGGGGTCGCATTCGGATTGAGTAACTCGAACGTCGTCGCGCTCTGCTCCCAGTCCTCGACGCGAACGCCGCCGGTCAGGCGCAGGCGTTCGAAGAAGGTCATGTCGAGATTGGCGTAACGGGCATCGACTTCGAGCAATGCCGTGTAGTTGTCCGTCTCGCGCGTGGCGTCCTTGATCACCAGGCCGTTCGGACCGATGAACTCCGGGTTCAGGAACGCTTCGGGGTTCTCGTCTCGGCGTATATCGAAAGGCAGACGGCTCGTGCCATCGAACTGGAAGCGTCGGATGCTGGAGTCGCGCGACTTGTCCAGGCGCCGAGCGCCGAAACTGACGTTGCCCGTCAGCCAGTCGAAGCCGAACGGCACGTTCAGGTCGATACCGTAATCGGTCGCCTCGTCCTTTAGCTTGGAGAAGCGCCGAACGAGATTGTCGGAACGACGCGAAAAGATGAAATCGGATTCGTTGTCCGGATCGTATCGATAGCGGCGCTGATCGGGCACGTCACGGCGTGCGCGCGAATCGGCGTAATCCCACTCCAGCAGGGTGTCGCCAAGAAACCCGAACGTGTGTTCCCCGCGCAGCTGGTGGGAAAGCAGATCACGCTCTTCCCACTCCAGTTCGGTAAACCGAACGATTCCGTCCTCGTCAAGGTTGAAGCCTTCCTGGATGGAGGTTTCGTCCTGGGTCTGCCTGAGGAGCATGGAGGTCAGGTCGATGCGGTGGTTATCGGCGTATTCGAGGCCGGCGGTGAGGAAACCGCTGAGTTCGATGTCCCGGGTGGAACGCTCGATCTCGTAGTCGTCATTGGATCGCAGGCTGCCGTCACCCAGAGGAATGAAGCTACGACGTTCTTCGGTGCGCGACTGGTAGGAATCCGACCACATCACCGCGGTGGTGATGCCCGCCGTCCAGTCGTCGTTGAACTCGAACAACTTGCCGCCTTCGACCGACACCCCCAGGTCCGGCCGGACCTCCTCGCGGTCCGCTTCGTAGATGACCGGGAAGGACTCGCCGAGCCTTTCGAGCTCTTCAGGCGGCAGTCCGTCAGGATTGAATGGCCCTGCAGCAGCCAGCGACCCCCCGTCGTCCAGGGCCTCGGCGAGCACCGACGGTAGCTCACGTGTTCCGTCGTCCATGCCCAGGAAGTCGCGGCCGCCGCCTTCGTAGGTCAAGCCGTCCTCGAAGGTCGTGCCGTCCCGACCGCCGAGCGACAGGCTCATCTTCAGGAAATCCTCTTCGGGGATGCCGCGGGTGCGAATCTCGACAACACCCCCGCCGAAATCCCCGGGCAGATCCGGCGAATAACTCTTCTGGACGCGGATCGATTCGATCACGCCGGTCGGAAACAGGTCGAGCGGAACGACCTTGCGCGTGGGGTCGGGGCTGGGCACGTTGGCGCCGTTGAGCAGGGTGCTCGAGTAGCGCTCGCCGAGACCGCGAATGAAGATGAACTCCCCGCCGACCAGGGTCAGGCCCGTCACGCGGGCCAACGCGCTGCCTGCATCACCGTCACCGGCGCGCGAGAACTGCTCGGTGCCGATGATATTGGAAACCCCCGAGGTTTCGCGCTGTTCCGCAATTACCGAGGTTACGCTGCCCTCGATGTAGGGCTCGACCACCACGTACTCGGCCAGTTCAAGACCGGACGGCGGCAATTCGAAGTCGCGCCGGGTCTCGTCGTCATCGCGTATGGCAACGCCGTCGACCGTGCGCGTGGCGAACTCGCTGTGCAGAACGGACACGGCGTATTCGCCGGTGGGCACTTCAACGCTGAACTGACCGTCCTCGTCGGTGCGGGCCTCGACCGGGGTTCCGCTGACGAACACCCGTGCGCCGGTCACCGGCGAGCCGTCTTCGGTCGAGACGACGCGACCGACGAGCAGACCGCTGCCCTGCTCGCCCGACGGCGCTTCCGGCGTTCCGCGCCGCGGCGCCTGCTGTCCTTCCTCGTGGGAACTCTCGATGCTGACCTGGGCCCGGCGATCGGGGCCGGTCAGGGTGATGATGTACCGGGCGACTTCGCCCTCGTGCACTTCCAGCGGCAGGGCAGCCAGGGCCAGGGCGTATTCGTAAACGGCCAGGCGTGTGCGGCCGGGTTCGACCTGGCCGCGCCAGGCACCGTCACTGTCAGTCAGGCCAAACTGCTCGCCGATTTCGATGCGAAGCCCGGGCACCGGCCGGCCGTCGGCGAACACGAGCACACTGATATCGGCCGCCGTATCGTCCTGGGCCACGGCGGATGTCGCGACGAACAGGATCAGCAGCACCGCAAGACGGGCAGCCTTGAATCGCCCAGGCGTCATCATCAATAACCTCGAAATCATTTGCGTATCAGCCGCACAGCCACGGCTCGTCGCGGCACTGTTCCATGGCTCGCCGTAGCTCGTTGGCCTTGCGGAAAAGCTCGTTCTGCGTCAGCAGGCTCAGGTGGGTCTCGGCCTGCTCGTAGCGGCCGGTCTTGAACAGCGCATAGGCCAGCGCATAGCGAATGTTTTCATCATTGAGCAACCCGGTTCGGACCAGGTCCGACTCCATGCCGGCGGCCTGGTCGAAGCGCCCCAGCTCGATGAAGATGGCCAGGCGCTGCTTGAGTTTTTTCGCCTGATCGATGACCCGGGCGTTGAGCGTGAGCGCCTGCATCAGCCAGCCGGCGCGGCGATAGAGCTCGGCTGCCTCGGACATCAGCGCCGGATCCAGGCGCGCGGCATCGTGAAGGATGTTGGCCGCCGGCAGGACGTGATCCCGATCCAGCCAGGTCTGCGCCAGTACGCGAGCCAGTCGGATGTTGTCGCCGTCTTCCAGGCGGGCAGCCTCGAGAATCCGAAGCGCCTTGTCTGTCTGCCCGGCCTCGCGCAGCGCATTGCCGATGGTCACAGCGTCGTCGACCGTCGCCTCCCCCTCGGCCAGGAAGCGCTGCCCGAGGGCGGCCGCTTCCTGATAGAGCCCTCGCTCCACCAGCAAAAAGACCTGCTGGCGCGTGAAGTCTCCGGCCCGGTCCGGGAAGCGCGCCGCGCCCTTCGAAAATACTTGCCAGGCCGACTCGAGATCACCCATCTGCCAGTGCGAGCGTGCGCGCATCTGGTAGACCGAGGCCAGCTCGGTCGTCTCGGTGCTGGCACCATCGAGTGCCTCGAGGGTGCCCGGGTAGTCCTCCTGGCCGAAGCGGGCCTGGGCCAGGTATAGCCAGATCACGTCCGGCGGCGGCTCCTCGCGTTCCTTGCCGGCCTCCAGCGCACGCTCGAAGGCGGCCTCCGCCCGGGCGAGTTCGTCCAGATTGAGGGCGACCAGGCCGTCGAGGCTGTGATACCGGACCTTGTCGAGCTCGGGGTTCTCGCGCTCGTCGACACCGGCCAATACGACGCGCGCACGCTCGTAGTTGCCGTCGCCGATCAACATGGCAGCGAGTGACAGACGATCCACCTCGTCTTCAGGCGCCGAAGCGGTCTCCTCCTGCGCCAGGGCCGTCGCCGACAGAGACAGGATCAGCAGTAGCCACAATGTGCGAAGCCCCTTCATGGATTCGGGTATCTCCTGCGAGTGCTCAGCTCAGATCGAATCGGATGCGCTGCTTGGCCCAGACCCGAACGTTGCGCCCCTGGTACTGGGCTGGATCGAAACGCCAGTTGCGCACGCCCTGAACGGCCGCTTCCTCGAACAATCCTTCGTGACTGGATTCGAGCACCTGGACCTTCTCGATCTCGCCGGCGGCGCTGATCAGCAGCGAGAGGACGACGTAGCCCTCCACGCCCTGCTTGCGCGCAGACGATGGATACGGCAGCGGCGTCTGGCGCGTCGGTCGCGGCGGCTGGTCGACCGAATCGTCGGTCATGACCACGTCCTGGGTGTCGCCGAGCAGATCGTCGCGCAGGCTGCCAAGGTCGTCGGCCGTCACACCCGGGATGCCCATGTCGATACCCGACAGCGAGGTGTCGAGGTCGACCATCGGCGGATTGACGTCGCGCGAGCGTCGCGGCTCGGGCTGTTCGCGCTTGACCACTTTCTTCGGCGGTTCGGGCTTGCGCTCGACACTGAAGCTGGTCTGCTTGGTCAGTTCCTGGGCTTCCGGTCCCTTGGCCAGGCGGTTGATCATCAGCAAGGTGCCGATGATCAGCACCGAGCCGATCACCATGAAGGCCAGGCCGTAGGTCCATTTCCTGATTTCTGAAGTCATGCGTCGTACTCCTGTGTTTAGGTCAGCCCCGGCCGGCTTCCTCGACCGTGGCCACGCCGACGTCGGCGGCGCCGGAGCGGCGCGCCTGGTCGACCACTTCGATGAGCTTCTGGGCGGGCACGTTGCTGTCGGTCACCACCAGGACCGACTGGGAAGTCGCACCCTGCAGCATGTCGCGCAGCTTGCTCTGGATTACCCAGGTGCGGATCGGCTGACCGTCGAGCCAGGTCTCGCCGCTGTTGTCGATGTAGAGGCGGATGGCCTTGGTCGATGCCTGCTCCGAACTGGTGGCGCTGGGGCGCTCGAGATCGAGCTTCATGTCCTTGACGAAGGTCGTCGAGACCATGAAAAAGATCAGCAGGATGAACACCATGTCGATCAGGGGCGAAATATCGACGGCCTGCTCGGTATTGGCGCGTTCGCGAAATCTCATGCCGGTCTACCTTTCTGCACGCTTGCGCAAAGAATGTCCTTGACCTGGGCCAGCTCGATCCGGATCACCGCGGCCCGCTTTTCGAGCAGGCCGCCGACGATCAGGCCGGGAATGGCCACGGCCAGGCCCATCTGGGTCGTGAACAGCGCCTGGGAAATGCCACCGGCGATACCGCCGGACTGGGCGAACAGCGACATGTCGCCAAGCGAATCGAAGGTTTCGATCATGCCCACGACGGTGCCGAGCAGGCCCATCAGGGGGGCGACGGCGACAATGGTCATGATCAGCTTGTGGAAACGCTTGACGTCGCGCTCGATCGGCCAGAAGGCGTCATCGAGAAGACGGCGCAGATCACCGTGATGCGAGCGCGCGATCTGCAGGCCCTGTTCGATGGCTTTCTCGATCACGCCGCGGGGCGGGTGATCGAGACCTTCGGGGTGCTTCTGGATGATTCGCCGCACCGATCGAAGGTTTCCCCGCTTGAGCGCGGCAATCCGGTAGCCGATGGCAAACCACAGCACCACCGTGGCCAGCACGAGCGGCGGCATGACGTAGCCGCCCACCTCGAAGTAGAACCGGAAGTCATTGACCAGTTCGTCGAACATCAGCCGCTGACCTGCTCGCTTTCACTTCGGGCTTCGAGATACTGGTTGGTCACGCGCAGCGTGGCCTTTTCCATGTCGTCCTTGATGCGCTCGGCCCAGCTCGAGAGCAGGTTGCCGAACAGCAGCGTGGGGATGGCCACGATCAGACCCAGTTCAGTGGTCACCAGGGCGATCGAGATGCCGCCGGAGAGCAGCTTGGGATCGCCGGTACCGAACTCGGTAATGACATCGAAGGTCGAGATCATGCCGGTGACCGTGCCGAGCAGCCCGAGCAGCGGAGAGACGGCGGCGATCACCATGATGAAGGAGCCGAAGCGATTCAGGTGGCCGCTCTCGTGCAGGATCGACTCGGACACGATGTCTTCGAGATGTTCGCGATCGCGATCGAGGTTGCGGATGGCCGAAGCCACC
The DNA here is from genome assembly GCF_042310355.1 of Wenzhouxiangella indolica. Classification (NCBI taxonomy): domain Bacteria; kingdom Pseudomonadati; phylum Pseudomonadota; class Gammaproteobacteria; order Chromatiales; family Wenzhouxiangellaceae; genus Wenzhouxiangella; species Wenzhouxiangella indolica. The sequence goes on along the minus strand of NZ_JBHJMR010000002.1, from coordinate 419,331 downwards.
ACCCGGGCGGTGGCACCCTGGCGCTTCTTGAGCATCGACAGCGCCGCTTCGCGGTCACCGCGACGAACCGGTGCCGAAACGTCATCGAGAATGCGGCCGGTCGAGGCGCCGGCACGCCACAGGAACACGGCCCGCAAGGCGACCAGCACGGCGGCCAGCAGGCCCAGGAAGAAGATGATCCAGCCGATCACCCCGCCGCTGGAGATGGTCTCGAATACGCCCTTGGCGCCCTTTTCTTCAACTTCCGAGCTGAGCGTTTCGTACACGAAGATCGGCAGGGGCGAGACCACCGTCCCGGCCGCCAGCGCGCGCGCGGCGTCCGCCGATTCCTCGTTCCAGAGCTTGAGTTCGCCCTCGCCGGCCGGTGCCAGTGCGCCGGCGCCGCGCTCGCTGATTCCGTAGCTGGCGATACGGCCCACGTGGATGATTTCTCCATCGACGCGCGTGCCGTCGGCCAGGAAGAACTCGCCGCTGTCGCGACGAACTTCGCCGCGGCGGGCCAGTTCTTCCCGGACGGTTTCGAACATCGCCGCCACGTCATCGGTCTGCGGCACCTCGTCGCCCTCCAGCTGCGGGGCTTCCCAGTCCTCGATGGTCGCTTCGGCCTGGAGGAACGTGTTGGCGAGCAGGTTGACGTTGTCGCGTGCCGACTCGACCGAGCGCTCGGACTCGATCACCTGTTCGTCGAGACGATCGCCGCGGCTGGTCAACTCGACCACCCGACGCTCGAGCGAGCGGATATCCGATTGAAGCTGCTGCAGGTCTTCTTCGCTGGTTGCCTCGAATTCGGCGATGCGCCGCTCGAGGTCACGCTTTTGGCCCTGCAGGAAGGCGAACTCGCGCTGGTAGGCCTGCTCAAGCGAAGGGGCCTGGGCTGCCACGGGCGGTGATTCGGGTTCGGCCTGCTCAGCCTCGGTGTCCGGCTCGTTCTGAGCGGCCGTTTCCGCAGCCTGTTCGGCCTCGGCCTGCGCCGCCTCGGACTCCTGCGCAATCGCCGGCGATGCCAGCCAGGCGGCGGCGAGCAGGATCAGGATGTAAGGAATGCGAATGCTCATTGTTCGGACTCCAGCCGGATGGCGCCGTTGGGCAGTTCGAAGTAGCCGGTGCGGATCTGCTTCTTGAGCGACTCGAACAGCTTGTCGATGCGCTGGACGGCCGCGCGGTCGTCCAGGCGAACGAAGCGCCAGTCGTCACCACTGCGTTCGGCCTGGCCGTACTCGCCATCCCGGGTCTGGAAGTACATTGCGACTGTCCCGAGCCGCGCTACGTCGGCCAGAACCTGTTCACCCTCGAGCCGGATGACCTGGCTGTAGAGCCCGTTCTCCCGCGTGAGCCGTAGCTCGTCCTCGTAGAAGCCCCAGAGACGATTGACGGCCCGTGGCGGCGCCAGTGCACCGGTTTCGAGCTGTGTCTGAATTTCGTCCAGCGCATCCATACGCTCCTGCGGCTTGAACGGCAGGGAGGTTTCGATGTGTCGCCGCAGGGAGGCGATCGCTTCTTCGGCAACGGGCACCAGCGATTCGCCGGCGATGCCCGCTTGCTCGGCGCGCTCGCGGTTGGTCTCGAGATCTTCTTCGAGCTGGTCCACGCGCAATTGCTCGCGCCGCAACGTGGCTTCCAGCTCACCCTTCTGGGCGGCCAGCGAGCTCATCTCGTTGCGGTGCCGGTCCTGCTTGCGGTTGAGCTCGGCATTCAGCGATTCAACCTCGCCGCGAATGCGCACCAGCTCTTCAGCCAGTGCTTCGAGAGAGTCGTTGTCGGTCTCGGGCTGGCCGACGGCCAGAATCGGCAACAGAAGCAAACCGGCCACCAGGCCGGCCGGGTAGAATCGCCTTTGCATGAACGCTCCAGTCGGGTGGTTGTCCACTCTTTGGTTGACGCCGCCAAAGATAACGAGCGTTCATGTCAGGTCGGTGACGCGAATGTGACGGCAAGATTTCGCCTGCATTGCGGGCCGTCATTTCGTTATCGTCCCGACATCCCGCTGCCACGGAACGGACATATGCCCTGCTACAGTCAAGCCACGTCAGCGCCCGCAAGCCACATACCTCGACCGTTCAATCTTCGGTTCGTCGTAGTCCTTCTAATACCGGCCCTGATTTTCGGCTGCGGCGGGCGGGATGATCAGGCCCAGGGCCAGGACGAATCCGAGAACAGCACGCCGGTTGCCGCCATGACCCTGACCAAACGCGATCTCTCGCGCCGCGTTCGCGTCGGTGCCCCGGTCGAGGCCCGGCAGACCATTCGCCTGGCCAGCCGAAGCGAAGGCACCCTGCTGGCCGTTCACGTCGAGGAAGGCGATGCCGTCGAGGCCGGCGAGGTTCTGGCCGAACTCGACATGTCCGAGCAGCGCGCCGAGCTGCGTCGCGCCGAGGCCCAGGCCGAGCGCGCCCGTCTGGATTACGAGCGCTTGCGCGAGCTGCTCGACCGCGACAGCATCAGCCAGGCCGACTACCAGCGAGCCCGCGCCGAACTGCGTATCGCCGAGAGCGAGCGCGACCTGTGGCAGACCCGCGTCGACTTCGGACGCGTCACCGCGCCGGTCGATACCGTCGTCACGCAGCGTCTGGTCGAACCCGGCGAAGCCGTGGATGCCCGCGACACGCTGTTTGAGCTGGCCGTACTCGAACAACTGGTCATCGAGCCGGGCCTGTCGGAGCTCGACGTGGCCCGGCTCGAGCCCGGCCGGACCCTGCCCGTGCGGCTCGACGCCCTGCCCGGCGAGACCTTCGAGGGCCGTCTGCAGCGCATCTTTCCGGCCGCCGATCCGCAGAGTCGCCTGGTGACCGTGGAGGTCGCCCTGCCCGGCGATGCCGCCGAGCGAGGCGTTCGGCCCGGCTACCTGGCTCGGCTCGAGTTCGAGGTCAACCGCCAACGCGACGTGCTGGCCCTGCCCGCCTCGATCGTCGGCAGCGACGACGAACGCGGCGGACGCTATGTTTACGTCATCGAGGACGGCCGACTGGTCCACCGGGAAGTCGCTACCGGCCTGAGCCAGGACGGCTGGATCGAAATCGCCGGCGGAATCGAACCGGGCGAGACGGTGCTGGCGAGCAATCCCATCGACATGCGCGACGGCCAGCGCGTGCGGATCGTGCAGCGCCGGGACGAACCATGAAACAAAGCGCCGAGGCGCCGGGCGGCATCACCAGTGCAGCCATCCGCCGTCCCGTCGGGACGCTGGCGATGGCATCGGTGGTGTTCGTGCTCGGCCTGTTCTTCGTCGAGCGCCTGCCCATCGATCTGCTGCCCAACGTGGTGCCGCCGCAGATCCGGGTGACCGTCAACTACCCGGGCACGGCGCCGGAGGTGATGGAAGAACAGATCACGCGGGTGCTCGAGCGCAACCTGGCCGCCACCGAGAACCTGGTCAAGATCGACAGCCGGGCCTCGGAAGGCCGCACCAACGTCAACCTGCACTTCGAGTACGGCACCAACCTCGACCTGGCCCTGCAGGATGCCTCGCGCTACCTGGAGCTGGCCAGGACGCAAATGCCCGAGGACATCGAGCCGCCGCGCCTGTACAAGTTCGACCCCGCGCAGGATCCGGTCTGGCAGGCGGGTTTCAGCTCGACCATCCGCTCGGAGGTCGAAGTGGCCGACTGGGTCGAGCATCAGCTCGCCCCGCAGCTGGTCGCCATAGCCGGGGTCTCGGGCGTGGAAACCGCCGGCGGCCTGGTGCGAGAGATGCAGGTCATCGTCGACCAGCAGCGGCTGCGATCCTACAGGCTGACCATGCAGGACCTGATCGAGGTGATCGGTTCGGAGAACGTCGACATCGCTTCGGGCTGGCTGACGTCGGAGTCTTTCGACGTGATGGCCAAGACCGACGGCCGCTTCACTTCGGCCGAGGACATCGCCAACGTACTCATCCCCCTGCCCGGACGGGCCGACCGGCGAATTCGGCTCGAGGAAGTCGCCGAGGTGCGCGACGGCCACGCCGAGCAGCGCCTGTTCGTGCGTCTCGACGGCGTGCCCGCCTCGCAGGTGTCGGTGTTCAAGCTGCCGGAAGCCAACACTGTCGAGGTGGTCGAGGCGGTGCAGGACGCCATGGCCCGGCTCGAGCGAAGCGGCTTCCTGCCCGAGGACATCCGCTACCAGGCGATCGGCGATACCGCCTACTTCATCCGCGGCGCGATCGCCAGCGTGGCCGGTGCGGCCCTGCTCGGCGGCCTGCTGGCCATGCTGCTGGTGCTCCTGTTCCTGGGCAGCCTGCGAAAGGCCCTGGTCGTCGGGGTGTCGATTCCCATTGCCATCATGGCCACCTTCGCGCTGATGGGCATCGGCGAGCTCACGCTCAATATCATCAGCCTGGGCGGCCTGGCACTGGGCGTGGGGCTGTTGCTCGACAACGGCATCGTGATGCTCGAAAACATCTACCGCCATCGCGAGGAACTCGGTCGCCCCCCCGACGAGGCTGCCATGGCCGGCGCGGCCGAGGTGCGCAGCGCCATTACCGCCGGCACGCTGACCAACCTGGCCGCGGTCCTGCCCTTCCTGCTGGTCTCGGGCATGGCGTCGCTGATCTTCACCGACCTGATCCTGACCATTTCCTTCGCCATACTGGCCACCCTGGCGGCAGCGCTGACCCTGATTCCGATGCTCGCCGCCCTGCTGTCAAAGGTGCGCTATCGCAGCGGCTTCGATCGCAGCCGCCTGCAGCGCGGATTCAATCACCTGGTCGAGCGCCTGCGCGGCGGCTACCGGAGCCTGCTCGCGCACATCCTTCGCTGGCGCTGGCTCGTGCTGGCCGCCACGGCCGCCGCCGTCGCCGGCGCGCTGCACATCGCCAGCGGCCTGGGAAACGAATTCCTGCCCCAGGTCGACGACGGCGGCACCTCGGTCTATATCCGCCTGCCCGCCGGCACGCCGCCGGCCGAGGTCGACCGCGTCACCCGCGAGGTCGAGGCGGTGATCGAGCGGATGCCGCACGTCGAGACCCGCTTCAACCTGGTCGGGGGGCACCTCGGCGGCGGCAGCATCAACGAGCGCCCCGGCACCTCGCGCATGCGCGTGCAGCTCGTCCCGGCCGGCGAACGGCCCGACATGAGCGCCGGGCGGTGGGTCGCCGAGGCCCAGGAACGTCTCGACGCGCTCGAGATCCCCGGCGCTTTCATCAGCGCATCGCCGCCGTCGATCCGCGGGCTACAGTTTTCCACCTCCGGCGATGACCTGGCCATCACCGTGGTCGGCCCGGAACTCGAGGAACTTCGGACCCTTGCGCGCGATATCGCCAATCAACTCGAGGGCATTCCCGGCCTCGAGGGCGTGGAGGTCGGGCGCGAATCGCGCAGCCCGCTGCTGCGCATCCGCGTGGATCGCGAACGGGCCGCCGACCTGGGCCTGAACGTCTCGGAAGTCGGTCAGGCCGTGCGCGATGCCGTCAACGGCGCGGTGCCGACGGAGTACATCGACGGCAGCGTTCAGTACGACCTGCGGGTCAAGCTGCCGCGCGAGGTGACCGCCTCGGCGGACACGCTGGGCAACATGCTGCTGTTTCGCGACGACGAGGGCGAACCGATCCTGCTGCGCGACGTCGCCCGCTTCGACCTGGGTACCGGGCCCTCGCATATCGTGCGCGAGAACCAGGGCCGGGTTCAGCGCGTGGTCGGCGACATCAACACCGAGGTTTCCGACGTCGGCACGATCATGCGCGAGGTCGAGGATAGGCTGCGTGGTTTCGAGCTGCCCGAGCGCTACAGCTTGATCTACGGCGGGCAGTGGGAAACCATCCAGGAAACCAACCGCGAGCTGACCAGCGTCATCGCCCTGGCGCTGTTCCTGGTCTTCGTGGTGCTGGCCGTGCAGTACGAGCGTCTGACCAATCCCCTGGTCATCCTGGCCGCCGCACCGCTGTCGCTGATCGGCGTGGTCGCCATGCTGTGGCTGACGTCAACGCCCATCTCGGCCCCGGTAATGATCGGCGTGGTGCTGCTCATCGGCATTGTGGTCAACAATGCCATCCTGCTGGTCGAGTACATCGAGCGCGAACGCGAACGGGGCGCCGAAAGCATCGAAGCGGCGATCATTAGCGCCGGCGGCATTCGCCTGCGCCCCATCCTGATGACCACCTTGACCACCGTGGTCGGCATGGTGCCGCTGGCCGCCGGGCTGGGCGAAGGCGCCGAGATCATGCAGCCGCTGGCCCTGACCGTCATCGGCGGTCTGCTCGGCGCCATGCTGCTCACGCTGGCGGTCATTCCCTGCCTGTACCTGGTCGGCAGCCGCGGCGCGCGCTGGCTCAAGCAGCGCCTGGTCGGCAGCCCGGAAGCGCCAACCAACCAGTAGTTCAGCCCGGACCGCGATCATCTCGGCTATCTTTTGCGAGGAGACAAGAATCGATGGAAAGCGAATTCTGGCACGAGCGCTGGCAGCGCGGAGAGATCGGGTTTCACCGATCCGACGTTCACTGGGCGTTGAGTGACTACTGGAAGGACATAGCCGGAGGCCGCGGCACAGGCGTGTTGGTGCCGCTGTGCGGCAAGAGCCTGGACATGCGCTGGCTGGCCGAGCGGGGCCATGCAGTAACCGGCATCGAACTCAGCAGGCAGGCCGTCGAAGCATTCTTTGACGAATGGGGCCGGCAACCGACGCGGGCGTCCGCCGGTGACCTGGTGTACCGGCGTGCCGGTGGCATTGAGCTGGTGGAGGGTGATTTCTTCGACTACGTTGCCGACCAATCCTTCGAACTCTTTTACGACCGGGCGGCCCTCATCGCGCTGCCCCAAGCAATGCGTCAGAGATATCTTGACCATTTGCGATCACTGCTGAGCAATGATGCCAGCGGCCTGCTGGTGACCTTCGAGTACGATCAGGAGCAAATGAGCGGTCCACCGTTCGCCGTCCCGGAGGAGGAGCTGCATAGCCACGCCGGATTGCGATTCCAGCTGCTGGAACGCCGCGAGGTTCTCGCCGTGCACCCTGGCTTTGCCGAACGCGGGCTGACCGTCCTGCACGAATGTGCGTGGTTGGTCAGCCCGAATCATTAAATCAGACCCAGCGATGCCGTGACGCCCAGGAACACCACGCATGCGCCGACTAAAAGGCTGTAGTGGATTCGATGCCTGCTGTTACACCAATGCTGTCTCCAGGATTGGATTGCGGCGAAGACACTCACCGCGGTCAATGCTGCGATCATCCATGGCAGGTAAAAGATCCACCCGAAGTCGCCCGACACGCCGAAAGCGGGTAGAAACGGGTTGATCGAGGCGGCATCCCGGATTGCGAACAGGAGTCCCGCGGTAAAACCCATCGCCAGGAAAGCGGCCAGAACGGCGGTCGGCCACGCAATCCGCTGCATTCCGGGCTCCTGCACAGTGCTGACACCACGAAATCGGCGGAACGCTGCGCCGATCGGCCAGCCGACAATGCCGGATAAAAGGACAAGTCCGATAAGCCCGGCGCCTGCAAGTGCTGGAATGGCCGGACCCTGCTGAATGCTTCGTGCGACCGGATAGACACCTCGGCTCACATGGACGTTGGTCACGAAGGAAAGCGACGGGAGTTCCGACACGCAACTCGTATCCAGTGCCCGGTCGGGATCTTCCAGGAACGCACTCACCAGATCACGGGTGCAGGCTGTGTGGGGTGTCACACCGTGGCCATGGGCCGGGGCCTCGACGAAAGTGCTGTTGGGGAGTGTTTCGGCGACAAGCCGACCGTACTCGGGGGGCGTGACGGGATCGAACTCGCCGCCGATAATCAGCGTCGGCAGTTCGCTTCGAACCGGCTCAAAATACGAGGAATCCGCCCGCTCGTCATGCCAGGCTGCACATTCGGCGTGACGGCTTCTCCCGTCGACGACCTCACCAATTCGCGGGTGCTCCCGTCGGGCTGCGTCAAGCAACTCCGGGGGATTGAAGGGGGCGACCTCATAACAGTTCACCGACAGGTTCAGACCCCGACTGATCTGTTCAGGGGGCCGGACCAAGCGGTCGGCCAGAACCCGCCATACATGCTCGTTTTCCGGTCCTCCCTCGTGGACCAGAAGTGGCAGAATCGAAGGAAACTGCCGGTTGTACAGTCCCTGGAAAACGCCCGATATGGCCACCGAGTGATCGACCACGAGCCGGCCCTCGGGGAAGCGGTTCGTGTCCTGCATGTTGAGTTCGACTGGATTCTGCTCCAGCCGATCGAGCCAGGCGTAGAACTTTGATTCCAATTCGGGAAAGGCGTCGCGGCAAGCCTCGTCGGACGCACATTGCGCAAACACACGCTCGATCAATTGGAGGAATATACCCGGACTCTCCACCCATATTCGAGCGTTGGGCGGAGACGTGGAGTCCAGTATCACGCTTCTGATACCTGAAGGTGACTCACGCATCGCGGTCAGCGCCAGTCTCGTACCGTAGGAGATTCCGAGCAGGTTCCACTGCTGGTAGCCCAGCGTTCGACGAAGATCATCCAGGTCACGGGCGCTGGTCTGGCTGTTGTAGGCGGAGAAATCGACTCCCTTCGCCAGCATCGCCTCTCGGCAGTCCCGCACGGCCTCAACGCGGCGGGCCTGTTCTTCTTCGGGCGGAAGCCCGAGAAACCTCGTCGTATAGAGAACCTGATCCAGCTCTTCGCAGAAATCAGGCTGGGAGTAACCGGTCCCGCGTTGATCGTAGAAAACGAGATCGCGGTCTTCCCGGTGGCGACTCCAGAAATCACTCTCGAGCCGTCTCGGCGTGTGATGCACGGAACGACCGCCGGGGCCGCCGGAGAGAAAAACCAACGGATCAGGCTCAGGCTCGTCGGCTGTACTTCGTAGAATTGCCACCGCGAGCCTCAGCGTGCCTTCCTCGTGACGCTCCCGGTTCTCCCAAACCACCAGTTCGCCGCAGTCGATGCCTTCCAGCGCCTCCTCGGTTTCGAAATGACAGTCCGCAGACTCGAAGCGCGGGACCTTGTCCTGTGCCACCGCACTGGTCAGCGCTACGAATCCGATCAGTACAAGAATGGTTCGTGCCGTCATATGAACCTCCTCAAGCACCCCGGCTCGAATTTCAGCAGTGTATCCGCAATGGGTGCCCAGCAAGAGCAGCACAATCAAGCCCTGGAGGTTTCCGGGCACAAGGACGCCCCCTAGCCAAGCCGCAGTCCGCGGGGAGCGCCCAACACCGGCCGATTCAAGTTCCGGTCTTTTCCCCCTTTAGCGGAGCAATTGTGCTATTGTTCGCCCCGCATTGGGCTGCTGCGCTTACCTGCAGCGGATGAACCGATGCCCTCTCGCGGATAGCATGTAGACCAAGGCCTCTCCCCGATTTGTAGCTCGCCCGACTGACGGGCCTTTCTTCGCCTTGGTTTACACAAGGAAATACAATGAATTTCGATTCCCTCGGCCTCAAGGCCGAATTGCTGCGTGCTGTCGGCGAACAGGGCTATACCCAGCCCACGCCCGTCCAGGTCAAGGCCATTCCGGTCATTCTCGAAGGCCGCGACATCATGGCCAGCGCCCAGACCGGCACCGGCAAGACCGCCGCGTTTACCCTGCCGCTGTTGCATCGCCTCAGCGAACGGGGTGGCCACCAGCGCCAGCCGCGTGCGCTGATCCTGGCGCCGACGCGCGAACTGGCTGCCCAGGTGAATGAAAACCTGCGCGCCTACGGCCGCCATGTCCAGCTTCGTTCGCTGGAAATCTTCGGCGGCGTGAACATCAATCCCCAGATCACCAAGCTGCAGCGCGGCATCGACGTGCTCGTCGCCACGCCGGGGCGCCTGATCGATCACATGCAGCGCGGCACCGTCGATCTGTCGAAGATCGAGTTCCTGGTGCTCGACGAAGCCGACCGCATGCTCGACATGGGCTTCCGCCCTGCTATCGATCGCATCGTCAAGGCCCTGCCGAAGCAGCGTCAGACCCTGCTATTTTCCGCCACGTTCTCGAAAGAGATCACCCAGATGGCGCACAACTTCCTCAAGAATCCCGAGCGCGTCGAGACCGCCCCACCGAACTCGACCGTCGAAGCGATCGCCCAGCAGGCCTTCCGGGTCGACCAGAAGCAAAAGCGCGAAGTGCTTTCGTTCCTGATCGGTTCCAACAACTGGCAGCAGGTGCTGGTGTTTACCCGCACCAAGCATGGGGCCAACCGCCTGGCCAAGCAGCTCGAAACCGACGGCCTGCCGAGTGCGGCCATCCACGGCAACAAGAGCCAGGGTGCGCGCACCAAGGCGCTGAGCGAGTTCAAGAAGAACAAGATCCGCGTACTGGTGGCCACCGACATCGCCGCCAGAGGCCTGGACATCGACCAGCTGCCGCACGTCGTCAACTACGACATTCCCAACGTGCCGGAAGACTACGTCCATCGTATCGGCCGCACCGGACGCGCCGGGCGCGACGGCCTGGCCGTCTCACTGGTGGCCGGTTCAGAGCATGGCCTGTTCGAAGACATCCGCAAGCTGGTCAAGACCGATATCCCCACCTACGGCGTCGACGGCTTCGAGCCGACCGAGCCCCTGTCCAGGGAAGCCGGCAAGACGCCTGCACGGCGCGGACGCGGTAATGGCGGCGGCGGCCGAGGCAACGGCAATCGCGGCGGCAACGGACCGCGCGGGCAGAAATCCGCACGCGGCAACAGCAGCGGCGGTCGTGGTCGCGGCCGGCAATCCCGCGCCGCTTGACGGAGGTATTTGCATCGACGGCGGCGACTTTTTCCGCCGTCGATGCATTGTTTGACCTGGAACAATAATCCGCCGTATTGCTGCGGTAGGATGCAGCGCTTCGCCCCACCCGAAGCACTGGTCAATGGACAAGTTTCGCCGAGAACGCGTCGTCAGCGTACGCCACTGGAACGAAGGCCTGTTCAGCTTTCGCACCACCCGCGATCCGGGCCTGCGATTCGACAGCGGTCAGTTCATCATGATCGGCCTGCTCGTCGACGGGAAGCCCCTGATGCGCGCCTACTCCTTCGCCAGCGCCTCATGGGAAGAGGAGTTGGAGTTCTTCTCGATCAAGGTGCCCGACGGGCCGCTCACCTCCCGGTTGCAGAACCTGCAGGTCGGCGACGAGATCCTGCTGTCGAAAAAGCCGACCGGAACCCTGCTGATCAGCGACCTGCACCCGGGCAAACGCCTGTACCTGCTCGGAACCGGCACCGGGCTGGCGCCTTTTCTTTCGATCATCAAGGACCCGGAAACGTACGAGCGCTTCGATACCGTGATCGTCGCACACGGGGTTCGACAGGTCGACGACCTCGCCTATCGCGCGACGATCAGCGAGGAACTGCCGCGCCACGAGTTGCTCGGCGACCTGATCAAGGGTCACCTGCTCTACTATCCGGCCGTGACCCGTGAGCCCTTCGTGCACAACGGTCGGCTCACCCATCTGTTCGACTCCGGCCAGCTCGCCCGCGACCTGGACCTGCCGCCCATCGACCCGAAGTACGACCGGGTCATGCTGTGCGGCAGCCCGGCCATGCTGAAGGACTTTCGCGAGTTGCTCGACCGGCGCGGATTCGAGGTCAGTCCATCGATCGGACGAGCGGGAGACTACGTTTTCGAGCGGGCATTCGTGGGTTGAGACGACAGCCCGCATTTCGGTTTGGATGCAATCCGGTTTAAACTCGAGATCCGCAACGCTGCTCCGAGGAACCCGGCCCATGCGCATTCTTCTGGTTCTTATCGCACTGGGTGTATCCGTCTCCTGCCCCGCCGAGGAACGTCGCATCGGTGCCGAAGACGACATCATTTCCGCGCTGCAGGGCTTGACGGCGGATTCGACCCTGACCATCGAGGGACTGCGGCTTGACTCAAGCCCGGACGCACTGTCCCTTGACCTGAAGCCAATGTCAGTTTTCAAGCCCGGCGCCCTTGTGGTCATCCACCAGGCGGACGGGACAACGCGCAGCGAGCCCCCACCGAATAGTCGCTGGTTTCAGGGCAGGATTCTCGAGTGGCCCGGATCCCGGGCGCTTGTTTCCCTGCACGCGGGTTCGGGGCTTCGCGGGCTGGTGTTCTCCCGGGACTCGAAGATCCACTTCCTGACCCGGGAAGCGCCCGATGAAGCGGGGCTGGAACGGGCGCTCACCGGCCACAGTATCGACAAGCAAGCGATCCAGCCCGACCGCCGGTTCGAATGCGGCAATTCCCATGCGCCCATCGATTTCCATTCCGCGGCACCCCAACCCGCCCTGAGGCTCGGAGCGGATGCGCTGCGACGCGCGGCGACGGCTCAGCCGGGACTGGGCGGCGGCGACCCAGGATACTGGGTCAACCTGGCGCTCGAGACCGACGCCGAGTACCTGCAGCTGTTCGGAGGCGATACCGGGGCGGCGGCGGAGTATGCGGGCGATCTGGTCGCCTACACCTCGCTGCGCTACCAGGACGAGACCGATACCGCCGTCGCGATCGGCCACCTGTCGCTCTGGTCCAGCCCGGATCCCTGGACGCAGTCGGGCGCGCTCTGCCAGATGCTCGAGTTCGGGCGCTACTGGAACGACAACAACGAGGCCGTCGAGCGCACCACGGCGCATTTTTTGAGCGGCCGCAGTCTCGAAGGCGGGATCGCCTGGGTCGGTGTATTGTGCAGCGGCTCGTTCAACTACAGCCATGGCGGCTCCTGCTCCAGCCTGTCGCCGCAGTCCGACAACTACGGCGGCGCCTACGGTGTATCGGGCTCGATTTCCGGCAATTTCGATATCGACAACCCGGATATCGTCTTCGACACCTATATCCTCGCGCACGAGCTTGGCCACAACTTCAATTCCCCGCACACACACTGCTACGCCGGTATCGGCGGCAGTTCCGAGCAAGTCGACGAATGCAGCAACGTCGAATGCGGCCAGGATGATTGCTTTTGCGGCACGCCAACCCTGCCGGACGGGCAATCACCGGGAACCGGCGCGGGCACCGTGATGAGTTACTGCCATACGCGCGTCGGTGGGCTAGGCAACATCGCCTGGAGTCTGGGCCAGAATCATCCCTACGGTGAGCAGCCCGAAAGGGTACCGAGCCGGATGATCGACCATGTCGTCAACCGGGCGGCCGCTTTCCCCGGCTGTCTGGACACACCCGTTGGCGAAGGGCTGATCTTCAGCGACCGCTTCGAGGAGCTGTTCCTTCAGGGCGTGCCTTGAGGCATTGATTCCTGGATGACCCCCTCCAGGGCTTCGAGATACCGCGCCGGCGCCTCGATATGGGGCAGGTGCCCGATGCCTTCGAAGCGCAGGACCTCGACCTCGGGAATCATTCCGGCCACCTTGTCGGTCAGGGCCGGATAATCTCCCATCCGTTGGGCGAGCTCGTCGTCGACCAGGCCGCGTCCGATGGCAGTGCGATCGCGCAGGCCGATCATCAGCACGGTGGGAACCGCAAGTCGGTCGAATTCGTAGACCACCGGCTGCGATAGCACCATGTCCGAGGTCAGTGCCATGTTCCACGCGAAGCGCTCGCCGCCCTCACCTTCATAAGCCTCGGCCAGCATGCGCGCCCAGGGCTCGTAGCGCTCTTTCCACTCCCCGTCGTAATAGCTGCTCCGCTGGTATGCCTTGATCGATTCGAAGTCCTTCTGAAGTTCGGCCTGGTAGATGCGCTCGATCGGCACATAGGGCACGCCCATCGCACGCCAGTCCTCCAGGCCGATTGGATTGAGCAACAGGAGTTGATCGACGAATTCGGGATACTGCAGGGCAAATCGCGTGGCCAGCATGCCGCCCATGGAATGGCCGATCACCCGCGCCGAGGCAACGTCCAGATGATCCAGCAGCGCACGGGTGTTGGCGGCGAGCTGGTCGAAGGTGAACTGGTAGTGCGCCGGCATGGACGAGCGACCGAAACCGACCTGGTCCGGAACCACGACGCGAAAGCCGCGCCCGACCAGAAAATCGATGGTCTGATGCCAGTAGGCCCCGTTGAAGTTCTTGCCGTGCAACAGCACGAAGGTGCTGCGCGGTTGTGTCTCGGGCATGACATCCATGTAGGCCATCGACAGCTCCTGACGCTGACTGTCGAAGTCGAAAGACTGCAGCTGGTGCGGGTAATCGCCGGCACGAGACAGGCCGCTGACGAAGAGCAGGACGACGACGGTGGCTATTCGCATGAGGTGCTCCGGGGGAATTCTTGTAGGGAGTCATCCAGTCTACAACCTGAACGGCGGCCTTCGCGTCGTTGTGCCGAAAAGGGCTGGATACCCCGACCCAGGCCGTGAAACGAACAAGAAAAGGAATTAGGTGTATATCATAACTATATGAACATAAAGACATAACTTAAACTTCCAGTAGTTTCGATTTGCGTTATATACCCCCCAGGGGTATGATGGTGTCCATGGCTCGACACCCCTCTCACCACGATCAGCTAAGGCGCCTGAACCGGGCGCGCGGGCAACTTGACGGTGTCGTGAAGATGATCAACGAGGAGCGCTACTGCATCGATATCCTCACCCAGCTTCGGGCGGCCCGGTCGGCCTTGCGTGCTGTGGAGGACGGTGTTTTGCGAACGCATGTCCAGCACTGCATCCAGGACGAGCTGGCGCGCGGTCACACCGACAAGCCCAACGAGCGCATCGACGAGCTGGTCGATGTGCTGACCCGCTACGGGCGCTGAAGCGCTCTCCCCTGTCCCCTTTCAATTTCAATTCACTCCGCGAGATCTGCGATGAGCGAACACGAGCATTCCCACGACAAGTCCGGCGAGCATCACTGCTGCCATTCCGATGACGGGTATCATCATTCCGACGGCAATCAGTCATCGGGCGACAAGGCGTACTACTGCCCGATGTGTCCGGGGGTGGAATCCGACGAGCCCGGCAACTGCCCCAAGTGCGGCATGGCGCTGGAGAAGGCGCAGTCCGGTCCGTCGACGAAGACTGAATACGTCTGCCCCATGCATCCGGAGGTCGTGCGCGACGAGCCGGGTGACTGCCCCATCTGCGGCATGGCGCTGGAACCGCGTACGGTCACGCTGGAAGAAGAAGACAATCCCGAGCTGGTCGACATGAGCCGGCGCTTCTGGGTCAGCGTGCCACTTTCGGCCATCGTGCTGTTCCTGGCCATGGGCAAGATGTTCATCCCCGGCCTGGACGAACTCATTCCACACCAGCTCGGCATCTGGCTGGAGCTGGTCTTCGCCACGCCGGTGGTCCTGTGGGCCGGCTGGCCGTTTTTCGTGCGCGGCTGGCTGTCGGTGCGCACCATGAACCTGAACATGTTCACGCTGATCGCGCTGGGCGTGGGGGTTTCGTATATCTACAGCGTGGTGGCGGCCGCGGCGCCAGGCATCTTTCCTCCGGCCATGGTCGGCGAGCACGGCACCGTGGGCGTGTATTTCGAAGCCGCGGCCGTAATCGTCACCCTGGTGTTGCTCGGCCAGGTGCTGGAACTGAAGGCGCGCTCGAAGACCAGCCAGGCGATCCGCGCCCTGCTCGGCCTGGCGCCGAAGACCGCGCGGCGTATCGACTCCGACGGCAACGAGGAAGACGTGCCGCTCGAGGACGTGCAGATCGGCGACCGACTGCGCGTGCGGCCCGGCGAGAAGATCCCCGTCGACGGCGAGGTAGTCGAAGGTCGCTCCAACGTGGACGAGTCGATGATTACCGGCGAACCGGTCAAGGTCGAGAAGTCATCGGGCGAGAAAGTCATCGGCGCGACGGTCAATGATTCGGGCACGCTGGTGATCGAGGCGAAGCAGGTCGGCAACGACACCGTGCTGTCGCAGATTGTGCAGATGGTGGCCGAGGCGCAGCGCTCGCGCGCGCCGATCCAGAACCTGGCCGATGTGGTGGCGAAGTATTTCGTGCCCGCGGTGGTCGCGGCCGCAGTTCTTGCGTTCTTTGCGTGGCTGAGTTTCGGCCCCGAGCCGAGACTGGCCTATGCCGTCGTCAACGCCGTGGCCGTGCTGATCATCGCCTGCCCCTGCGCGCTGGGCCTGGCCACGCCGATGTCGATCATGGTCGCCACCGGCCGCGGCGCGGGCATGGGCGTGCTGTTTCGCAATGCCGAGGCGATCGAAGTGTTTCGCGAGGTCGACACGCTGATCGTCGACAAGACCGGCACGCTGACCGAAGGCAGCCCGAAGCTTGCGTCCATCGAGGCCGCTGATGGCGTGGACGAGAACGAACTGCTCGGCGCCGTCGCCTCGCTCGAGCGCGCCAGCGAGCATCCGCTGGCCGAGTCGATTGTCGAGGGCGCAAAAGCGCGCGACATCGAGCTGACCGACGTATCGGATTTCGAGTCCGTCACCGGCCAGGGGGTGTACGGCCAGGTCGGCGAGCAGCAGGTCGCCCTGGGCAACCGCAAGCTGATGGAAGCGCTGGATGTCGACGTGGAAGCCTTGATCGACACCGCCGAGAAACTTCGCGCCAAGGGCCAGACCGCCATGTTCGCCGCCATCGACGGCAAGGCCGCCGGTCTGATCGGCGTGGCCGATCCGATCAAGGAGAGCACGCCCGACGCGATCAAGGCGCTGCACGCCGAAGGCCTGGAGATCGTGATGGTCACCGGCGATAGCGAAACCACGGCAAAGGCCGTCGCAAAGGAACTGGGCATCGACCAGGTCTTTGCCGACGTCGCCCCGAAGGACAAGGCCGAGAAGGTCAAGGAACTGCAGGAACAGGGCCGCACCGTGGCCATGGCCGGCGACGGCATCAACGACGCGCCTGCCCTGGCGCAGGCCCAGGTCGGCATCGCCATGGGCACGGGCACCGACGTGGCGATGGAATCGGCCGGCGTCACCCTGGTCAAGGGCAACCTCAACGGCATCGTGCGCGCCCGGCGCCTGTCGCGCGCAACGCTTGCCAACATCAAGCAGAACCTGTTCTTCGCCTTCATCTACAACAGCCTGGGCGTGCCCGTTGCCGCCGGCGTGCTCTACCCGTTCTTCGGCCTGCTGCTCAGCCCGATGATCGCGGCAGCCGCGATGAGCTTCAGCTCGGTGTCGGTGATCGGCAATGCGCTGCGGCTCAACAAGGTATCGATTTGAACGACGAATCCGCGCCATCTCCCCGGGAAGTCGCCGCACTATTGCGGCGGCCCGAGGGCGACCTGGCCGTCGAGGTCGGACTGCAGATGAACCGCGTCAATGCCGGCCTGAACCGGCAATGCATCGCTTGCCTGGATATTGCGCCCGGTCAGGAAGTGCTGGAAATCGGCCCGGGTAACGCAGCATTTGCCAACGAGATCACCGCCGGTGCCGAGGGTGTGCGCTACACCGGCCTGGACTGGTCGGCGGCGATGGTCACACAGGCGCGGATCCACCATCGTCGGGAAGTGGCCGCCGGTCGCATGCGCTTCGAGCAAGGCAGCACCCAGGCCCTGCCCTTCGAGCCGGCGTCTTTCGATCGCATCCTCGGCGTACACGTGTCCTACTTCTGGGAAGAACCGCTCGAGCACCTGCGCGAGATCCGGCGCGTCATGCGACCCGATGCCCGGCTGTGCCTGGCCATCGGTGAACGGTCTTTCATGGAAGAACTCCCGTTCACCAGCCACGGATTTCGTCTCTACAGCGAGCTCGAAGCCCGCGAAGTTCTGGTGGCGGCTGGATTCGACGTGCTCGAAGTCGAACGTTATCGCGAATCAGGCACGAGCAACGCCGGGGACTACGTCGATAAACAGGTCAACATCTACACTTGCTCCCCGGTCAGCAGAAAAGATTGATCAAGAAACCCGGCGTTGGAGATCCCGCTCGGCCATCAACCTCAGCACCGCCCAGGCCAGGCCGCTAAGGTTGTCGTCGGTCTCGAGCGCCTTGGTGGCCAGTTCCTCGTGGTCGGACATTGCGTCGAGCACGATCTGTTCGAGCAGGCGCGGGAATCGGCCGTGCATCACCTGCTCGGGGGTGTGGCTGCGGATCTGGTCGACCACGCCCTCGTCGCGGCTCATGCGGTCGGCCAGGTTGTCGGCGAACTGCAGTTGGTCACGGTCGTCGACCTCGGTTCCGAACAGGTCGTTGAGCCGGTCGATGATCTCGGCCAGGCGCTCCTTCTTCGGATCTTTCGGCTTGCCGGTGCCGACCTCCGAGACCGGGTCGAGACCGTACTCGCCCTGCTCTTCTCCCAACCGGATGCTCTGTTCGTTCTGCTTGTTGAGCCGGTAGTGGGTCAGGTCGAGCTCGGATAGATCGAGTTCCTCGTCGTCGAGCCGTTCGGTGCGAAGCAGCGGGTGCAGATGGCGTGCGAACACGCACAGTTTTTCCAGTTCGTCGTCGTCGTAGTCGACGATCTGGGCGAGAAACTCGTAGGTGCGGTAGAAGCTCTGCAGGTCGCGCCGGAACATATCGAGCGCGTCGCGCCGTTCGCCTGCCTCGGCCAGTTCGTGCTCGGCGCGCTGGCGGCCGTCGCGATCGCCGCTTTGCTCGGCACGCCGCTTTTCGGCCTGCCAGTGGCGCAGATCGGCCAGCACGTCGTTGTAGCGCTTTGTGAAACGCGCCACCGTCGGCGCGGTGTAATACGAAAGCGAAGATGACGCCACCTTCTTGTCGTGAAAGGCAAAAAAGAAGGATTCGACCTGGTGCCACTCGTAGATCCGCGCCTCATCGAGCTTGCGCTGGAGGTCAAAGACGATGTCGGGGTCGGACACGTCGGTCAGTTCGGCGGTGTTGTAGTACGGCTCGAAGGACGCGCGCACGTCCTCTGCGTCGTTGACGAAATCGAGCACGAACGGCGCTTCCTTGCCCGGAAAGCGACGATTGAGCCGCGAGAGCGTCTGCACGCAGTCGACGCCCTGCAGCTTGCGGTCGACGTACATCGCGCACAGCCGCGGCTGGTCGAAGCCGGTCTGGAACTTGTTGGCGACGATCATCACGTTGAAATCGCCGGTATTGAAGGCCTCGCGATGGTCGCGCCCCTTCAGCCCGGGATTCAGTTCGCCACTGGTCTCGGTGACTTCCGCGGGAATGTACTCGTCGGCAGCCACCGAGCCGGAAAACGCCACCAGCGGATGCACTTCTCGATAGCGTTTCTCTTCGATGTAGGCACGCATGGCCAACTGGTAGCGCACCGCTTCCTGACGGCTGCCGGTGACGACCATCGCCTTGGCCTGCTTGTCGAGCAGCGGATAGACCTTTTCGCGAAAGTGTTCGACGATGACCTCGACCTTCTGCTCGATGTTGTAGGGATGCAGCCGCACCCAGCGCGCGATGCGGGTGGAGGCGCGGCGGGCGTCGACCTGCCTCTCGTCGGCGTCGGGATGGGCCAGGCGAAAGGCGGTCTTGTAGGTCACATAGTTGTGCAGCACATCGAGAATGAAACCCTCCTCGATGGCCTGGCGCATGGAATAGACGTGGAACGCCACCGGCTTGTTGTCCTCGGCCGGCGGACGCTCCGGATCCGGACGGGTGCCGAACAGCTCCAGGGTCTTGCCCTTGGGCGTGGCGGTGAAGGCGTAGTAGCTGATCTCCTCTGAGGGCTTGCGCGCGGCGACGGCGGCGTCGAGCAGTTCCTCGGCGCTTAGGTCCTCGCCCTCGGGCCGATCGACGCCCAGCAGCGCCTTGAGTTTGGCCGCCGCCTGCCCGGTCTGGGAAGAATGGGCCTCGTCGGCAATGACGGCATAGGTGCCGGCCTTCAGATCCGGATGCTGGTCCAGCGCCTCGAACAGCGCCGGAAAGGTCTGGATGGTCACCACAATAATCCGCGTGCGCGCCTCGAGCGCTTCGGCCAGTTGATCGCGCTTGCTCTGCCCGCCTGTATCGCGGCTGATCGGACGGACCACGCCGGTAGCGTGCTCGAATTGGTAGATGGTGTCCTGCAACTGATCGTCGAGCACGGTGCGGTCGGTGACCACCACCACCGAGTCGAAGCGCTTGCTGCCGTCGTCGTTATAGAGCGCGGCGAGCTGATGCGCCGCCCAGGCAATCGAATTGGACTTGCCCGAGCCCGCACTGTGCTGCACCAGGTAGCGCTTGCCCGGGCCATCATTGCGGGTGGCATCCAGGAGCTTGTTGACCACGTCCCACTGGTGATAGCGGGGAAAGATCATTGTCTCCTTCTTGTGCCACTTGCCGTGGAAGTCCTGCTCGGACTTGACCTCCAGGTGCAGGAAGCGCGCGAGAATCTTCAGCCAGTTGTCCGGGGCGAAGACCTCGTCCCAGAGATAACCGGTGGCATAGTTGTTTTCGCTCGCCGGCGGCGGATTGCCCGAACCGCCGTCGGGCGTGCCCTGGTCGAAGGGCAGGAACACCGTGTTGTTGCCCGCCAGTTTGGTGGCCATGGCCACCTGCGCCTGGCTGACGGCAAAATGCACGAGCGCGCCGCGCTTGAAGGTCAAAAGCGGCTCGGGCTTGCGGTTGTTCGGGGCGCGCACGGGGCGGTCGCGGCGATACTGACGCTGGGCGCGTTCCAGGGCCTGCTTGAACTCGCTCTTCAATTCCAGCGTGGCGGTGGGAATGCCGTTGACGAACAGCACCATGTCCAGGCGCGGATTGTACTCACCGGCCCGTGCATGCGGTGAATACGACACCTCCGGCACCACGCGCAGGCGATTGGCGCGATAGCGCGCCAGGGTGTCCTCGTTCATCCCGTGGTCGGGCTTGAAGGTGCACAGGCTCACGCGAGCGCCAGGCACTTTGAACCCGTGACGCAGCACATTCAGCGTGCCGGCCTTGTCCAGCTCACGCGCGACCTTGTCGAGCAGCGCCGATTCGGGATCGCGCTCATTGCGCTTGCAGAACCGCTCCCACTGATCCGGATGCGCTTCTCGGTAGTAGCCGACCACGTCCTCGGCATACAAGGCCCGGGCGCGGTCATACCCCTCCGAACGGCCCACCAGCCATCCGCCGGCGGCCATGGCATCGACTATGTCCTGCTGAAATTGCGCTTCGCGCGGATCGGCCAACGTCCCGCCCCTTTCCTCATGTAGGCGAGGCCCATGCTAGCGGGCGAGAACCCGGGGCACAAGAACGACGACCCTCAAGCCCTGTAATCGGCTGCGCCTTCGCTGACCTGCTCGGGCCGGCTGTTGCGCCTCAGCCAGTCGGCCAGTTCGTCTTCACCGACCGTGCCGTCCGCCAGACCCAGAAATACCGGGTACAGGTCGGCGTCCTCGGCCAATAGAAGGTATCCGTTCAACTCCAGAAAGACTTCGCAGAGCACCGCGGCTGTTCGCTTGTTGCCGTCGACAAAGGGATGATTCCTGGCCAGTCCGAAGGCATAGGCCGCCGCCAGCGCCGGCGCATCCACTTCGCTGCCACCATAGGCGGCCAACTGCCGAGGCCGGGCCAGGGCCGACTCGAACATCCCGCGATCACGCAGCCCCGACGGCCCGCCGTGTTCGGACAACTGCCGTTCGTGAATCGCTTCGGCCAATTCTCCCGAGATCCAGATCCAGTCACTCATGGCCTACTCCGCCAACTTCTTGAGCAGATTTCGGCGACGGCGCATGACGCGCTCGGCCACGTCCATCTGGCGGGAAAACTCCGGATCGAACGCCGTCAGCGTAATGCCGTCCGGCGTCTCGAGCACCATCACTTCGTCGCCACGCTGAACGCGCAACTTCTCGAGCAACTCTTTGGGCAACACCACCCCGGTGGAGTTGCCGATGGCCGTGAGTTTCAGTTTGCGGGTCATGGAAAGTCCTCCTCGTTTCGACCAGGCCATTATAACGCCTGTAATAACGAATGTAATAACGCCGTGTCTACCTGCCTGAAAGCGCTCCAACACCCTGAAAACATGCGGTATTTCTGGACTTTCCTGGCTTTAAACTGTATACTTGTACAGTATCCAGAAGAGGGCTTCATCATGGCGTTGACAACCCCAATTACCCCCACCCTGTCGCAATCAGAAACCCGCGGACTCGAGGACCGGATCACCGAGCTGGCGGCCCATATTCACGCCGCCAGCTACCGGCTGCTGACCCTGATCCGGCAGTTCGACGAAGCCGCCGGCTGGGCCGATCCGGATATACGCTCCTGTGCACACTGGCTCAACTGGAAATGCGGCATTGGCCTGAACGCGGCGCGCGAGAAGGTCCGGGTAGCGCATTCGCTGGGGGATCTGCCGAAGATTAGTGCGTCGTTTTCCAAGGGCGAGATCAGCTATTCCAAGGTCCGCGCCATGACCCGTGTGGCGACACCGGAGAACGAGGAATTCCTCCTGATGATCGCTCTGCACGGCACCGCCTCCCACGTCGAACGCGCCGTGCGCCAGTTCCGCCGGGCAAAGCGCAACGAGGCACTCGAAGCGGAGAACGACCGGCACGAGCGCCGGCGCGTGACCTGGCGCATGGACGAGGACGGTTCCTTCCTGCTCCACGGCCGCTTCACGCCGGAACAAGGCGAGCGCATCATGAAGGCCGTCGACGCCGCCATGGACGAGATCGAGGCCGAGCAGCAGGACGTTACCGCTGAAGCGTCACCCGAACCGGATATGAGCAAGCCACTGCCCTGCCCGATCGAGCAGCGACGGGCCGATGCGCTGGAACGCCTGTCCGACGCCTTCCTGTCCGGTGACCACGGCACGGTCAGCGGCGGCGACCGCTGCACGGTGCACGTGCATACCGATGTGGACACCCTGCGCGAGAATGGCGAAGGTGCCGAATCCACGCTGGACAACGGCGGAAACGTTTCAGCGGAAACGTCCCGGCGCCTGGCCTGCGACTGCGGAATCGTGCCGTGGGCGGAATCCGACGACGGCGAGACCCTTAATGTGGGCCGCAAGACCCGCTCGATCCCGCCGGCGATTCGCCGCGTACTCCAACGACGCGACGGCGGCTGCCGATTTCCGGGCTGCACGGCGCACAAGTACGTCGACGCCCATCACATCGTCCACTGGGCCGACGGCGGCAAGACCAAGGTCGACAACCTGGTCACCCTGTGCCGCCACCATCACCGCGCCGTGCACGAAGGTGGTTTCGACGTCCGCATGGGTGCCGATGGCCAACCAGAATTCACCGATCGCCAAGGCCGGCACATTCCCGAGGCGCCGAAACCACGTTTCCGCGGTAACGCCTTTGCCCTGATGACGCAGAACCGCCGCGCCGGCGTCGACGTTTCAGCGGAAACGTGTGTGCCAGCCTGGGACGGCGAGCCGATGGATGATGATCTAGTGGTGGAGAGTTTGTACCAGATGGAATCGGCAGGGACAGGCTAGTCGTTCAAGCTCCTTTGTTGGCGGTCAGCGTGACTCGGGCCAGGAGCACGGTCCGGAGGATCGCCACACCGGCAGCCAGACCGCCGCTGATGGTCAACATCCATGCCAGGTCTGGTGCGAACAGAAATACGCCCCAGAGCGTCGTGTCATTCAAGTTGGGAAGGGCGACCAGTAAGCCATAGCAAAGCAAGAGCAGCAGACCAATGGGAACACCCACCCTCCAGAGCAATTCCCGGACATCGAACGGATATTTCAGCGCGTTCAGGGAACCCGTTGCATAGCTTCGAATGAGCTTGATCGCCCATACTGCCAGGGCACCAATCAGGATCACGAGAAACAGCAAGAACGCCAGGTCCTTCGTGCCCGGGCCGTCTTTGCCCGGCTCGCTTCCGACAATCATTTGCAACGGGCCTTGCGTCAGTGCACCGACTCTCGAAAAATGAAACCCGCCACTGCGGGCATTGGCCATGACGGCCAAAGCCGTCCTTTCCTCCGGAAAGATCGTCATGACATTCGTGGCGCCCGGGCATTGTCCGGTATGCCAGAACACTGCATTCCCATTGGGTTCCGAGTACCGCCACCCCATTTCACCCGGGCCGGATCCATTCTCACGCACGGTATCGAAGAGCAGCTCGAACGTTTCAGCGGAGAGCAATCGGGAATCCTGATTCATCCGCTCCCGCTCTACAGCTTTCCTCTGAAATACTGGGAAGGCCGCTGAGATATTCCTTGCACCTTGAGATATAAACGAATGCCTAGTTTTGTTAGCGAGAGCTCAAGATGATTGCTCCAGGCACCATCGGATCCACTTTGCCAAACATCAAAGGCATCCTGCTCTACAGAGTCATAGGACTCCCTTCTTCCCTCGGATAGATCTGTTTGGCAGATCGTTAAACCTAGCAATTCGAGGTGTGCAATTGCTTCATCGACATCCTCAAAATGCTTTAGTCCGGACATCCGCCTCAATTCACCTGGCTCAGTGAATACGGGAAGCGCCTCAACCAGATTCTCCGCTCTTGTGATCCTCCACTCACTATTATTGCAAACGTATCGAAAGATGCGCGCCTCAGCGACGGATACTTTCGACAGTATGTCGAGGTAGAAAACTCCAGCATCGACACCATCATCAAAGCAAGATGCAGCGAACAGCCCTGCCCACATTTTCTGAATATCTTCATCATCAGACCACGACCCTTCTTCATAGATCTTGTGTAAAATTCTTGGATGAATGTTTGGGTTCTGGTCCGTTCCCTGCTGCTCGACGAGTTTTTCAGCCTTCTGAGCGATTCGGACAAAGTTTTTGTTTCGCCAGTGCTTTACAGTGTCGCGTAGCATCTCCCCGAACTCTTCAGCGGCCGGGAGACAAATTCGGCTGAGGAATGCGCCCGTGCCATCAACGGCGCCCTTCGCAACGGTATTTAAGGGTTTATCGCTCGCGTTCGCCATCTCAACCTCCTCGGAAATCCAACGCTTTAGCCAAGCAACGCATGTTTTAGTGAACTATTCGAACCTCCATCATTTCATTCATACAGTCAACTTGAAGATGATAGGAACTACCGTCCTGCCAAACCTTAGCTTTAGGGCGATACTTGAACCGCCCCGGGTTTCGCGGAGGCTCGTTGGTTTAAGTCAGGCTTCAATAGCGGCCTGACTGTTTAACTGCCGGTAGTAGTTTGCCTCAACTTCTGCCGGCGGGATATATCGCAGCGGTTCCATCAGCCGCTGGTGGTTGAACCAGGATACCCATTCCAGCGTGGCCAGCTCTACAGATTCCATGGTTTTCCAGGGGCCGCGCCGATGGATCAATTCCGCTTTGTACAGACCGTTGATGGTCTCGGCCAGGGCATTATCGTAGCTGTCGCCCTTGCTGCCCACCGACGGATCGATGCCGGCCTCGCCCAAGCGTTCAGTGTAGCGGATCGACACATACTGCGAGCCTCTGTCGGTGTGGTGAATCAAGTTCTCAGAGTCGCCAGGCTGACGGGCATAGAGCGCCTGCTCCAGCGCATCCAGCACGAAGTCCGTGGTCATGGTGCGACTGACGCGCCAGCCAACGATACGCCGGGCAAAGACATCGTTAACGAAAGCCACATACAACCAGCCCTGCCAGGTGGAAACGTAGGTGAAGTCCGATACCCAGAGCTGGTTCGGACGATCTGCGGTAAACTGTCGGTTGACCCGATCCAGCGGACAGGGCACCGATCGATCGGGCACGGTGGTGCGAACCGTCTTGCCACGACGCGCGCCCTGCAGGCCCAGACGGCGCATGAGCCGCTCCACGGTACAGCGCGCCACGGGAATGACTTCGCGGTTCATCTGCTTCCAGACCTTATCGGCGCCATAGACCTGCATGTTGGCATCCCAGACACGCTCGATGTGCGGAATCAGCACTTCATCGCGCTTGGCCCGGTCACTACGCAGCTCTGGATTGCGCTGCCGGGCCGCATGGCGCCGGTAAGCGGACGGGGCAACCTGCAACACTCGGCAGATCGGCTCGACCCCGTAGGTATCCCGGTGCTGATCGATGTAGGCGTTTATGACCTCAATTTGCGGTCGAGCTCTGCCTGGGCGAAAAAAGCGCTGGCCGTTCGCAGGATGTCATTGGCGCGCCGTAATTCCTTGTTCTCGCGCTCCAGTTCCTTCATGCGCTGCGCCTCGGCCGTCGTCGTCCCGGGCCGCTCACCCGCATCGACCTCGGCACGCTTGACCCATTCCAGCAGCGTCTGTGGCATGCAGCCAATTTTTGGGGCAATCGACTCTACGGCCGCCCACAGCGACGGATACTCGCCACGGTGCTCTTGCACCATCCGCACCGCTCGCTCTCGGACCTCAGGGGAAAACTTCTTTGATTTGTTCATGGCTCCATTCTCTCAGATACTGGAGTCTCCTCAAAACCCGGGGCGGTTCAGTGCCCGGTTGAACCCTTTCCTAGGCCGATCATTCTGGTTACCGCCGAGGATCAATGCGGCGCAATGAATTATGGCGACGAGGCTTTTGCACTGCGACCTCCGTTTTTGTGATGAGTACTTCTTGAAGCGCATTCTGGGACGGATTGAAATGTATACTCACGAAGGACGTGAGGTTACGCTTAGAGTACTCTTCGACAACTCTCAGAAAATCCTCATTCAGATCGAATGCGTTTGCAATCTTTCTCGCTGCGTCTCTTGCGTCTTCGCTGGTGGCCTCGCCACTACTGAACCTCCGCAATTCTTCAACTATGGTTTCTGCGAGATTCCGCACTAAGTGTTCATTTTTCCTTAGTACTTTCTTGACCTCCTTAGTAACGCGATTGAGTTCTCGCTCATTCATACCGCTGCTCGAAGGCTGTTGTTCGCCCAACAACGGGAAACGAGCCTTCCCAGGGCTATTGTGAAGCCTCTTCTCAAGATGAACGTTTTCCCAGTTGGTGCTTTGACCATCACCCGCTTGGTGAGTGTCAAATGTCACGTCTTGCCCGTTAATTAGCCCGCCAAGCTTCGTCATTTCGCAAGATATTCCTAGCCTATATAATAATCAAGTTGTGAAGGTGTCTTATATCGACATATACAGTCATTTAGCCTCATAGTGCGAGCTTGTAATTCGACTTTCCGTTTTTGCCTGCATTCGGTGCCGGTCGAGGGTGTAGCGCAGTCGGGTTCAGTGGTGGTGACTGGTGCTGTGTGGAGTGGTGGAAACTGATGGGACCCCATGTCGGTGTCAATTCCCTGCTTGGTTCAATTTTGCCGGAAAGGGATTGTTGACGCAAATCACTTCTGTGGCGCTCCGTGGGTGGCCGGAATAGGCTGGTGGCGGGAAGTTGCGGAGTCATGTTGATGGCGCCTGGGTCATGGCTCTTGGGCCTCGTAGGTGGCGGGGGATTCGGCGGCCATGGGAAGTTCATCCCCGGTGTCGGTTTCCGGTTGCCAGTCGCGGACGTCGATCTTGCCGGTGACGGCGGCGGATATCAGGGCAGAGCGGCGTTCGTTGAGAAGCGAGATCGCGTCATTGGCTTCTTCGATTAACGCTTGGATGCCCCGGAGAGTCTTTGACGTTAGATCAAGAATTTCCCTCTGTTCAGAGACCGGCGGAACCGGTACGAGACAGGACATCACGTTGCTCGAGGAAATGGATGCTAGGTTCGTGCTCTGCTTCGAGTACAAGTAGAAATAGGCTCGCGCTGAGGTGCTCCGGGAGAAGGTTGTCACCGCCTTCGTTCATCAGGACATCCCCCCGTTGTAACGAGTACCGATCAACTTCAGTCTTCGATACCTGAACCCTCTTGAGTTCGGTCAAGTCGACATATCCATCTTGTACATTGGCAACCCTCAAATATGCGGCTTCAACCAATTGTTCTGTCGAAGGGTATCGTTTACCAATGGCGATCCCACCCCTTATCTCAGCGAAGTGGCGCAATGCTGAAACAGACCAATGCGCCGGCACTTCACCCAGCCACTCCACGCCGGAGTCTTTCATTGGAGCGTCGGAGTCGAGGCCTTTGGTGACGGCGTGGGAGTTGACGGCCTGGCGTTTTTCCTTGAGCAATTCGATCAGGCGTTGCTGTTCTCCGATCAGGGCGTCGATCTTGGCGGTTTCGTGGTCGAGGAACTTACAAATCGCCGCTTGCTCGTCCTTTGGCGGCACTGAAAGCAATATCTCACCAATCAAAGTGCCATTGAGGTTGGCCAAACCAGTCGTAGAGCTAGATAGAAAATCGAGTTGCTGACGTGCAACATCGTTGTTCATGAAATACCAGGCGAGGCGTGGCTTTAGCGAATCGGTTGTACGAATCCGCTGCATGAAGTTTCCAAAGCAGCACTGTAATTCGGCCACTTCTGAATCGACCAGTGTCGTTTTACCAATGTGCTTGGAACTTCCACTGGACTTGGTGACCAGCAAATCACCCAATTTTAGGCGACTTGAGTACATTTCTAAAGTTGTGAGACTCCGTAAAGCAGGATCTTTGATGCACCAGTGGCCATCAACTGTCTGCTCTGTCGATCTAAGAACAATGGCATCATTTTCTCCAGTTGGATCATTGCCCCATACCCCGCCGTCGTTGCTTTCTATGACCCACTTGAATGGCATTGCCTGCCAGTGACAGGGGACCTCTCCCAAGCGTGGATTACCAGATTCCTTGTACTCCGGATACCTTGAAAAACTCACACCGAAATCTCCTCGATCATCTGCTTGATGCGGTCGGTGCAGGCTTTCAGGTCGGCGTCGATCTCCTCCAGGGGGCGTGGGGGGACGAATTTGTAGAAGTGGCGGTTGAAGGGGATTTCGTAGCCGACGATGCCGGGCTGGTTGTCGTGGGGGTCGCGTTTTTCTTCGTCGATCCAGGCATCCGGGACGTGGGGTTTGACCTCGCGTTGGAAGTAGTCGTGGATGTCCTGGTCGAGCGGGACGTTTTCGTGGTCGCGCAGGTCGGTGTCGGGTTCGGGGTTGCCGTGCTTGTCGGTGCAGGTCTCGGCCGTGTCGTCGCGTTCGGACAGGGCGTTTAGGACGGCCTTCTTGACCGGGGCTCGGGGCTTGGTGCCCTGCTCTTTCAGTGCGGCTTCGAGGTCTTTGGTGAACGCCTCACGGTTCTTGTAGACGGTTTCGGGGTTGAGGCGGCGGCAGGCAGCTTCGATGGCTTGCTGCTCTTTGTCTTCGAGCTTTTCGATGGTGCGTTCACTGGCCAGGCGGGCCAGGCGTTCTTCGCTGGCCTGGAAGTTGAGCTTTAGCGGGCGTTCGACGGTGATGCGGCGGTAGCCGAAGGTTTTGGTGTCGAAGATTCTGCTTTCCTCGCCTTCGGCGAAGTCGCCGTAGCGGCGGACGATGGTCTCGATTTCGGGTTCGTCGAGCCAGCGGCGCTTGGCGCCGAGGGACTTGCGCATTTTCGAGTAGTGGTCCGTTGCGTTGATGAGCTGGACCTTGCCGCGGCGCTTTCTGGGTTTTTTGTTCGACAGGATCCACACGTAGGTGGCGATGCCGGTGTTGTAGAACATGTCGGTGGGCAGGGCCACGATGGCCTCGACGAGGTCGTGTTCGAGCAGGTAGCGACGGATTTCGGACTCGCCGCTGCCGGCCCCGCCGGTGAACAGCGGTGAACCGTTGAGGATGATGCCGATACGCGCCGGACCCTGGGCGGCGTCGTCCATCTTGCTGACCAGGTGCAGCAGGAAAAGCAGCGAGCCGTCGGACACGCGAGGCAGGCCGGGGCCGAAGCGGCCATCAAAGCCGTCGTGCTTGTGCTCACGCTCGACCTCGCGGCGCACGGCCTTCCAGTCCACGCCGAAGGGCGGATTGGCCAGCAGGAAATCGAAGCGCTCGCCTTCGTGCTGGTCGTCGGAGAGCGTGTTGCCGAGCTTGATGTTGTCGATGACCTGGCCCTTGATCAGCATGTCGGCCTTGCAGATGGCGTAGGACTCGGGGTTGAGCTCCTGGCCGTGCAGGGAGACGTCGACGTCTTCGCTGATCTGCTTGATGTAGGCCTCGGATTCCGACAGGAAACCGCCGGTGCCGGCGGCCGGGTCGTAGATGCGCACGATGGCGCCGGATTTGAGGCGCTTTTGCTGGTCGGTGAAGACCAGCGAGGTGGTCAGGTGGACCACATCGCGCGGGGTGAAGTGCTCGCCGGCGGTTTCGTTGGAGTCCTCGGCGAACTTGCGGATGAGCTCCTCGAAGACCACCCCCATGGTGAAGTTGTCGAGGCGCTCGGGACTGAGGTCGGTGGCGGCAAAGCGCTGGACGACGGGATAGAGGATGTTGGCGGCGTCGAGTCGATCGACGAATTCCTCAAACTTGAAGTATTCAAAAATCTCGCGGGCCTCGGGACTGAAGGACTCGACGTAGGCCATCAGGTCGTCATGGGTCTGGGTTTCCGACAGCGTGCCCAGGCGGAATTCGGACTCGTTGTAGAACTCGCGGCCGGCGGCGCGCTTGAGCATGCGGTGGCGGGTGCCCTCGGGCTTGCCCTCGGCCAGCGCGGCTTTCTTTAGGACCTTGTTGCGGGTGGGCTCGAGCACGCATTCCAGGCGCCGCAGCACGGTAAACGGCAGAATAACTCGACCGTACTGAGAGCGCCTGAGCGTGCCGCGCAGCAGGTCGGCGACGGTCCAGATGAAGCCGGCGAGATTTTCCTGGTTCAAGGTTTTGGTCCCCGTTAGTGCGCCCGTGATTGTTGCCGATCGTGGCGGCGGCTTGCAATGGCCGGAGCGGCTATTGTCGACCCGATGGGTGCGCTGACCGGCTCCAGGCGACCAGGCCCGCCAGGGCGAGCAATGCCGCGATGTCGAGCAGCCACCACGAATGCGGGAACAGCAGGACGGTGGAAAGCACGGCGAGCAATCCTCGCGACGGCAACGAGAGCGGACCCTCCAGCCAGCCCTCGAACACCCCGGCCATGGCGTAAAGCCCGGCCAGCGCGAATCCGGCGACGATCAGCACTTCTGGCCAGTCGCCATGAATCAGCGGGGTGTAGGCGAACAGCAGCGGAATGATGTAGAGCCCCTTGGCCAGTTTCCAGGCGGTGAATCCCGTGGCCATCGGCTTTTCGCCGGCGATGCCGGCCGCCGTGAAGGCGGCCAGGGCCACCGGCGGGGTCACGTTCGAGTCCTGGCTGAACCAGAACACGATCATGTGGGCGGCGAGCAGTGCGCCGGTCAGGACGGCCGGGTCGAGCAGGTCATCGGCGACGGCTCGCTGCAGTTCGGGTGTCAGCGCCGTGACCAGCTCGCGCGCCTGGTCGGGCGGCATGGGTGAGCCCAGCAGGCCCTCCACGCCCGGCCGGGCCATGACGATGGCCTCGCGCGCCATTGTGGTGATTTCGCCGCGAACCAGCGCCTCGACCAGGTCGGTCTGGAGCATCAATCCGTAGAGCGTCGGCGCCGAGATCGCCGCCAGCACGATGTAGGCGGCGGTCACCGGCAAGCCCATGCCGAGGATCAGCGAGGCCAGCGCCACCAGCGCCATTGCCACGAGCAGACTGGCGCCGGCCCAATCGCCGATCATGATCGAGAAGGTATTGCCGATGCCGGTGGTGGTGAGCACGTTAACGATCAGGCCTACGGCAATGAGCAGCATTGCGGTCGGCGCCATGGTGCGCGCCCCGGCGCCCAGCGCCTCGACGATGGCCAGCGGCCCCATGCGCACCGGCGTCAGCCAGGACGCGGCGATCACCGCCACGATGGCGATGCCGGCGGCATAGACTGGCGTGAATCCGGCCATCAACAGCCCGATCAGTACCGCCAGCGGTAGCAGCAACGGCCAGCCCCGGCGCATGGCCTGCCCGATCGGGACACCGTCGTCGTCGTTTTGGGGTGCGAGGTCGAGCCGGCGCGCGCGGATGCGAACGAAGAACCCGAGCGAGAGAAAGTAGAGCAAGGCCGGGACGAGTGCGGCGGCGATGATGGATAGATAGGGAATGCCGGTGAAGTTCGCCATCAGGAAGGCCCCGGCGCCCATGACCGGCGGCATCAGCTGCCCGCCGGTCGAGGCGGCTGCCTCGACCCCGCCGGCGAAGCGCGGCGAAAAGCCGGCGCGCTTCATCATCGGAATGGTAATGACGCCGGTCGAGGCGGTATTGGCCACGGCCGAGCCGGTGATCGAGCCCATCAGGCCCGAGGAAGCCACCGCCACCAGCCCCGGCCCGCCGGTGATCCGACCGGCCGCGGCGCGCGAGAGCGCGATGATGAAGTCCCCCGCCCCGGAGCGCAGCAGGAACGCGCCGAGCAGGATGAACATGAACACGTAGCTCCAGGAGATGCGGGCGATCGAGCCGAACATGCCGTCGGAGGTGTAGACCGCGCGAAACAGCATGGTTTCCAGGCTCAGGCCGGGAAACGCGAACACCCCGCCGATAAGATCGCCCCACCACACCGCATAGCTCAGCAGCAGAACGATCAGAAGCGGAATCAGCCACCCGGCCGTGCGCCGGGTCAGTTCGATGGCCAGGACGACCACGCCCAGGCAGGCCAGCCAGTGGCCCCAGTCAAAGCGGAGCCCGCGCTCGTAGAGCGGGGTCTCGAGCCACACGACGGCGACGACGCAGACCACGAGGACCAGCCCGGCCGCGATATCCAGCCAGGCGAGTCGACCGGCACGGCCGCGCACGGCTCCGCCGGCCGGAAACAGCACCAGCGCCAGCGTCCCGAAACCGACGAAGTGGAACGCCGCCACCCACAGGTCGGGCAGCATCACCACGGTGTTGATCACGATATGCAGCGCAGCGACCAGCGCGGCATATACGAACACCGCCACCGACACGGCCGGCGGCAGATCGCGCCCGCCGTCGAGCCCGCTGCGCCGCGCGCTGTCGGTCAGTGCCTGCCACCCCTTCGAGCTCACGGCCCGTCCACGGCGAGTTCCGGCGGCAGGAGCCGTTCGGGAATGTCGAGCCCGATCTCGCGGTAGAAGCGCACCGCGCCGGGATGCAGCGGCACCGGCAGGCCGTCGAGCGCCGTCTCCGGCTGCATGACGCGGGTGGCGGCATGGAAGGCGTGCAGGAACGAGAGATTGTCGTAGAGCGCGCGCAGCACGCGGTAGACGTGCTCTTCGGGCACCTCAGCGGTGGTCGCCAGCAGGTTGGCCTGGCCGATGGTGCGCACGTCGCGGTCCTGGTGCGGATAGGTGCCGGCCTCGATCTCGACGAAGCGGTAGAGCCCCGGGTAGTCACGGTTGACGGCGGCCAGGTGCGACTGGCCGAAACCGAGCAGCACGGCCTCGTCACCACTGGCGGCCATCACGCGCGTGACTGCGCCGACGGGCACGCCGGCCGGCGTGTTCATGCCGTCGATCATGCGGTTGCGAAAAGCGTCGGCGCTGGCGCCGTAACCCTGGTAGACCAGGTCGAAGCGCTGGTCGGGGTCGAGCTCCAGCGCGGACAGGATATGTCGGTTGGAGCCCTCGGTGCCCGAATAGCGCGCGCCGATGGAAAAACGCCGACCGGTCAGGTTCGCCAGGTCGGCGACCGTTTCGGTTTCGGCGAACTCGCGCCGGATGACGAAGTGTTCGACGTTGGGCCACAGGGCCGTCACGCTGCGCAAACCGTCAAACGGTTCTTCGCCGGAAAGCCGGCCGCTTCCGTTCCAGGCCCAGGCGCCGTAGAGCCCCTGGAGAATGGCGAACTGCGCCTCGCCCGAGCGCATCAGCCGCAGGTTTTCCTGCGAACCCGCGCTGCTGATCGCCGCCAGCGCCACCCCGTGAGGCTCGGCCAGCACCTGCTTCGTGAGCGTGGCGATGGCGACACCGACCGGGTAAAAGGTCCCGCCGGTCGTGGCGGTGGCCAGGATATAGGTACGCGAATCGTCGCGCTCGGCGCCACCCTGCCCGGCCAGGCCTGCCGCGATCAGCGCCCCCGCGACCACGAAGACCAGCAGAAAAACAATTCGACGTTGCATGCGGGCATTCTGTCTGGAATCTGGCGAGAAAGCACGCACGCCATCGGCCCCGACTTCAGTCCTGCCCGGCCAACTCCCGCACCCGCCGGTTAACCCAGGCCCGGGTGGCATCCGAGCAGCTTCGCGGGGCGTGGTCCGGGTTGGGCCGGTGGCGCGGGGGTGGCATCAGGTGCAACGGGGTGAGCTCCGAGGTCGATCCAGCCTCTCGGAAAAAGTGTGCGGCCCGGCCCAGATCCCGCATCAGCGAGCGGCGGCTTATCTCGCTGATCGGCAGGTCGTTGATCCGCCAGTAGAGCAGCTCGATGCCGCAATCGAGGTCTCGCCAGAAGTCGATCGCGGCCCGCCTGCGTTTGCCGTCGTCTCCGTCAAGCCAGGCATCGATACGCTCAAGCGTCGGCATGGCGCTTAGCGGCCGAATAACGCGATCGGGCGACCCGACGCGGTGGCGTTCGCGCAGGGCCAGCTCCCAGGGCTCAGTCAGGCTGCAATGGCTGGCCTTCGGCGCACCTTCATCGTTTCCCCGCGCGAACACCAGGTAGATTCGATCCATGCGGAATGGATAACCGCAGGAAGCCTGTGAAGCCATGGTCTCAAGGTCGAAGCGATCCCCTACCTCGCCCTTCCAGACAGCGTGAATTTCGAACGTATAGGTTTCGGGGGCATCGCTGCGGTAAATCCGTCGGGCTCTGCCGTTGGCGATCTGCCAGCGCGCTTCCTGCTCCTGGTAATCGACAACCCGTCCGGCAAACACTGCTACCGATCGCTCGAATTCGGCTTGCCACCCGAAGCCTTGAACGTTGGGTCGGCAGCTGCAACCGATGGCCGACCCGGCAACGAGGATCGCGGCCGATGTAACCAGGAGCCGGGCAAGAGTACGTCTTTTCATTGAAGCAGCAAAAACAGCCAATGTAAACCGACGCTACCGGCTGAGCGCGCGAGAGTCAAAACGGGCAGCGCGGGGAAGTCCGTCATGGTCGGCACGGACGGCAGCGCGTGAGTTCTCAATCGGAATACGCTTCCCCGGATTCCTGCAGTCGGGAACCGCACAAGGGATTGGCGTAGTCCACTCCCCCGAAGCGGCGGAAGTCGTGGTCGGCTGAATACAGCGTGGCGTTGTACTCGATCGCCAGGGCGGCCAGGCGGGCGTCATTGGTCAGGTTGCCGGCCGTGCCGTAGCGCCGGAGTAGTCGCGGGACTGCCCTCGCGTTCGAGCGCACCCAATGAGCCGAGCGAGGCTGGAAACCGACCCTGCGGTAGAATCCGGTCATGGAGCCCGTTATGGAAATCGGAGTGCTGTCGGCCGTGATGGCCGGCATTTGCTTGAGTGCCGCGGCCGGGCTGCGCGTGTTCATTCCCATCCTGGCGCTCGGCCTGGCCGGGCGCTTCGAGCTGCTGCCGCTGGGCGAACAGTTCGCCTGGATGACTTCCGAGCCGTTCCTGGTAATTGTCGGCGTCGCGGCATTGCTGGAGGCCGGCGCTTACTACGTACCGCTGGTCGACAACATGCTCGACCTGCTAGCCACACCTGCCGCCCTGGCCGGCGGGACGGTGATTGTGTCTTCCCTGCTGCCCGAGATGAATCCGATGGCGCAGTGGAGTGCGGCCGCGCTCCTGGGTGGGGGTACCGCCGGCATCGTGCAGGGTTCGACGGTGGTGGCCCGCGGGCTTTCGACCGCCTCGAGCGGCGGCCTGGCCAACCCGCTGCTGTCGACCGGCGAGACCGGGGGAAGCATGCTGGCCGTGGCGCTGGCGCTGCTGGTGCCGGTGTTCTTCGGTGTGGTCGTGATCATTGCCCTGGGGGCGCTGGTGGTCTGGGGCCTGAGTTGGCTCGCCGGGTCTCGATCGCGTGGCCGAGAGGGTGGCCTGGAAGATTGAACCGGGCCGTCCAGCCGAGTATCGCCGATGGCATGATTCGGGTGCTTGGCGCGTATTGGTGAGGAGAATGTGGAATCAGTCAGGAGAGTTGTTGTGATCAGGGAAATTCCAGTTCGTCGGGCGCTTGCCGCCTTGGTGATGGCCGCATGGCTGCCCATGGCAGCCCAGGCTGAACAGGGGCAGGCGGAGAAGTCCATTCTCGTGCTCGACGCCTCCGGCTCGATGTGGGGTCAGATCGAGGGCGAGCCGAAGATCGCGATCGCGCGGCAAGTCATCGACGACCTGCTCGATTCCATGCCGCCGGAACGTTACCTGGGCCTGAGCGCCTACGGGCATCGCGAGAAAGGCAACTGCGCCGATATCGAACTGCTGGTGCCGCCCGGCCCGGATACGCGCGATGCCATCCGCGAAGCGGTGGCCGGGCTGAATCCGCGCGGCAAGACGCCGCTTTCCGACGCCGTGGTCGCGGCCGCCGAGGCCTTGAAATACGAGGAGGAGAAGGCTTCCGTGATCCTGATCTCCGACGGGCGCGAGACCTGCGATCAAGACCCCTGCGAAGTGGGCCGGCGCCTGGACGAACTCGGCATTGATTTCACCGCCCACGTGGTCGGCTTCGATGTCGAGGACAGCGAGGACCAGGCCCAGTTGCGCTGCCTGGCCGAGAATACCGGCGGACGCTTTTTCAGCGCGGCCGACGCGAGCGAACTCTCCGATGCGCTCGAGGCAGTCAGCCAGCCCGAGCCCGAGCCGGCCGAAGCGAGCCTGACCGCACCGGAATCCGGCCTTGCCGGCGGCACGGTCGAGATCGAATGGACCGGCCCCGACGAGGAACGCGACTATATTGCGATCGCGCACAAGGAGGAGTCGGCCAACCGGCACATCAATTTCACCTACACCGAGGAGGGTTCGCCCCTGACGGTGACCCTTCCGCCGGAAGAAGGCGAATACGAGCTTCGCTACATCCGGCGCCAGGGGCGGCAGATCCTGGCGCGTGAGTCCATCACCGTCGAACCGGTCGAGGCCAGCGTCTCCGCGCCCGATTCCGCCCCCGCGGGTGAACACATCTCGGTCGAATGGCGGGGACCGGACTACGAGAACGACTATATCGCCATCACCCGGCCCGACGACCGGCCCGGCAAGCACATCAACTTCACCTACACCAGGGAGGGCTCACCGCTCGAGCTGGCGATGCCGCCCGAGGCCGGCGACTATGAAATCCGCTATGTCCAGCGCCAGGACCGCACCATCCTGGCACGCCGGCCCATTACCGTAGAACCGGTCGAAGCCAGCCTCACTGCGCCCGACACCGCCGCTGCCGGGGACGACATCACGGTCGAATGGCAGGGTCCGAACTACGAGCGCGACTACATCTCGATCACGCGGCCCGACGACACGGCCGGCAAGCACATCAACTTCACCTACACCGGGGAAGGCTCACCGCTCGAACTTCGGATGCCGCCGGACCCCGGCGAGTACGAGATCCGCTACATCCAGCGCCAGGACCGAACCGTGCTGGCGCAGCGCACCATCACCGTCGAGCCGGTCGAGGCGAGCCTGTCGGCGCCCGAGACCGCCGCCGCGGGCGATAGCATCACGGTCGAATGGCAGGGCCCGGACTACCAGCGCGACTACATTTCGATCGCGCGGCCCGGCGACAAGTCCGGCAGCCATATCAACTTCGGCTACACCAGCGAGGGCTCGCCGCTGGAGTTGACGATGCCGCCGGAGGCCGGCGATTACGAGATTCGCTATATCCAGCGTCAGGACCGCACCGTGCTGGCGCGACGCACCATCACCGTCGAGCCGGTCGAGGCGAGCCTGTCGGCGCCCGAGACCGCCGCCGCGGGCGATAGCATCACGGTCGAATGGCAGGGCCCGGACTACCAGCGCGACTACATTTCGATCGCGCGGCCCGGCGACAAGTCCGGCAGCCATATCAACTTCACCTACACCAACGACGGCTCACCGCTGGAACTGACGATGCCGCCGGAAGCCGGCGATTACGAGATCCGCTACATCCAGCGTCAGGACCGCATCGTGCTGGCGCGACGCGCCATCACCGTCGAGCCGGTCGAAGCGAGTCTTTCGGCGCCCGAGACCGCGGTTGCCGGGGATGACATCGCGGTCGAGTGGCAGGGCCCGGACTACCGGCGCGACTACATCGTCATCGCCAGGCCCGGCGCCGATTCCGGCGACCACATCAACTTCGCCTACACCAACAAGGGCTCGCCGCTCGAACTCGAGATGCCCTCGGAGCCTGGCGACTACGAGATTCGCTACATCCTGCGCCAGGATCGCAGCATCGTGGCGCGCCGGCCCATCACCGTTGAAGACAGCGATCAATGAGCGCAGACTGACCTTCATGAACGCAGAATCCCGGTCGGCCTGGGTCGTCTTTCTGGCCCACCTGCTGTTCGTGCTGGCCGCCTGGTCGGTGTTCATCAAGTACGTTTTTCCGGTTGCCTTCGCCCTGTCCAATGGCCTGCCCTGGCACGCGCACGTGTTCTGGGACCTTTGGCCCGTGGCTCATGTCTGGCTAGGCTGGGCGCTGCTGGCGCAGCCGTGGTACACGCGCTGGCTGGCGGCGGGCATGGCGGTGGTCGAGATCATCATCATCGTGACCCTGTTCGTGCTCTTCCTGGCGGAGCCGGAATGGTCGATCTGGCGAACGAACTGGTTCGTGAACAAGGTGTTCGTGCTCACGGCCTTCGCACTGATTCTTGCTACGGTGGTCTACAGGCCCGAACGCTTCGCCACGAGGTCGCAATGAGCATTCGCTTTTCACGTCGCAACGCAATCAAACTGCTTGGCGCCGGCATGGCGGGCGCCTGGCTCGCGCCGCAGCTGGGCCTTGCCCGCTCCAACGAACTGCTTCACAAGCCCATCCCCGGCGGCGGGAGATTGCCGGTGATCGGACTGGGCACCTGGCAGACCTTCAACGTCGGCAGCGATCCAAAGTTGCTCGATGACCGTACCGAGGTGGTGCGCGCGTTCTTCGAGCACGGCGGCGGGCTGGTCGACTCCTCGCCCATGTACGGCTCCGCCCCGGACGTGATGGGCCATGCGCTCGACAAACTCGGACGGCCCGATTCGCTATTTGCCGCCGAAAAGGTCTGGAGCCCGGCCGGCGGATCCACGCGCGAGCAGGTTGCCGAACTCGCCGAACGCTGGGGCGTCGAGCGCTTCGAGCTTGTGCAGATCCACAACCTCAGCGACTGGCGCGAGCACCTGGAAGTGCTGCAACAGATGAAGGCCGACGGCGAGATCGACCATATCGGCATCACGACCTCCCACGGCCGCCGACACGACGAGTTCGAGCGCATCATGCGCGACCACGATATCGATTTCGCGCAGTTGACCTACAACTTGACGCACCGCGAGGTCGAGAACCGGCTGCTGCCGCTGGCCCGGGAGAAAGGCATTGCCGTGATCGCCAACCGTCCCTACGACGGCGGCAGCCTGATCAAGGGTATCCAGGGCCGGCACGAAGTGCCCGACTGGGCGCGGGAGGAATTCGATTGTCGCAACTGGTCCGACTTCCTGCTGAAGTTCATCGTCAGCCACCCGGCGATCACCTGCGCCATTCCGGCCACGACGAGCGTCGACCATGTCATCGAGAACATGCGCGCCGGGCACGAGCCCATGCCGTCGCAGGAAATGCGAGAGCGCATGATTCGTCACGTCGAATCACTGTAGGGACGCGATGCCGGACTGGCAGTCCTATCGTCTCGAGGATTTCGTGCCGTTCACGGCGGAGGTCTACCTGCGCTTGATCGAACGCGCCAACGAGGCCTTCTGGCCCCTGCACTGGGCAACCCTCGCCCTGGGTGTAGTGGTTCTATTATTGAGTTTGCGTGGTCACGGTCGTCTTGCTCTCGCGCTTTTGGCGCCGGCCTGGCTGGCCAGCGCCTTCGTCTTTCACTTCGACCACTATGCCGAACTCAACTGGGCGGCATCATGGTTCGGCCGCGCCTTCGTCGTCCAGGCTATGCTTGTGCTGGTCGTGGCGGCACGCCCTGCCCTGCCCCTTGAAGAACGCAAATCCGGCTGGCCTGCAAGCATCGCTGGAACGGCGCTCGCCGCGCTGGGAACGGTCGGCTACCCGGTCGTCGCCGTGATCGCCGGATCGGGCTGGACCCAGGCCGAGTTCTTCGGTCTGCATTCCGACCCCACCGCCATCGCCACGCTCGGCATTGTCATGCTCGTTCAGCGCGGCATCGCTCAGGCTTGCCTGCTCGTGATCCCGGTTGCGGCCTGCCTGGTCGCAACCGCCACGCTGATCCCGCTCGAGCTCGCCTGGGCCCTGCTGCCGTTGAGCGCGGTCGTCGCCTGCTTCCTGGCGCTTGTGCTCGACGCCGTTATCCGGCGTCGAGCTGCCCCCGGGCGGCCGGCTTGACGTAGGTCAGCCGGACCGCCGGGTCACTTCCGAACGCGCAGGCGTTCGCTGCGAATGGCTACGATCAGCATCATCAGGGCCAGCAAGGCCATCGCCCATTGCGTCAGCGAAGGGACAGGCGCGGTGATGCCGGGCGGCTCGACGGGCGGCTCGCCGGTGGTCCCGCTTTGCACCTGCACGTTCTGCTGTGATTGGGCCGTACCGGCACCGAAGTTCAAGCCGCCGGAAGACGGCGCGGATACCGTCGCCTGATTGTCCACCGATACGACAGACGCCGGCATGATGGCCTGGTAGGTAAACTCCAGCGCGGTATTGGGGCCGAAAGTCGCGATTGTCGCCTCGAGCCCCGTCGGGTCGCTGGTGATGGACGGGCATACGGCCGTGCCCTGCGGGTTCGGAACGAAGCCCGAATTGCTGATATCGCTGCAGCTCACATTGACGTAGCCGCCGGGATTGGCCGGCAACAGCGCGGGCGGCAAGGGATCGACAAGCACCGCACCGTCGGCGGGCGCCGAACCGATATTGACCACCGTGACCGTGTAGGTAACGGTATCTCCGGGCTCGGCGATTTGCGGCGACACGGTCTTCTGGACGCTCAGTTCCGGCGCCGGCGGCGGGCAGCTGGTGGCGGAATCTTCCGCTGGAACCCAGCCATTCGGATCGTTCGGGGCGTTGAACTTGGCCTGGTTGAAGACGCAGCCGAACATGTTGGTCGGGTTGGCCAGTTGCGCGGTGATCACGAACTCGATGCTGCCCCCGGGCGGGAAGGTGTTGTCACCGACAGCACCCCACTCGTGGTCGATGTGCAGCGGGCTGGACAACGGCGACGTGGGGCCCGAGGCCGGCGTCTGTACACCCGGAACCACCGGCGTGGACGGACACTGGGCACCGCCGGAAAGCACGCTGCAGTCCACGCTGACAATCGAGGCGTTGACCCCGAAGGCATACGTCTCGTCAACGAAACGCGCGATATCCAGGGTTTCGCTGGCCGATGCATTCGTCAACGTGACGCTCCAGCTGATCTCGCCGCTGATCGGGATACTCGTGTCGGTCGCCGGCGGCAGGATGGCCTTCTCGATTTCCAGCGCGCCCGGTGTACACGGCGGCATGCCGATGTAGTGATCGACGACACTCTGCGGCGTCGACACCAGGTCGCCGGCGGCGTTGACATAGCTTGCCGTCACGTTGTTGCTGGTCAGTTCCGGGTCGTGGCAGCGGTTGAGGTGGACCGGCATGGTGAAAGGCACGATGTAGGTCAGCGTGCCTTCCGGCGCCAGCGGCACCTCGCTGTCTCCGCCGTGCAGGGCCGGATCGTAGCTGAGCGTGAACGTGTTGGTATAGCCCGTCGTGGTGAAGCTGCTTGCCACCTCATGGCAGGTCTCGCTGGCTGGCGCCGCGGTGCAGCTAATGCCCCAGTCGGACAGGTCGTTGCCGCTGTGCACGAAGCCGCTCGGTGGCGTGGTGGCCAGGCCGGGCAGGTTGAAGTTGAAGTCATTGAGGTCGCCGAGCGGAACGGCATTGACCGTGTTCGGATTGGTCACCTCGATCTTGTAAAACACCTCGGTGCCGTCGGTGATGAAGTCGACCGGCGATTGCCCGATGAGCGGCGTGCCCGCGGCCGCGTCGGCGGCGCTGGCGTAGGGGCCGGTCTTCTCGACCTCGATGAACGCCTGCGCTGAACCACCCGGACACACGTCAAGGCCGGTGACGGGCACCATGGCCTGCAGTCCGTTGTTGCCGAAGAACGGGTTACTGCCCGGGGTGAACGGCGGCGGCTCGGGTGGCGTCACCGGGCTGTAGATCGGGTCGTGCAGTGCCGGCGACGGCGACGCCTGCCCACTCAGATTAATCTCGGCGGTGTTGCTGCCCCAGCAGGTCGTGCGCGTGATGTCGACCGGCAGGGAAACGGTGACCGAGCCGCCCGGCGGCAATGAGTCGATCAGCGACGCAAAGCGGAAGTGGCTGCTGCTGGTCGAAATGATTCCATCGTTGAGCGCTGTTGGCGACGGACACAGACCGCCGGGTGAAGAGGTGCAGGAGAGCGCACCGAAGCTGTGGGCGAACGCCAGGCTGTGGTGCTCGAACTCGAAGTCCACGTCGGTGGCCGTGCCGGCCGAGGGCCCGGTGCTCAGGTTCGTGACCGTGACCTCCTGGACCCAGCTTGCATCGCCATTGCCGTCCAGGGACGGGTTTGCCGGGACTGACTCGGTGGTGAACTCGATATCGGCGACTTCACAGTTGCCGGGCACCTCGGTAACCACCGTGTCGGTATTGTCGGCCGGACCGGGTGGGACCTGGTCGGTTCCCTGCAAGCCCTGGACGCTGAACTCGAAGACCAGGTCGCGCACGCCGGACTCGGGCGCATCGACGCATACCGGGTCGCCGACGAGCACCTCGGCCCGGAAACGCATCACGCCACCGCCGGCCGGGCCGTCGAGCGTGCCGGGCAGGTTCGCCAGGAAGTCGCCGGTGGGAAAACCGGTCACCGGCGTATTGTTCTGCGGACTGGCGGGTGTCGGAATCGGGATCAGGCCGGTCGACGGACAGGTTTGCCAGGGCGCCGGCGAGGCGGGGAAAACCGAGCCTGGCGGAAAGCTGCCGAGTGACGCTGACAG
The DNA here is from genome assembly GCF_042310355.1 of Wenzhouxiangella indolica. Classification (NCBI taxonomy): domain Bacteria; kingdom Pseudomonadati; phylum Pseudomonadota; class Gammaproteobacteria; order Chromatiales; family Wenzhouxiangellaceae; genus Wenzhouxiangella; species Wenzhouxiangella indolica. The sequence goes on along the minus strand of NZ_JBHJMR010000002.1, from coordinate 377,094 downwards.
ACAATCAATGCTCAATAGCTCGGTATTCGGCAAGGTTGAACCGTCGGCGCCGTAGGGATTGTTGGAAACGCTCAATGGCGTCATGCTGCCGGCTTCGCCCCGGATCTCGATACCCAGGTTCAAGAGGTCGGAGGGCTGAAGGCCGAAGCTGTAGAGTTCGAACTCGTACTCGACCACCGATCCGGGCGTGGCCGTGGTCGGCGCCTCGACGATCTCGACGGCGTATTGCACGTCGGGCGGATACAGGAAGATATTGGTCGTGCTGCCGTTGGTCACATCGTTGCTGTCGGTCTCGGCTGCCGCGACATCGGCCGAAACGAGGAAATTACCGGTCGGCACCCCGACACAGATCGGCTCGCCGGCATTCGTTGAGGGACAGTGCACCTGCGTGTCGAAGTCGATCCGCGCCTGGCTGAGCGCGGGGATCTCGGGCAACGTGACGCTGAAGGTCTGTCCGTTGCGCACGAATGCCGCCGAAGGTGCAGTGCCCGATCCGGGTGGGCACACGGCCGGCCCATTCGGATTGGCGCCGGTAAGGGCCTGGCAGGTGGCGCTGTCTTCGAACGGTGTCTCGGCGATCGGGTGCTCGACCACCAGTTCCACATTGGTGGCCGTATCGGGACCGTTGTTTGAAATGGTGACCGAGAACGACTGCAGGTCCTGCGCCATGTAGGCGGGCTGGTCGCCGGTGACATTGACCACCAGGTCGACGTCCTGGGCGCGGCCTTCATCGGCGGTCAGGATACTTGCAAGAAGGACGATCGGAAGAATGACGGTCGCCTGGACCGAAAATGTTGTTGTGCGCACGTGACTCCCTCATGGTGCGACGACGAGTGCAGCATATGAAGTCCCGATGCGCCCGCCTTGCCGGTTCGAGTTGTTGGATGTTGCAATCGATACTACCCGGAACTCGGCGCACAGCCGGGTGTCTGCAGCAAGATTCGGACAAACGGTATCGGCCGTGCGACGTATGGAACCCTTCGGCCCCCCGGATACGAAAATCCCGGCGGGCGCCGGGATTCTCGATCATGCGTTTCGGTACGGAAGGGTCGAAGATCAACCGCCGCCGGTCGCGTCGTCGACTTCGTCCTCGGCCTCATCGGCCGCATCTTCCATGCTGTCGCCGGCCTCTTCCATGGCTTCGTCGATGTTCTCACCAGCTTCTTCGGCCGGACCCTGATCCTCACAGCCGGCCAGCATGCCAACCGAAAGCGCCAGCAGCAGCGCGAAGAGGACGTTGAAAATCCTGTTATTGATGAGCTTTCTCATGAGTTCATCCGCTCCTTTTATCCACAAGGGAAATTTAACAATCAACCAGTTGTTAAGTCACCAGCGTAGTCGTCCCTGCCGTCAATGTCCACAACACAGGTTAAAGACGAGGAGTCCTGTGGCATACTTTCGGGACAGTTACTCGAACCGTATTCGCTTGCATGGCAGATACCGATCAGAGCACGCCCGGTTGCACGATTTGCGGCAACGGCATCGATCCAGGGTTCAAGATCTCAATGGCGTTCCAGCCGATCGTCGACGCGAAGCAAAGAACGGTCTTCGCGCACGAGGCGCTTGTGCGGGGCCCGGCCGGCGAGCCGGCCGGCGTCGTGTTCGAAAAGGTCAACAATGGCAACCGCTACAGTTTCGACCAGGCTTGCCGCATCAAGGCTATCGAATGGGCGGCGAAGCTGGGCATGCAGTCATCCCTGAGCATCAACTTCATGCCCAACGCCGTCTACGAGCCGGAACGTTGCATCCAGACAACCCTGGAAGCCGCCAGCACGCACGATTTCCCGACCGACCGGATCATTTTCGAGATCACCGAAGGGGAGCGCATCGAGGATCCCGACCACCTCGACAAGATCATCCGCTACTACCAGGCCCAGGGCTTCCAGACGGCGATCGACGACTTCGGTGCGGGCTATGCCGGCCTGAGCCTGCTGGCCGACTTCCGCACGGATCTGGTCAAGCTCGACATGGGCTTGATACGCGACATCGACAGTCAGGCCAGCCGTCAGGCCATCGTCAAGGCAACACTATCGGTATGCGGCAGCCTCGGCATCCGGGCGATCGCCGAAGGCGTCGAAACCCGCGCGGAACTCCAGACCCTCAGGGGCATGGGCGTGGATCTGATTCAGGGATACCTGTTGGCGCGCCCGGCTTTCGAGGCCCTGCCAGAGATCGATTGGTCGGAGCTGGACTGAACCAACGGACATCGGGAATCCGTAACCCGGGCCATCCCGAACGAGGAGCGTTCCGCGAATGCTAAGACTGCTCGGCAACATCATCTGGTTCGTTCTCGGCGGTTTCTTCATGGGCCTGGCCTGGTGGTTCTACGGTCTGGTGTGCTTCATCAGCATCATCGGCATTCCCTGGGGCCGGGCCTGTTTCGTGCTCGGCAAGTTCATGTTCTGGCCGTTCGGGCGTGAAGCGGTCGATCGCAAGGCACTGACCGGCAAGGACGACCTGGGCACTGGCTGCCTGGGCGTGGCCGGCAACGTCATCTGGTTCGTGCTCGCCGGCATCTGGCTGGCCATCGGCCACCTGTTCTGGGCGCTGGTATTGTTTATCACGATAATCGGCATTCCCTTCGGCATCCAGCACGTCAAGCTAGCCGGCATCGCGCTGTTTCCGATCGGCAAGTCGGTGGTCCTGTCCGAGGTCGCCCATGCCACCCGTGCAGCAAACAGGAACTGAACCGGCTTGAACATCCTGCTCGATCTCGACGGCACCTTGACTGACCCGCGCGAAGGCATCACGCGCTGCATTCAGCATGCCTTGCGGCGGCTCGACCAACCCGTGCCTGAGCAGGAAAGGCTTCTCCACTGCATCGGCCCGCCCCTGCGCGAGAGCTTCGTGGCGCTGCTCGGCGGCGATGAATCGGCGGCCGATCGGGCCGTCGATTTGTACCGGGAGCGCTTCGGTCGGATCGGCCTGTTCGAGAACGGGCTCTACCCCGGCATTGAACAGGCCCTGGTCGCACTGCGCGACGCTGGTGCGCGCCTGTACCTGGCCACTTCCAAGCCGACGGTCTATGCGCAGCGCATCGTTTCGCACTTCGGTCTCGATGGCAGGCTCGAAGCGGTTTTCGGCAGCGAACTCGACGGCACTCGTGCCGACAAGTCCGACCTTCTGGCCTGGATTGTCAAACGCCTTTCGCTCGATCAAACCGACACCACCATGATCGGCGATCGCCGGCATGACATGATCGGGGCTCGGGCCAACGGCATTCTTCCCGTGGGCGTGACCTGGGGCTATGGCTCGCGCGGCGAGCTGCTGGAGTCCGGCGCAGCCCGCTTGCTCGACCGCCCCGGCGAACTGGCCGATCTGAATGCCGGTGAACCTGTTCGGGATCCGAGCTGGTAACCCGGCGGAGGTGACGTCATCGAGAAGTTCCTTCAATTTCTGTTCGAGCTACCGCCTGTCACCGTCTATATCCTGATCGGGATATTCTGCTGGACGGAGGCTGCGTTCTTCCTCGGTTTCGTCACGCCCGGGGAGCTTGCCGTGGTCACCGGCGGCATCCTCGCATCGCGCGGACAGATCGAACTGGGTCCCCTGCTGGCGGTCGTGACGGTTGCCACGATCACGGGCAACGCGACGGGTTTCTACGTCGGTCGACGCTGGGGCGGGAGAATGCTTGGATGGGCTCCGCTGCAGCGCCTGCTCGGACCCTCGATCCAGCGCGTGCAGGACTTCATGCGGCGACGGGGTGAATGGGCGATCGTGCTGGGTCGGGTATCGACTCCGACCCGCGTCATCGTTCCCTTCCTGGCCGGTGCTTCACAGGTTCCCTATCGCCGTTTCGTTCTGTTCGATATACCTGCGAGCCTGGTCTGGGCCGCGGTGTTCGGTACGCTCGGTTACTTGCTGGGGGAGTCCTGGGGCCTGATCAGGGAGTTGACCGGAACAGCGGCACTGCTGATCCTGATCCTGTTCATCCTGGCCCTGCTGATCCGCTGGGTTGCCGCTCGAATCGCAGCGAATCGTCGCCGGGTGCAGGCCCTGTTCCGGCTGACGCTCCGCTGGACGGGCACTCGCGGCATCGCTCGCGTGCTTGCGCCCGGATTCCGCTGGATGAGCCGCCGGCTGGATCCGCGCCTGGCCCAGGGGCTGAGCCTGACGCTCTGCTTTTTCGTGCTCCTGGCCGCGGCCGGCGGCGTCGGTCTGGTATTCAGCCAGACGCAGGCGGTTCAGGGCCTGGCCCTGATCGACTTTCCCGTGCTCGAGTGGATGGGCAATGTTCGAACGGACGAGGCCGTCTCTATCGCCCGCGGCGGACTACACGCGTTTCACTGGCCCGGCGTGCTGGCCGTGGCGATTCCGATGATGGGGTTCTTTCTGTGGCGCGCTGGATGGATCGCGGCGCTGCGGGTCGGCGTCGGGCTCGTGGGCGCTGCGGGCGGCGCCTTTCTCCTCGACCGCTTTGTGCTGGAGGGCCACGTCCCTAACGCGGAGTTCCCGTCGGTGCCGGTTGCGGTGGCAGCCGTTCTGTTGATCCACACCACGGCGTTGACGGCTCGAGCGCTGAGCTGGGCGTCAGCCGTGGGCTTTGCCGCCATCGGCACCTTCGTTCTCTGCACCGTCGCGCTGGGCACGATTGTCGCCGGCTGGGCGGCGCCATCGGGAATCGCGCTCGGGCTGGCGCTGGGACTGGCCTGGGCCGCAGCCCTGGAACTGCCCGGCACCGCGCTGAGGTCAAAGCGTGGGCCGGAACATGGGGAAATGGGCGGCCCACCCCCGCAGGATCCGGACGAAGCCTCCTCCGCCTGACGGCGGGCACGAGGCTCAGAAGCTGTACTTGCCCGTGAACTGCACGCGATCCAGGCGGCCGCTGTCGCCGGTCTCGATTTCGCGCTCGGCGGTGAGGTACTCGATGCCGAAGCTGAGCGAATCGACCGGATCGTAGAACAGGTTGATCTGGCCGCTCCAGTTACCGCTGTTGACGCCGGTTCCGGTGTACTCGACCGGATTGTCCACGTCCAGGTAACCGAACACCGCGGTCGAACGCAGGCGTTCGCTCCACCAGTGTCGGTAGGCGACGAATCCGCCCGTGGTCGAGATCGGCTCGAGCTCGCCGGTGTCGGTCAGCACCGCTGCGTTGACGAAGTTCAGGCCGATGTGGCGGCCCAGGCCGTCGCCGTGGTGCAGCATCCAGCGGATATCGTCGCGACCGATCGTAAACTTGCCCGACAGGCTCGCGCCCCAGCTCATTTCGTCGTCGTCGATGCCGGCCGCCTTGTCCTCATAGGCGAGCTGGCGCAGCATGCCGCCGAGCTGGACATGGCCCCAGTCGCCCTTCCAGGTGTAGCGGGCGGCCAGTTCGGGCAACAGGTGGTCGTCGCTGACGATTCGACCGCCACCGCCGAAGGGGGTGATCGTGGTCTCGGGGTTTTCGAGCGCAATCGCGAAGTTGCCGTTGTCGAAGCGGATCTGGGTCTGGCGGCCGAAGCTGGTGCTGCCCGCCGGGCCGATGAAGTCGACGCTTTCAGGCAGCGTGCCGACATCCATGAAGGTGTTCCAGGTCTGGCCGATCAGCCAATTGTTCCAGGTCACGAAAGCATGCCGCATCCGCGGCGAATAGGAGTTGCTGACCCGCTCGTCACCACCGGCGGTGGCCAGGAAATCGAACTCGACGAAGGCGCCCAGCTTGTTGTTTTCGTCGACCTGGTGGCGCAGGCCGAAGTTGACACGGCTCTGACGCGCATGAAGGTCGGTAACGGCGCCCTCGCCTTCGCCGCCGACGGGAATGGTGCTGGCGACGAAGAAATCGCGGCCAATGCTGCCGGGCGCAACCTCACCGTCTGAAAAGTCCGAAACGATCGCGTCGGCCTTGATGAAGCCGCCCCAGTAGAACTCGGGACCCTCGGCTGCTTCCTCGGCGGCGGCCAGTACCGGCTCGGCGCGCGATTTCATCGCTTCGACCATCTCGCGGGTTGCGCGAGATTCCTCGACCACGCGCTCGACTTCGGGGTCCGAGCCGCGTCCGTCACCGCGTTCATCGAGCAGCGTGCGCACCATGGCCTCGAGATCGGCCACGCGCTGCTCGAGTTCGGCGACCCGGTCGCCGTCGTCCGCCAGTGCCGGGCCGGCGGCACACGCCAGGGCCACGGAAAGCGCCAGCAGACTGCGACGCAGGGGCAACGAGCCTCTCGCATTCGTGGAATCGACAGTCGGTCGAAAGAACATAGGAATCTCCCTCTGGTGTCAGGCATCTTCGGTCAATGCCGAACATGTTTCGTCGAATGCCCTTCTACGACAATTAGCCTTTAGTCGTTAGACCAAAGTCGTAGCACCCGGAGGCGGCCCCCGCTTTACAAGCCCACGACCTTCGGAGACACTGAACAGCGGCACTCAAGACGCATCGGAAAAGAGGAAGAGCACCCATGTCAGAGCAGCACTCCAAGGCCCAGACTCATCCCGTTCCCGACGAGATCGCACGCAGCGCGCACCTCGACCGGGAAGGCTTCGAGCAACTCACGCGCGAAGCGGGCGAAAACCAGGATGCGTTCTGGAAGCAGATCGGCCGGCGCCTTGACTGGATCAAGCCTTTTTCGCGCATCAAGGACGTCAGCTTCAATCTCGACGACCTGCATATCCGCTGGTACGACGACGGCACGCTCAACGTCTGTGCCAACTGCGTGGACCGTCACCTCGAATCCCGCGCGGACCAGGTAGCCATCCTGTGGGAAGGCGACGACCCCGAGCGCGACGAGAAGATCACCTACCGCCAGCTGCACGAGCGCGTCTGCCGCTTCGCCAACGTGCTCAAGCACCTGGGCGTGGTCAAGGGCGATCGCGTCACCCTCTACATGCCCATGATTCCCGAAGCCGCCGTGGCGATGCTGGCCTGCGCCCGCATCGGCGCCGTTCACTCGGTGGTCTTCGGCGGCTTCTCGCCCGACGCCCTGGCCGGGCGCATCGTCGACTGCGATTCCAAGTGCGTGATCACCGCCGACGAGGGCGTGCGCGGCGGCAAGGCCACGCCGCTGAAGAAGAACGTCGACCGCGCGCTGACCAACGAAGAAGCGGCCGGGCGAGTCGAGTCGGTACTGGTGGTCAGGAACACCGGCGGCGATATCGAGTGGAACGCGGGCCGGGACCACTGGTTGCACGAGGCGGTCGAACAGGTCGATGCCGACTGCGAGCCGGAGGAGATGAATGCCGAGGATCCGCTGTTCATCCTCTATACCTCCGGCTCGACCGGCAAGCCCAAGGGCGTGCTGCATACCTCCGGCGGCTACCTGGCCTGGGCCAGCTGGACGCACGAAGTCGTGTTCGATTACCACGACGGCGACATCTACTGGTGCACTGCCGACGTCGGCTGGGTGACCGGCCACAGCTATATCGTCTACGGCCCGCTGGCCAACGGCGCGACCACCCTGATGTTCGAGGGCGTGCCCAACTACCCCGACAACAGCCGCTTCTGGCAGGTGGTCGACAAGCATCAGGTCAACATCTTCTACACCGCGCCGACGGCCATCCGGGCGCTGATGCGCGGTGGCGACGAACCGGTCACGAAAACCAGCCGCGAGTCCCTGCGCATCCTCGGGACGGTCGGCGAGCCGATCAACCCGGAAGCCTGGGAGTGGTACTACAAAGTCGTCGGCGATGGCCGCTGCCCGATCGTCGACACCTGGTGGCAGACCGAGACCGGCGGCATCCTGATCAGCCCGCTGCCCGGCGCCACCGATCTCAAGCCGGGCTCGGCGACCCGACCCCTGCCCGGCATCAAGCCGGCCCTGCTCGATGCCGACGGCAAGGAACTGACGGGCGCGACCTCCGGCAACCTGGTGCTGACCGACAGCTGGCCGGGGCAGATGCGCACCGTCTACGGCGATCACAAGCGCTTCGGTGAAACCTATTTCTCGGCCTATCCCGGACGCTACTTCACCGGCGACGGTGCCAAGCGCGACGAGGACGGCTACTACTGGATCACCGGCCGGGTCGACGACGTCATCAATGTCTCCGGTCACCGCCTGGGTACCGCCGAGGTCGAGTCGGCCCTGGTCGCCCACTCCGCCGTGGCCGAAGCGGCCGTCGTCGGCTTTCCGCACGACATCAAGGGCCAGGGTGTGTACGCCTACGTGACGCTGATGGCCGGTCGCGACGGCGACGACGAGCTGGCGAAGGAACTGATCCAGTGGGTGCGCGAGGAGATCGGACCGATTGCCACAATCGATCACCTGCAGTGGGCGCCGGGCCTGCCCAAGACGCGCTCGGGCAAGATCATGCGCCGCATTCTCAGAAAGATCGCGGCCAACGAACCCGACCAGCTGGGCGATACCTCGACCCTGGCCGATCCGGACGTGGTCGAGAACCTGATCGAGAACCGGCGCCAGGTCTGATCCGCGCATGAACCTCCAGGCGGCCGAGCACATGGTGGTGGTCGACGACCACCCCCTGTTTCGCGAAGCCCTGGCGGGTACGCTGCGACGACTTCACCCCGACTGCCGGGTATCCGAGGCGGCTTCGTTCGAACAGCTCCAGGACCTGCTGGAGGCCGATGCCGCATTCGACCTCGTCCTCCTCGACCTGCACCTGCCCGGCCGGCACGGCCTGTCGGCCCTCGCCTGGCTGCGCGGCCGCTACCCGGAAATCCCGGTACTACTGATTTCCGCCCACGACGACGCGCGCATCATTCAACGCGCTCTGGCCGACGGTGCGGCCGGCTTCCTGTCCAAGTCGGCGGACTCCGAGACCATCGAGCAGGCCATCGACCGCGTGCTCGAGGGCGATACCTGGATACCCGCCGGGCTTGCCCCCCACGAGCGATCGCGCGATGAAGCCGACCTTGTGCGCCGAATCGGGGAGCTGACGCCGCAGCAGTACCGCATCCTGCTGATGCTCGGCGACGGTCTGCTCAACAAGCAGATCGCCTGGGAACTCGAGATCACCGAGGCGACAGTGAAGGCGCACATGACCGCCATCATGCGCAAGCTCGAAGTTTCCAATCGCACCCAGGCGGTTACCCTGCTCAACCGCCTTCAGATTCCCCCGCGCGAACTGGACGACTCGGCCTGATCGCCCCGCTCAGGCGTCGTCGAGCAGGCGACGCATCACCGCCCGCAGCGCCGCCGGCTTGATCGGCTTGAGCAGCCGCCGGAACCCCAGCGCCCCGACACGCTCGAGCAGCTCTTCGCCGCGGTCGGCGGTGACCACCAGCACCGGGATGGCCCGGCCGCTTTCGGCCCGGATGGCGAGGGCCGCATCCAGGCCGTTGTCCTGACCCTCGAGGTGGTAGTCGACGATCATCAGGTCGGGGTTCCGGTGAATCTGTGCCGCCGCCGCGGCCCGGTCGGTCGCCGTGAAGACCTCGCAGCCCCATCGCTGGAGAATCGCGCGCATGCCGTCGAGCACGTCGGGATCATCGTCGAGGCAGAGCACCCGCCTGCCGGCGAACTCGCGCGGCATCTCTGCGGCCTGCGGCGCACGCTGGCCCTCGTCCCATCGGCCCGCCGGCGCGACCGGAACCGTCACGGAGAAAACGCTTCCCCGTCCGATTTTCGAGCGCAGGTTCAGGGGCGTATCGAGCATCAGGCTGATGCGCTGACAGATCGCCAGCCCCAGTCCCAGGCCCTGGTCCGCGAAATGGGGCTCGTCCTCGCCGGCGAGGCGTTCGAACTCGTCGAACACGCGCTCGCGATCGGCTTCGGCAATGCCGGGGCCTGAGTCCCATACTTCGACCGCGACCTGGTCGTCGTGCCGGCGGCAACCGACCAGCACGCCGCCTTCGCGCGTGTAGCGCAAGGCATTGCCGACCAGGTTGGCCAGGATGCGCTGTAACAGCTTCTGGTCGCTTCGTACCCAGATGCCGCTCCGACGCAGGCGCAGTTTCAGCCCCCTTCGATTGGCCAAGGCGGCGAACTGCCGTTCGAGCTTGTCGAGCAGCACCTGCACCGGAAACTCCGACCAGCGCGGCTGCAGCGCTCCCTGGTCGAGACGGCTGATATCGAGCAGGGCCGATAGAAGATCCTCGGCCACGCTCAGGCTGTGGTCGACACGCCGGCTGAGATTCGCCTCCTCGGCCGGAAGATGATCGGCGGATTGGCGCAAGGTGGAGGAAAACAGGCGTGCGGCGTTGAGCGGCTGCAGCAGGTCATGGCTGGCGGCCGCCAGGAAGCGCGACTTGCTCTCGTTTGCCGCTTCGGCTTCGCGCTTGGCCGCCGCCAGGGCTTCCATCGCCTGGTTGAGTTCGCGCGTGCGTTCAGCCACCTGCTGCTCCATCGTGCCGTAGGCCTGCTTGAGCTCGTGCTCGGTTCGCTTGAAGCTGGTGATGTCGGTGTAGGTGGTCACGTAGCCGCCCTGCGGCATCGGGTTGCCGCGGATCTCGATCACCCGGTCCTTGCTGTGCTGGCGCTCGAAGACATAAGGTGTGCGCCGCTTCATGTGGTGCATGCGGCGGTTGACGCCCGCCTCGATCTTCGAAGGCGCGCCGCCGTGCCAGCGCTCGAGGTTGAAACGGATCAGCTCCTCGACCGGGCGACCGATATAGACCATACCCGGGGGATAGTCGAACAAGTCGATATAGGCACGATTCCAGCTCACCAGTCTCAGGTCGGCATCGACCACGCTCACGCCCTGGCTGATGTGATCGAGCGTGGCGTCGAGCAGGTCGCGGTTGAACTGGATGGCGCTGGAAGTCTGCTCGAGCAAGGCGAGCGCATCGTCGGGCTGCATGCCGCTACGCCGCAGGCCCGCGGCGAGCACCGTCCGCGCCGACGCCGAGCCGATACAGCCCGACAGCAATCGCTCGGTAAAGCCGATGAGATCGTGATCGGCGGGTTCCTCCTCGTCGATGGTCCGATCATCGCTTCCGAGCGCACTGGCAAAGGCGGTATCGACCCGTTCTCGACCGATGAAGCCGGCGGCCAGCTCACGCAGTTCGCCGATGGTGACCGGCCTCGCGGTGCGGCTACCCAGCAGCCTCGGCAGAACCGGCCGGCGACGCCTCACCCACAGCGAGACCAGGACCAGCGCTGTCACGTTGCCGAGCAGGCCCAGGAGCGTGGCGCGATACAGGCCGGGTTCGAGCCAGGCTGGCCAGTCAGTGAGCATCGAGGGCATGAAGATCATCGACAGCCACACGCCGAGGCCGAACAGCAGGCCGGTCATGGCGCCCTCGCGACTGGCGCCCCGCCAGTACACGCCGATGACCAGCGCCGGGGCGAACTGGATGACGGCGGCGAACGACATCAGGCCGATCGCGGCGAGCCGGTCGGTAGCCTGAAGCACCAGATAGTAAAGCCAGGCCATGACGGCCAGCGCAATGATCGTGATGCGCCGGGCATTGAGCACCACCTGGCTGAAATCCTCGCCGCGACGGGACTTCTTCAGTCGCAGCAGCATGGGAACCAGCAGGTCGTTGCTGACCATGGTCGCCAGCGCCACCGTGGCGACGATCACCATGCCGGTCGCCGCCGAAAACCCGCCGAGAAAGCTCAGCATCGTCAGCCAGCCCTGCCCTTCGCTCATCGGCAGGGTGAGCACGAAGGTGTCGGCATTGAAGTTGCCCGCGCCCAGCCGCTCCATGCCGGCCAGCGCGATGGGAATCACCAGCAGGGTGAACGCGATCAGGTACAGCGGGAACAGCCAGCGCGCGGTGCGCAGGTCGCTCTCCTCCTCGTTCTCGACGAAGCTGACCTGGAACTGCCGCGGCAGGCAGAGGATGGCCGCCGCCGCCAGCAGGGTCTGCACCCAGAATCCCTCCGGCAGGGCCGAAGGCAGGAACAGCTCGCGGTACTCGGCCTGCGCGCCGATGCGCTCGACCATGCCGGCCGGGCCGTCGAGAACGGCGAACAGGGCCCACAGACCGACGGCGGCGAAGGCAACGAGCTTGACCAGCGACTCGAAGGCCACCGCGAGCACCATGCCGCGATGGTGCTCGCTTGCCTCCAGGCGCCGGGCGCCGAAAAGCACGGCGAACACACCCAGCCCCAGCGCCAGCAGCAAGGCCAGCGCCTGCTCGGAAAGCCCGCCGCGCCCGTCGCTGATCGCCACCAGGCCCATCGTGACGGCCTTGAGCTGAAGCGCGATGTAGGGAATGGCGCCGACCACCGCCGCCAGGGTCACGGCCACCGCCAGCGGCCGGGATCGACCGTAACGGTGGGCGATGAAATCGGCGATCGAGGTCAGCCGCTGCTGACGACTCTGGCGCAGGATGCGCTGCATGAGGTCATGGCCGAAGATCAGCACCAGCACCGGGCCGAGGTAGATGGTGGCGAACAACCAGCCGTTCTCCACTGCGCTTCCAACCGCGCCGAAGAAGGTCCAGGACGTGCAGTAGACCGCCAGTGACAGCGAATAGATCACCGCACGGGTCCGGCCACCCAACGGAACGGCGACAACCCGGTCGCCCCACCAGGCGATGGCGAACAGCAGGCCGACGTAGGCCAGGGACAGCGCGGCGATCAGGGGTGGTGAAAACATCCGGGATCAGGGCGAGAACCACGCTCATCATAGCAATTTACCCGCCTGGCCCCGCACCGTCATCGACTAAAGTCGAAAGGCAGTCGACGGGCGACGTTGCTACATTCCCCTCGTGGTCAATCCAACCAAGAGGGAAACATCGACATGTCCGATCAAGCAACCCGCGATCGCTACTGGAAGGCCAACCTCAGGCTGATGGCGATCTGCCTGATCATCTGGTTCACCGTCTCCTTCGGCTTCGGCATCCTGCTCGTCGACGTGCTCGACCGGTTCCAGTTGTTCGGCTACCCACTCGGATTCTGGTTCGCCCAGCAGGGTTCGATCTATACCTTTCTCGGTCTGATCCTGTTCTACGCCTGGCGCATGAACAAGCTCGATCGCGAACACGACTTCCACGAAGAGTAAGGAGCCGACATGGACCTGCAAACACTGACCTACATCGTCGTCGGCGCCACCTTCGTGCTCTACATCGGCATCGCGATCTGGTCGCGCGCACACTCGACCGGCGACTTCTACGTGGCCGGCAAGGGCGTCCACCCGGTAGCCAACGGCATGGCGACCGGCGCGGACTGGATGTCGGCCGCCTCGTTCATCTCGATGGCCGGCCTGATCGCCTTTCTTGGTTACGACGGCTCTGTCTACCTGATGGGCTGGACCGGCGGCTACGTGCTGCTGGCCCTGCTGCTCGCGCCCTACCTGCGCAAGTACGGCAAGTTCACCGTGCCGGAGTTCATCGGCGACCGGTACTATTCGAGGACGGCGCGCGTTGTCGCGGTCATCTGCCTGATCTTCATCTCCTTTACCTACGTGGCCGGGCAGATGCGCGGGGTCGGCATCGTCTTCTCGCGCTTTCTCGAGGTCGACATTCTCACCGGCCTGCTGGTGGGCATGGGTATCGTGTTCGTCTACGCCGTTCTCGGCGGCATGAAGGGCATTACCTATACCCAGGTCGCGCAGTACTGCGTGCTGATCTTCGCCTATACCGTGCCGGCGGTGTTCATCTCCATCCAGCTGACCGGCAACCCCCTGCCCCAGCTCGGCCTGGGGTCGACCGTCAGCGGCGCCGAATCGACCTGGCTGCTCGAGCGGCTCGACTCGGTCGTGCAGGATCTCGGCTTCGGTGCCTACACCGACGGCTCCAAGGCGAAGATCGACGTGTTCTGCATCACGCTGGCGCTGATGGTCGGCACGGCCGGGCTGCCGCACGTGATCGTGCGCTTCTTCACCGTGCCGAAGGTCAGCGATGCGCGCCGCTCCGCTTTCTGGGCCCTGTTCTTCATCGCCCTGCTCTACACGACCGCGCCGGCCGTGGGCGCCATGGCGCGCCTGAACCTGATCGAGACCATCTGGCCGGGTGGCACCAGCGAGGAAACCCAGCCCCTGGCCTACGAGGAACGCCCGGACTGGTTCCGGACCTGGGAGGAAACCGGCCTGCTCGGCTTCGAAGACAAGAACGGCGACGGCCTCATCCAGTACTACAACGACGCCAACGATCAGTTCGCCCCGGTGGCCGACTCACGCGGCTGGGATGGCAACGAACTGACGGTCGACCGCGACATCATGGTGCTGGCCAACCCCGAGATCGCCAACCTGCCCAACTGGGTCATCGCCCTGATCGCCGCCGGTGGCATTGCCGCCGCACTCTCGACGGCGGCCGGGCTATTACTGGTAATCTCCTCGGCGGTCTCGCATGACCTGGTCAAGGGGATATTCAAGCCCGACATGAGCGAGCGCGGCGAACTGTTGACCGGCCGTATCGCCGCGGCGGTCGCCATCTGCATTGCCGGTTACCTGGGCTATAACCCGCCCGGCTTCGTGGCCCAGGTGGTGGCGTTCGCGTTCGGGTTGGCAGCGGCCTCGCTGTTCCCGGCCATCATCATGGGCATCTTCTCGACCCGCATCAATCGCGAGGGCGCCATTGCCGGCATGCTGACCGGCCTGTTGTTCACCTTCGGGTACATCCTCTACTTCAAGGGCATCTTCATCACGCCCCTGGCGGAGAACATCCCCGAGAACTGGCTGTTCGGCATCTCGCCGGAAGGGATCGGTGTCGTCGGCGCCCTACTCAACGTGATCGTGGCCATGGTGGTGAGCAAGCTCACCGCACCACCGCCGGCCGAGATCCGTCACCTGGTCGAGGATATCCGGGTGCCCGGCGGAACCCCGGCCGCTCTCGACCACTGAGCGTCGGCTCTCCCCCGTTGATCCTTCTCCCTCCGGAAGGATCGTTGTGGCCGGCAGTGCGAACTGCCGGCCTTTTTTTCGAGCCGCCGAAAGGGATAATGACCGCATGACACAGGTACCCGCCGACATCACCGACTTTCTCGCCCGGGTCGTACCCTTCGACGAGCTGCCGGGCGATGCGATCGAGCGACTGGCCGGCCAGCTCCGGATCCACTATTTCCGCCGCCGTGACGAGGTCGCGCGCTTCGACCCGCCGGGACGAGCCGGCCTGTTCATCGTGCGCAAGGGCGCCGTGGCCCTGGTCGACGAACAGGGGCATGCCCTCGAGCAACGCGGCGAAGGCGAGTTGTTCGGCCACCGCATCGTCTTCGATCCGCCGGTCGATCGCTACACGGTCCGGACGATCGAGGACAGCCTGGTCTGGGAGCTGGAACAGGCGAACATCGACCGCCTGCTCGAGCAGCACGCCGGCGTCGCGCGTTTTCTGGCCGGGGGCCCGGGCGCGCGCCTGGCCGCCGGGGGCGAGTCGGCCAGCGCCGACACCATTGCCGAGCTGTCGCTGCGCCCGCCTGTCACGACCCGGACCGGACAATCGATCGGCGACTGCGCCCGGCTGATGGCCGAACACCGCATCAGCTGCCTGCCCGTGCTCGAGGACGGGCGCCTGGTCGGCATCATCACAGACCGGGATCTGCGCAACCGGGTCCTGGCCCGGGAAATACCGAGCAGCACGCCCGTCGGCGAGGTGATGACCCCAAGCCCGGCCACAATCGCGCTTGCGGCCGCCCCGGCCGCGGCAATGGTCGAGATGATGCGCCTGGGCATCCACCACCTGCCCGTTGTCGGTGACGGGGGAGAACTGGCGGCCGTGGTCAGCTCCAGCGACCTGATGCGGGCCCAGGTTCCCGATCCGCTGCGACTGGTACGCGACATCGGGCGGGCCGAAGATGTCGAGGCTGTCGCCGGCCTCGCCCGCCGCGGACCGGCGCTGCTCGCGGGCCTGGCACGCAGCGGTACCACGGCGACGGAGATCGGGCGCATGGCCGGGCGGATCACCGACGCCTGTACCGGCCGCCTTCTGGCGCTGGCCGAAGACGAGCTGGGCACCGCGCCCATGGCCTGGACCTGGCTGGCGTTCGGCTCCCAGGCGCGCCTGGAGCAAGGCCTGGTCAGCGACCAGGACAACGGGCTGCTGCTGGCCGAGGAGCCCGATCAAGCCAGCTCGGAGTACTTCCTTCGCCTGGCGGAGTTCGTCTGCGGCGGTCTCAACGACTGCGGCTACATTTTCTGCCCCGGCGGCGTCATGGCCCAGGGCGAGTGGCGAATGTCACGGCGTGCCTGGCGCAGCCGCTTCGACCGCTGGATGCGCGAACCCGAGCCGAAGTCGGTCATGCACTGCAGCATCTTCTTCGACATGCGCGCGGTTCGCGGCGACCTCGAGCTGGCAGAATCCCTGCACCGGGACGTCCTCGAACAGGCGAGCGACAGCGACATCTTCCGGCGCTTCCTGGCCGCCGAGTCGATGAGCCACCGCCCGCCGCTGGGCTTGTTTCGGCAGTTCGTGCAGGAGCGCGGCGGCAAGCAGAGCAAGGGCCTCAACCTCAAGAAGCGCGGAGTGATCCCCATCGTCGACCTGGCCCGGGTACACGCCCTGGAAGGCGCCCTGGACGCCGTGCACAGCGAGGAAAGAATACAAGCGGCCGGCCAGGCCGGCATCATGACCGCGGCAGACGCCGACGACCTGATCCACGCGCTGCGTTTCATCGGCAACGTGCGGCTGCGCCACCAGGCCCGGCAGCTCGAGCGCGGTGAACCGCCCGATCACCTGGTCGATCCCGACGAGCTCTCCAGCCTGCACCGCCGCTACCTGCGCTCGGCCTTCAGCATCGTGACCTCGGCCCAGCGCGCCATGGCCCAGCATTACATGCTGTGAACCCGGCACTCTGGCATCCGCTGCGCTGGTGGCGCTGGCAACGCGCCGCCAGGCGATCAGGCGACGATTGGCCGTTGCCCGCCCTGCGCGTGGATGCGGCGCCGCTTCTGGCCGTCGACCTGGAGATGACCGGCCTCGACCCGGCTGCCGACGAGATCATCAGCATCGCCTGGGTACCGATCGATGCCGGCGTTATCGTGCTCGCGGACGCGCGGGAAGTCCGGCTCGCCCGGCGCCGGCGCGAAACCGTCGGCAACTCGGCCACCATTCACGGTCTGCGCGATTGCGACCTGCTCGGGGCTTCCGGGCCCGCGGAAGGACTGGAGCAACTGCTTGCGGCAGTGCGCGCTCGCGTGGCGGTCTTCCACCACGCACCGCTCGACCTCGCCTTCCTCGAACGCGCACTTTGCGAGTACCTGGGCCGCAGCTGGCAGGCCCCGGTGATCGACACCCTGAGCTGGCAGCGCCGGCGCCTGGCGCTTTCCGGTCGGGGGGCTTCGAACCCGAACCCGGCAACCCTGGAAGCGTCCGTGCGCGACCATGGCCTGATCGTGCGCAGCCAGCACAATGCCCTGGCCGACGCGCTGTCATGCGCCGAGCTGGTGCTGGCGCTTTCGCGCAGCAGCCGCGCCACGCTGCTGGAGACGGCCACGCCGCCGCGTTGCTGAATCCGCCCTATTCCCCGGCCAGGGCTTCGGCGTGGTAGCGCAGGTGCTCGTCGATGAAGCTGGCGATGAAGAAATAGGAATGGTCGTAGCCCGGCTGCATGCGCAGATCGAGCTCGACGCCGCGTTCGTTGCAAGCGGCTTGCAGCGCCTCGGGCCGCAGCTGTCCGTCGGCGAGAAAATTGTCCTCCTCGCCCTGATCAACCCGGATGCGACCGTCGTAGCCGTCCCGCCGGATCAGCTCGCAGGCATCCCAGTCCAGCCACTTGGCGCGGTCGTCGCCGAGATAGCCGCTGAAGGCCTTCTCGCCCCAGGGGCAGCGCGTCGGGTTGCAGATCGGCGCAAAGGCCGAGACCGAACGGTAGCGACCCGGGTTGCCGAGCGCGCAGAGCAGCGCGCCATGGCCGCCCATGGAGTGACCGGAAATCGACTGCCGGTCGTTGAACGGAAGATGGGCAGCCACCAGGGCGGGAAGCTCGGCGGTGACGTAGTCGTACATCCGGTAGTGGCGGTTCCAGGGCGAGCGCGTGGCGTTTACGTAGAAACCCGCTCCGGAACCGAAGTCGTAACTGTCGTCCTCACCCGGCAGACCGACATTGCGCGGGCTAGTGTCGGGGCAAACGATGGCCACGCCGAGTTCGGCCGCCAGGCGATGCGCCCCGGCTTTCTGCATGAAGTTCTCGTCCGTGCAGGTCAGGCCCGACAACCACCACAATACCGGCACGCGGCCGGTTTCCGCGGCTGGCGGAAGGTAGGCTGCGAACACCATGTCGCAGCCGAGCACCTCGGAGCGATGCCGGTAGCGTCGATGCCAGCCGCCGAAGCTGCGGTTGGCCGAAACCTGCTCGATCCTGTCGCTCATATCCACGGCCTTAAGATTTCAGTAGTGCAAGACGGTGCGGATGCTCTTGCCGGCGTGCAGCAAGTCGAAGGCTTCGTTGATCTTCTCGAAGGGCATGTCCTGGGTGATGAACTCGTCGATCCGGATCTCGCCGTCCATGTAGCGCTGCACGTAGTTGGGCAGCTCGCTGCGGCCCTTGACGCCGCCGAAGGCCGAGCCACGCCACACCCGCCCGGTCACCAGCTGGAACGGCCGGGTCGAGATCTCCTCGCCGGCCCCGGCCACACCGATGATGATCGACTCGCCCCAGCCCTTGTGGCAGCACTCGAGCGCCGAACGCATGACGTTGACGTTGCCGATGCACTCGAAGGAATAGTCCACGCCGCCGTCGGTCAGCTCGACGATCACTTCCTGGATCGATTCGTCATAGTCGCGCGGATCGACGAAGTCGGTTGCGCCGAACTGCCGGGCCAGCTCGAACTTGTCGGGGTTGATGTCGATGGCGATGATGCGCTCGGCACCGGCCATGACCGCACCCTGGATCACGGCCAGGCCGATCGCGCCGAGTCCGAACACCGCCACCGTCGAGCCGGCCTCGACCCGCGCGGTGTTGAGCACCGCGCCGATGCCCGTGGTCACGCCGCAGCCGAGCAGGCAGATCTTGTCCAGCGGCGCTTCCTTCGACACCTTGGCCAGGGAAACCTCGGGCACGACGGTATAGCGACTGAAGGTCGACGTGCCCATGTAGTGATGCAGCATCCTGCCGTCGACGGAAAAACGCGAACTGCCGTCGGGCATGAGGCCCTTGCCCTGCGTGGCGCGTACGGCCTGGCAGAGATTGGTCTTGCCCGAGGTGCAGAACTTGCACTTGCCGCATTCGGCCGTGTAGAGGGGAATCACGTGGTCGCCCTCGCGAACGCTGGTCACGCCCTCGCCCACTTCGCGCACGATGCCGGCACCCTCGTGGCCGAGCACCGAGGGAAACAGGCCTTCCGGATCGGCCCCCGAAAGCGTGTAAGCGTCGGTGTGACAGACGCTGGTCGCCACGATCTCGACCAGCACTTCGCCGGCGCGAGGTCCGGCAACGTCGATCTCGGTCAGCTCGAGCGGCTTCCCGGCTTCGCGGGCGACGGCGGCGATCGATTTCATGATGATTTCTCCAGTGCCTGACTTCAAACGGCTATTAGAACATTCAAGGCTCGACAAGTCCCACGACCCGGACCGGTGAGTGGTTGCTCACGCCAGGTCGCGGTAACACTCGGGTGTGAAACGCGGTGTGCAAAGCGCCAGGAAAACCAGCTCCTCGTCACCGATATTGGCAATCCGCTGCGCCTGTCCGGGCTCGATGATCACCACGTCTCCGGCCGACACCGCCTCCGGGCCCTCGCGGCCGAGTTCGACGTGACCATGTCCCGACAGAATCACATAGCGCTCGGTGATGCCGTCGAGCGCGTGCCAGCGTGTGGTATCGCCCGGCGCGACGCGGGCGCGTGCGATGGACAGTTGCTGGTCGTCGCGATGGTTGCTCAACTCGGCAATCCAGCAGCCTTCCTCGAACCAGTATTCCGGGCAATCCTGAGCGCGTCTGATCGTCATTCTGGCTCCTTCTGTCGGGGATGCGGTACTTAGCTTCGGCCGAGATTGTCCATCTGCGCCAGGATCCAGCGCTGGCGGTCCCGAACGAAGGTGTCGGGCTGCGCTGCAGAAAGACGCCTGGGCGCGGGCAGCACGGCGGCGAGCGCGGCGGCTTCGGAGCGGGTGAGCGCGGCGGCCGGCTTGCCGAAATAGTGGCCGGCGGCGGCTTCGGCGCCGTAGATGCCCTCGTCGAACTCGGCGATGTTGAGATAGATCTCGAGCAGGCGGTGCTTGGGCACGAACAGCTCCAGCGGTACGGTCAGGCCCGCCTCGAGCCCCTTGCGAACCCAGTCGCGGCCGGGCCAGAGGTAGAGATTGCGCGCCAGCTGCTGGGTAATCGTGCTGGCGCCGCGCAAGCGACCACCGTCCAGTCGGGTGTCGACCGCCTGGCGGATCTGCTCGAGATCGAAACCGAAGTGGTGCGGAAACTTCTGGTCCTCGGCGGCGATCACGGCCAGCTTGAGATGGTCGGAGATGCGCTCGTAGGGTACCCAGGACTGGCGCACGACCCGATCGTTGCGCCAGGCGTCGAGCGCCATGTAGGCCGATGTTGCAGGATCGACCCAGCGCAGCGGCAGGGTCAGGCCGACCAGAACGATCAGCAGCAGCAAGGCCAGGCGCAGCAGCCACTTCAACATCGAGCGCAGCGGCGACTTCACCATTCGCCCCGCTGGCGCAGACGGGCGCAAAGCCGCCGAAAATCCGCACGATCCATCTGTTCGCGAAAGACCCCGAGCGAGCGCGGCAGACGCCGCCCCTTCTCGTGCCAGCGAAATCCCACGTAGACCGGTGACACGAACGGAGTGCCAACGAGGGCGCCGGAAGCACGATCTCCGCTTGCCGCGCGAACATGAACGTTGTCACCGTCGATTCCGAGACCGGCAAGGGGCGGTCGTAGAAGCCGCAGCAGCGCGAGACCGCCCAGCACGACAATCGCGAGCGCGACGGCAATCTGAACGTAGTGGGGAGCACCGTTGCCAAAAGCGGCCGCCAGGCCCAGGACAATCAATCCGGACACGACGGCGCCCGATCGTCGCGCCGGCCCGACCGGCCAGTCATTGCGCGGCTGGTCCGAAATGCCTTGCACGAATCTCCCTGACGATCTCTTCCAACCCGGATTCAGGGCACGAACGGCCCAGCAGCCAGTCCCACAAACGGTCGTCCTCGATTTCGAGCAGCCTTTCGAAGGCTTCACGGTGCGCGCTGCCGGCCGCCGGCCAGCATTGCTCCAGCCAGCCGCCCAGCATGACATCGAGCTCCTGCATCCCGCGCCGACAGCGCCAGCGCAATCTCGCCGGGGGGCTTTGTGGGTCCATGCCGCTCACTTCTCCATTACCGCGGCAACCCTGCGCAATACCTTGGCAGTACCTCGACCGTTTGGATCATTCGAATTTCCGTCATTCGAATTTGTTTGGTACTTGGTGCTTGAGATTTGAAAATTTTTAGTCTCGAGCCATCACCGCAGGGCGGGCAGCTTCCGGGCGCTTCCGGAAGGACTAAAGACCCCTCCTCGCCAACATCATCTTCTTGATCTCAGCGATCGCCTTGGCCGGATTCAGGCCCTTGGGACAGGTCTTGGTGCAGTTCATGATGGTGTGGCAGCGATACAGCCGGAACGGGTCCTCGAGATCGTCGAGGCGTTCGCCCGTGGCTTCGTCGCGCGAATCCACCAGCCAGCGGTAGGCCTGCAACAGGATGGCCGGCCCCAGGTAACGTTCGCCGCTCCACCAGTAGCTCGGACAGGCGGTCGAGCAGCAGGCGCACAGGATGCACTCGTAGAGACCGTCGATGTGCTTGCGATCCTCGGGCGACTGCAGGCGCTCCTTGTCCGGCGGCGCGGGGCTTTGCGTGCGCAGCCACGGGCGAATCGATGCGTACTGGGCGTAGAAGTGGGTGAGATCGGGCACCAGGTCCTTGACCACCGGCATGTGCGGCAGCGGGTAGATATTGACGTCACCCTTGATCTCGTCGATGCCCTTGGTACAGGCCAGCGTGTTCGTGCCGTCGATGTTGAAGGCGCAGGAACCGCAGATGCCCTCGCGACATGATCGGCGGAACGTCAGCGTCGGATCGATCTCGTTCTTGATCTTGACGACGGCATCGAGCACCATCGGACCGCAATCGTCGAGATCGATCTCGTAGGAATCGATGCGCGGGTTCTCGCCGCTGTCGGGCTCCCAGCGATAGATGCGGAAGGTCTTGACGTTCTTCGCCCCTTCCGGCGCCGAATGGTTCCTGCCCTTCTTGATCCGGGAATTCTTCGGAAGTCTGAACTCTGCCATTAGTACGTCCGTGCCTTGGGCGGAATGACCTCGCAGTCGTCGGTCAACGTGTGCATGTGAACCGGCCGGTAATCGATCTTTGTCTTGCCGGTCCCGTCCATCCAGATCAGCGTGTGCTTCATCCAGTTGTCGTCGTCGCGATCGCCGTAGTCTTCACGCGCGTGCGCACCGCGACTTTCGGTGCGGTTCTCGGCCGCAACCATGGTCGTCACGGCGTTGCCCAGCAGGTTGCGCAACTCCAGCGTCTCGACCAGGTCGGAGTTCCATACCAGCGAGCGATCGGTGACCTTGACCTGATCGAACTTGCCGGCCACATCGGCGATCTTGCCGCAGCCTTCCTCGAGCGTTTCGCCGGTACGAAAGACGGCGGCATTGTTCTGCATGACCTGCTGCATTTCGCCGCGAATCTCGGCGGTCGGAAGATCACCGTCGGAATGGCGCAGGCGATCGAACTCGTCGAGCAGCTTGTCGAGCGTGCCCTCGGGCAGCGGCTTGTGCGACTGGCCCGGTTCGATGGTCTCGCCACAACGTTGCGCAACGGCGCGTCCGAAGACGATCAGATCGAGCAGGGAATTGGAACCGAGGCGGTTGGCGCCGTGCACTGAAACGCAGGCAGCCTCGCCGATCGCGTAAAGCCCCGCTACGGGACTGTCGGGATCGCCGTCGGCCAGCGTGACCACCTCACCGTGATGATTGGTCGGAATCCCGCCCATGTTGTAGTGCACGGTCGGCAGCACCGGAATCGGCTCGCGGGTGACGTCGACCCCGGCGAAGATGCGCGCGGATTCGGCGATGCCCGGCAGGCGTTCGTTGATGACGTCCGCGCCGAGGTGCTGCAGGTTCAGGTGGATGTGGTCCTTGTTCGAGCCCACGCCACGCCCTTCGCGAATCTCGATCGTCATCGAGCGCGAGACAACGTCGCGCGAAGCCAGGTCCTTGGCGTTGGGCGCGTAACGTTCCATGAAGCGCTCGCCCTCGGAGTTGGTCAGGTAACCGCCCTCGCCTCGCACGCCCTCGGTGATCAGGCAGCCGGCACCGTAGATGCCGGTCGGGTGGAACTGCACGAACTCCATGTCCTGCAGCGGCAGGCCGGCTCTGAGCACCATGCCGTTGCCGTCGCCGGTACAGGTGTGCGCCGAGGTGCAGGAGAAGTAAGACCGACCGTAGCCGCCGGTGGCCAGGATGACCGCGTGGGCGCGGAACTCGTGCAGGGTGCCGGTTCCGAGATCCCAGGCCAGCACGCCGCGGCAAGCGCCGTCGTCGTCCATCAGAAGGTCGATGGCGAAGTACTCGATGAAGAACTGCGCGTCGTGCTTGAGCGACTGCTGGTAGAGCGTATGCAGGATGGCGTGGCCGGTGCGGTCAGCCGCCGCGGCGGTGCGCTGGGCCGTGCCCTCGCCGTAGTGCGTGGTCATGCCGCCGAAAGGACGCTGGTAGATCTTGCCCGCCTCGGTGCGTGAGAACGGCACGCCGAAATGCTCGAGCTCGATGACCGCCTGCATGGCGTTCTTGCACATGTACTCGATCGCGTCCTGGTCGCCGAGCCAGTCGGACCCCTTGATGGTGTCGTACATATGCCAGCGCCAGTCGTCCTCGCCCATGTTGCCGAGCGCGGCACTCATGCCGCCCTGGGCGGCCACGGTATGCGAGCGGGTCGGAAAGACCTTGGTAATGCAGGCAGTATTCAGGCCCGTGGCGGCCAGGCCCATGGTGGCGCGCAGACCGGCACCGCCGGCGCCGATGACCAGCACGTCGTACTCGTGCCGGGTGATGTCGTAGGCATTGCTCAACTTCAGACTCCCAAAGCCAGTTTGAGAATGGCGAGTACGGCCAGCAGGCCGCCGAAAATGGCCAGCGCCTTGATGGCGACCAGCAGAAATACGGCCAATGCGCGACCATGAACGTAGTCTTCCACCACCACTTGCAGGCCCAGCTGCCCGTGGTAGAAGCCGGTGGTTACGAACAGGATCGCCATGGCTGCATGAAAAGGATGCGCCAGGAACGCACCGGCCGCGGCATGATCGGCACCGACCAGGGCGGTCAGCGCCCAGACCAGCCAGACAGTCAGCAGCACCAGCAGGATGGCGGAAAAACGCTGCGCCCACCAGTGGCCGACGCCATCGCCAGCCGATCCGTGATTGTGGGCGCGCTCGAGCGGGTTGCGAAGTTGATTCACAGCAGCCCTCCCCAGACGATGGCGGTCAGGACGACGGTCAGGACGACCGTCGCCCATCCGGATGCATAAGCACCCTTGAGTTCGAGCAGCCAGCCGGCATCCCAGAGCAGGTGGCGGATACCGTTGAGCAGATGGTAGAAAAGACTGATGGTCCAGAGCAGCAACGCGCCCAGGCCGATCGGGCTTGCCAGCCAGTCGTTAAAACCCGCGAAAGCCGCCGGGCCAGCCGCCAGGGCCACCAGCCAGGCCGTCACCAAGACCATGCCGAGGCTCAGCAGGAGGCCGGAAATGCGATGCGAAATCGACATCACCGATGTCAACTGCGGACGATACACCTGCAGATGCGGTGATAAGGGACGATTGTCGGTCACCATGGAATCGTTACTCCCGGTTTGAGGTCCAGGTCAGAAATCAATGCAGCGGCCGTCCTTTTCCCAGTCGCCGTAGCGGGTCGGCTCGAGGCCGTTCCTGCGCCCCCCGTATTCACGTTGACGGTCGGACCCGGGCGCCCCGGAGGCGGCCTGGTCGGAATCCCCTTCCCGTCCGGTCTCTTCGGAGGCCTTGGCGGTGCGCTGGTTTGAGGTCGTGCCTGACGATGTAGAATTGTACCCGTTCATGACGCTCCATTTTACCCGGCATGTCGAAACAGTTTTCACTTGATCATCTGGTGTCCTTCTCGATCGAAGGATCCGATGCGCGCGAGTTCTCTCAATCCCAGTTTACCGTCGGCGTCGATAGCCTGACCCGCGATCGCTGGTTTCCGCTGGCCTGGTGTGAACCCAGGGGACGTGTTCTGGCGTTCATGATGGGCCGGGCAAGTGAAAATGGTGTCGATCTGGTGCTGCCGGCGAGCCTGGCCGATTCGGTGAGCAAGCGACTTGCCCTGTTCACCATCGGGCGAAGCGTTGAGATCTCGGCACCCGCGCCCGTGGCCGGAAGCTTCGACGCCGACTCGGACATGCCGCCGCTGGCAAACGATGAGAGTCGCGCAATGAGCACAGGCGCGCAAGCGCCCGCCGACGCCGCTGAGCTGCATCGTTGGCGGACGCTCGATCTCTGCCAGGGCCTGCCCTGGCTGGAACCGGACAGCAGCGCACAGCACCTGCCCCAGTGGCTGGGCCTGGAACGACTGGGCGCGCTGGTCTACGACAAGGGCTGCTACCCGGGGCAGGAAGTGATCGCGCGCCTGCATTACCGGGGCTCACTCAAGTACCGCCTCGCCGGGCTGCGCCTCGATTCGAACGCGGCCATACCCGCCCAAGCGCGCATTACCGATAAGCAAGGCAACGTTGCCGGTCACTGGCTGGACGGGCTGGAACAACGCGGGGTGACGATCGGCCTTGGAGTGATCTCGACCCGGATCGAAGATGGCATCGGCGTACTGATCCAGCTCGGCGACCGCGAGCAATTCGCGCGAGTGACGCCGCCGGAAACCCTGTGCTAACATCGCGAAAGCAGCAAAAGAAAACCGCAAATCATGAATTTAGAGGGGTCAGTTCAATGAAAACTTCAATCAGGCTGCCGGCGCTCGTTCTGGGGCTGATCCTGGCCGCATCCGCCTGGGCACAAGAGGAAGAGCAGCAGGCGACCGAAACGTCCACCCCTGAAGAGGTGGAAATCTTTGCCGAATCTGCAGCAGAGGATGCCGAGCCGGCGGATACCGAAGCCGCTAGCGACGGCGAAGCCCAGGCAGAGGTAAGCGAACAGGCAGAGGCAACCGAAGAAGAGGCCCCGGCCGCGACCGATGAATCGACGCCTGAGTCGGCCGAAGCCGGTTCGGATGGCGCCGAAATATTCACCTTTCAGGCGCACCCGATCTTTCCGCCGCGAACCGCCGAGCTGGTCTATCGGCCGCTTGTCGACTATCTCAACGACGCGCTGCCCTACCGCTTCGAGCTCAAGCTCGCGCCCGATTACCACCGCTACTGGTTGAGCACTCGCCGAGGCGAGAACCCGCATCTGGTGCTCGAAGAACCCCATCTCACCGCTTATCGCATGAACCAGTACGATTTCACGCCGCTGGTTCGTGCCGTCGAGCCGATCACGTACTCCCTCCTGACCTCGATGAACAATACCGAGTCGAGCGTGCAGGATTTCATCGGCCGGCGCGTGTCGACCATGCCGGCGCCCAGCCTCGGCTACCTGGTTCTTGCGAGCTGGTTCGACAACCCGATGCAGCAGCCGCTCATCCAGTCCAACGCAGCGTCCTGGCTGGACGCCGTCGAGATCGTCTTCTCGCAGGAAGCCGACGCGGCCATCGTGCCGCATAACCTGGTATCGCGCTACGTCAACATGGCCAACGTGCTGACCTCACAGGAGTTCCCGGGCGTGACGATCGCCGCGAGCGCGGAGGTACCGATCGATATCCAGGAGGAGATTCGCGCTGCCCTGTTGCGACTGCACGAGGATGATGAACACTTTGCCGCCCTCAACGAACTCGATATCGACCAATTCGTCGAGGCGCGTCCGTCCCAGTACGAGGACCTGGACGAGTGGCTCAGCCTGGTCTACTCGATACTGTAAGAGGCGCTCCCGCGGGTCGGCGGCGCGCTCAGCGCCTCGCGACCAGGTAGCAGATCCAGCCGGCATCGGCGTCGCCGGTGTCGGCCGGCTCATAGATGCCGTTGCCTTCCCCGGACCCCTCGTCGGTACCTTCCCAGTAGACCTCGACCGAGGAATAACCCGCCTCCACCAGCAACTCCCGGACCTCGGGCAGCGTCCAGAGTCGCCAGTGGTACTCGAAGGCCCGCCTGATCTCCGAGCCGTCGGGAAACTCGAAGTGAATCTGGCAGGTCATGGCGTGCTGGATCGGGTCGAAACTGGCCTGATCCCAGACGTAGGTGAAATCGTCGTACTCGGTTCGCTCCTCCAGTTCACGGTGCGCGTCGTAGCCGCCGAAGGCGTCGAGAAACAGCACGCCGTCGTCGACCAGGGCCTCGCGGGCGCGCTCGAAGTAGCTGCGCAAACTCTCGCGCGTGGTGAACAGGTAGTAGCTGAAGTTCATGGCCAGCAGCGCGTCCACCCGCGGGGTGTCGACGCTCATGACGTTGCCTTCAACGAGCTCGATGCGTGAACGCTGCTTCGAACTCAGCGCATCGAGGTGATGCGCCCTGCCCCAGGCGAGCACCTCCGGGTCGAGGTCGACGCCCACGGCGCGATGATCCTTGCCGTCGCTCACCCAGTAGCAGGCCGTGTTGGCGGTTCCGCAGAAGTCCTCGCGAATGAATTTCAGGGGCCGCCCGGTCAGCGTCTCGAAGGTCTCGGACACGAACTCCAGCTCGCTTTCGGGATCCTGAACGCTTTCTTCATAGAGCGCATGGCGGTCGGCGCGACCGGCCAGCGTGGTTTGCTTGCTTGCTTGACGAGACATGAGTCAGGCTCCGGTTGAATTCGAGGATCCGGCGGGCTCGCCGGTTCAGGACTGCTCGCGCACCGCCGGCCAGGCAGCCCGCAGGTAAATGCACATCGACCAGATCGTCAGTGCGGCGGCAACGATCAGAAGCCAGCGACCGATCTCCAGCACCGGGATGAAGAACAGCGGCTCGCCGTAGAGCAGGAAACCGATGGCTACCATCTGCAGGATGGTCTTGATCTTGCCGACCCAGGCGACCTTGACGCGACCGGCCTCGCCCAGCGCGGCCATCCATTCACGGAGCGCGGAAATGGTGATCTCGCGCCCGATGATCACCGCCGCCGACAGGGCGATACCGATCTCGGGGTGTCGCTGCACGATCAGCAGCAGGGCTGCCGTCACCATCAGCTTGTCGGCGACCGGATCGAGAAAGGCGCCGAAGCTGCTCGTCATGCCCCATCGCCGCGCGATCCAGCCGTCAAGCCCGTCCGTGACGGCCGCCAGGATGAACAGCGCGACGGTCAGCTGGTTGGCCGCCTCGAACGGCAGGTAGAACACCACCACGAGCACCGGGATGAGCACGATGCGCAGCAGCGTCAGCAGCGTCGGGATGGTCAAGGGCAAGAGCTTGCTCCGAAAACGGGTAACAGGTCATTATCCCGCAACATCGCCTCGAGCGGAACCTTCACGCCCCGAGGTGCTCGACAACCGATTGGGCGAGCTTGCGGCTGATGCCGCCGACGCGGACCAGCTCGTCGACGCCGGCTTTGCGAATACCCTGAAGGCCGCCGAACGCCTTCAGCAGGGCCTGACGTCGCTTCGGGCCGATGCCTGGCACCTGCTCGAGCGGAGAAGCCTGGGCGCGCTTCTGGCGCCGCTTGCGGTGGCCGGCGATGGCGAAACGGTGAGCCTCGTCGCGGATCTGCTGAACCAGGTGAGACGCCGGATGATGCGGGCCGGGCACGGCCTCACGCTCACCCATGATCAAGCGTTCGTGACCGGCCCGACGCGCCGGGCCCTTGGCAACACCGAGCAGCGGAATCGCGTCCAGCCCCAACGCTTCCAGGACTGTACGCGCGCGCGAGAGTTGACCCTTGCCGCCGTCGATGACAACGAGATCCGGCAGGGTCCCGGATTTCTCCAGAACGCGGCTGTAGCGGCGCCTGAGCACCTGCTCCATGGCCGCGTAGTCGTCGCCGGGCTCGATATCGCTGATATTGAAGCGACGATACTGCTTCTTTTCGGGCCCGGCCGGCCCGAACACCACGCAGGAGGCGACCGTTTCGGTGCCGGAAATATGCGAGATATCGAAACACTCCAGTCGTTCGGGCGGGCTGGCCATTTCCAGCATCTCGGCCAGCGCCGCCAGTCCCCTTCCGACCTGGTCACGCTCGGCCAGGCGCCGCCTGAGGGCGTCGGCGGCGTTGGCCACCGCCAGTCGCACCCATTCGGCGCGCTGCGAGCGCAGGCGCCAAGACAGTGTCACGGCCGATCCGCGGCGCGAGGCCAGGGCTTCCTCCCAGAGGTCGGCGTCAGCCGGCTGTTGTGACAGCAGGATCTCCGACGGCGGCGTGCGATCGGCGTAGTACTGCCCCAGGAAAGCACCGAGAACCTCACGCGAGCCCATGTCGGCGTGCAGGTTGCCGGGAAAGTAGCTGCGCCCGCCGACGTTCCGGCCGTGCCGGAATTCCACCACGTGCACGCAGGCCTTGCCGGCCTCGGCATGCATGCCGATCACGTCCATCTCGCCCGTCCCGCCGGTGACGAACTGGCTGCCGCGGACCTGCTGGACGGCGCGAATGCGATCGCGGTAAGCGGCGGCCCGCTCGAACTCCAGGGCCTTCGAGGCCTGCTCCATGCGCTCGCCCAGGTGCTCGATGACCTCATCGTTGCGCCCTTCCAGAAACTGCACGGCCGCGCGCACGTCGGCCGCGTAGTCCGCCTTGTCGATATAGCCCACGCAGGGCGCGCTGCAACGATTGATCTGGAACTGCAGACAGGGTCGACTGCGGTTCTCGAAGACCGTGTCGCGGCACTGGCGCAGGCCGAACAGACGGTAGATCTGGTTGAGCGCCTCGCGCACCGCGCCCGCGCTGGAAAACGGGCCGAAGTAGCGATGCGGCGGCTTGCGGCTGCCGCGGTAGAAGCCGATGCGGGGATAGTCGTGCCCGCTTTCGAG
This sequence comes from Wenzhouxiangella indolica, assembly GCF_042310355.1. Lineage (NCBI taxonomy): Bacteria > Pseudomonadati > Pseudomonadota > Gammaproteobacteria > Chromatiales > Wenzhouxiangellaceae > Wenzhouxiangella > Wenzhouxiangella indolica. The sequence goes on along the minus strand of NZ_JBHJMR010000002.1, from coordinate 347,427 downwards.
CCGAATCCAGGGGTAGCTCTTGTCGTCCCGCAAGCTCACGTTGAAGCGGGGCCGGTGGGCCTTGATCCACTCGTTCTCGAGCAGCAGCGCCTCGGCCTCGGTTCGGGTCAGGCTGACTTCCATGCCGGCGACCTTGCGCACCAGCAGGTTCAGCCGCGGCCCGAGGTCGCGCCGGCTGAAGTAGCTGGCCACGCGCCGGCGCAGGTTGCGCGCCTTGCCCACGTAGAGCACCTTGCCATCCCCGTCGTGCATCAGGTACACCCCGGGCCCGGTGCCGAGACTTCGGGCGAAGGCGCGGCCGTCGAATTCGCTCATCGCCGCGGCGCGCTGAGATCCTCGACCAGGCGGTCGGCGGCGGCTTCCAGCATGTCGATCACGCGCTGGAACCCGTCTTCACCACCGTAGTAAGGATCCGGCACTTCGGCAAGACCGTAGTCCGGCGCCAGCGCCATGACCAGGTCAAGCCGGCAATGGCTGTCGTCGGGGCGCATGGCTGCGAGCGCATCGAGGTTGGAACGATCCATGACGAACACCGCATCGAAGCGCAGGAAATCCTCCGGCGTGACGATTCGCGCGCGCTCGCTGGAAATGTCCAGCCCCCGCTGCCTCGCGATGCGCTGGGCGCGCGGATCGGGCGGGCTGCCGGCGTGGTAGCCGGTGGTACCGGCTGAGTCGGTCTCGATCACCAGGCCGGCCTGGCGGATTTTCCAGTCGAACACGGCCTTGGCCGTGGGGCTGCGGCAGATGTTTCCCAGGCAGACAAATAGTATTTTTTCCATCAACTTATCGACTTGAATTCAAGTAATTATTCATGCATGCGGCAGGTCAGCCGGCCGAGAATCTGCTCACCGCCGCAGCCAGGTCTTCGGGCGTATCGATACCGGACGGCACCGGGCATTGCGCTTGCGCACAGGCAATGATCCAGCCGGCCGAAAGCGCCCGCAATTGTTCGAGCGACTCCAGCCGCTCGAGTTCCGATGCTGGCAGCGAGCGCCAGGCTTCCAGCGCGCCGGCCCGGTAGGCGTAGAGGCCCAGATGCGCGCGGGCCGCCGGACCGGGCCAGCCGCCGTCGCGCACGTGCGGGATCGGGCTGCGCGAGAAGTACAGCGCCCTGCCGCGACCGTCGACGACCAGCTTGACGATGTTGGGATCGCCCCACTCCGCCGCATGGCCGAGGGCGCGCCACAGGGTTGCCATCCGCGCCTCGGGCTGCGCATCGAGCAGGCCGGCGACCTGGCGCAGGCAGGCTGACGGCATCTCCGGCTCGTCGCCCTGGAGATTGACCACGATGTCCTCACCGGCCAGGCCCAGCAAACCGGCGGCCTCGGCCAGGCGGTCGGTGCCCGAGCGATGATCGTGGCGGGTCATGACCACCTCACCACCGTCGCTGCGCACGAGCTCGGCCACTTCCTCGCTGTCGGTGGCCACATGCACGCTGGCCGCACCGGCCAGCCGGGCCCGATCGCATACGCGCAGGATCAGCGCCCGCCCGGCCAGGTCGGCCAGGGGCTTGCGCGGCAGGCGCGTGGACGCCAGGCGCGCCGGGATCAGGACATGAAAATCGCTCATGGACGGAATTCTCGCACATGCTCGAGCACGGCCTCGCAAACTGCCTCGGGCAAGCGGGCCTCGATCGGCAGCACCCAGGTTTCCGGCGCCCGGTCGAGGCGCTCGAGCTTGACCGCGTCCTTCTCCGTCACGATCAGCGGTCCGCGCAGCTGCGCCAGTTCGTCCGATGTGAAGACGTGATGGTCGGAAAAAGGCCTGCGGCGGAATCGAAATCCCAGGGCCTCGAGCAGGGCAAAGAAGCTGTCGGGATTACCGATCGCACACACGGCATCGAATTCCATCCGCGGCACCGTCAGCCCGCCATCGGCCTGTGCTCCCAGTCGGTAAGGCCGGCCCGGCACGACGGCAAAGGGCAACCCCCCGGATTCGGATTCCTCGCCGCGCTCGCCACTGTTCTTGACCAGGATCGAGTCGATCGATTCCAGCCGATCGAGCGGCTGGCGGAGTGGCCCTGCCGGCAACAGCAGACCGTTGCCGAAGCCCCGCAGGCCGTCGACAACGCAGATCTCGTAGCTCCTCGGTAGCGCGGGGTGCTGGAGGCCGTCATCGGCGAGCACCACGTCGGCCCCGCCGGCGCAGGCGGCCTGCAGGGCGGCGCGCCGATCGCGGCAGACCCACACGGCGCAACCCGCCCGTCGCGCCAGCAGCACGGGCTCGTCGCCGACTTGCCCGGGATCGCTTGATGCGGTGACCGCCCGCGGTTGATCGGTGGCACGGCCGCCATAGCCGCGGCTGATGACCGCCGGAGCGTAGCCGGAGCGGGCGAGCAATCTCGCCAGGGCGGCCACCACCGGCGTCTTGCCGCTGCCGCCGACGGTGATATTGCCGACGACGATGACCGGGCACGGCGGCCGTTCCAGCGGCCTGCGCCAGCGCCTGGCCGAAACCGCACGGTAGAGGGGAACGAGCGCGCGCAGCCACAGCGGCGACCGGCGCCGCGCGTACCACTGCCCGGTCAGGTACCGCTCGAAGTGCGCCCTCACTGCCGGTCAGGCACCGGCAAGCTGAAGCCGGTGCAAGTAGCGGTAAAGGCCATCGTCGCGTTCGAGCAACTCGGCATGCGAGCCCGACTCGACCACGCGGCCCTGGTCGAGCACGACGACCTGGTTGGCCTTCTGGACGGTGGCAAGGCGATGCGCGATGACCAACGTGGTGCGGTTTTCCATCAGCACCTCGAGTGCATCCTGCACGGCCTGCTCCGACTCGGCGTCCAGCGCCGATGTGGCCTCGTCGAGTATCAGGATGGGCGCGTCCTTGAGCACGGCGCGGGCGATCGCGATGCGCTGGCGCTGGCCGCCCGAGAGCAGGGATCCGTCCTCGCCGATCGGCGTATCCAGTCCACGCGGCAGCCGCTCGATGAACTCCATGGCATGCGCGGCACGGGCGGCTTCCTCGATCTGTTCGCGCGTGGCGCCGACCAGTCCGCCGTAAGCGATATTGCGTCCGATGGTGTCGTTGAACAGCACCACGTCCTGGCTGACCAGCGCGATACGGCTGCGCAGCGCAGCCAGCCCGAAGTCGCGAATATCGACGTCGTCGATCAGGATTCGGCCGGCCGCCGGCTGGTAGAAGCGCGGCAGCAGCTTGACGATCGTGCTCTTGCCCGAGCCCGAACGCCCCACCAGCGCGGTCACCTGGCCGGCGGGAATGTGCAGATCCAGTTCGACCAGCGCCGATTCGCTCGCGTCCGGATAGGAAAAGGACACGTTCTCGAAGCGGATATCGCCGTGCACCCGATCCGGCTCGTAGTTGCCCTGGTCGGGTTCTCCGGGCGTGTCGACGACCCGGAAGATGCTTTCGGCGGCTGCCACGCCGCGCTCGATGGTGACGTGCATCTTCGTCAGGCGCTTGAGCGGCGGAATGGTGGCCGCCAGCGCTGCCAGTACCGACATGAAGATACCGGCGGTGACGGTGTCGCCCATCAGCTCGCTGGCGGCGACCACCAGCAGGACCACCAGGGCCACACCGGCCGCCATCTGCACCAGCGAGGACGACAACAGTTGCGTGCCGACCAGGCGAAGATGCAGCCGTCGATTGCTTTCGTTGATGCCGTGAAACTTGTCGCGTTCGTGCTGCTGGCCACCGAAGACCTTGACCACCTGGTGTCCGTTGACCGCCTCCTCGGTGATGTGAGTGACGTCACCCATGGAGTCCTGGATGTTGGTCGATATGCGCCGGAAGTGCCGGCTGATCACGAAAGCGATGACCGCAATCACCGGCAGCAGCAGCAACAGCGACAGCGTCAGTCGCCAGGACTGGATCAGCATGACGCCGAACAGCGCCACGACGGTCATGACATCACGCGATACGCCGATCAGCGCCTTGGTCGCCGCCTCGGCGACCTGTTCGGTGTTGTAGGTCACCCGCGAAATCATCTGCCCCGAGGACTCCCGGTCGAAGTAGGCGGCCGGCAACTCGAGGTAGCGATCGAACAGCGCATTGCGCAAATCCGCGATCAGTTTGCGCCCGACCCACTGCATGCCGAACTCGCCGCCGAAATTACCGATCACGCGCAGGATCAGCGACAGAAAGACGAGCGCCGGCAGCAGGTAATTGAACTCCGGATTGGGGTTGGCGATGGTGTCGTCGATCAGCGGCCGCAGCAGGTAGAAAAACAGGCCCTGCCCGGCCGCATCGAGCGCGACCGCGAACAATGCCAGGCCGAAGATCAGGCGGTGCTTGAGCACCATGCTCAGCAAGCGGCGATAGACCTGCCCGCCGGTCATGCCGGTCGACTCGGTCATTGCGTCGCCTCCTCGACGGCGGCGATGCTCACCCTGCGGATGCCTTCGGCAGCGGCCGAATCGAGCACTCGCACGACCAGCCGGTGCGGGGCCTCGGCGTCCGCGCGGATGACCAGCACGGCTTCGGGATTGTCGCGAAAACGCTGCGCGATGGCGGCCTGAACGGTCGCCTGGCGCTCGTCGACCAGCTCTTCGTCGCCGACGAACAGGCGCCCGTCATCGGTCACGATGAACTCGACCACATCCGGCACCGATTCGGTCTCGGCCGTGCTCGCTTCCGGCAGATCGAGACGCAGCAGGGACTGCCGCTCGAAAGTGGTCGAAACCATGAAGAAGATCAGCAAAAGAAACACCACGTCGATCAGCGACGTGAGATTGATCTCCGGCTCCTCGTATTCTTCCTTCTGCAGTTTCATGCCTGTTGCTTTCAGACGGCGGCTTGCGGACGCTTGCGCTCGATGGTGTGCAAAAGCTCCATCGACTGCTGTTCCATCTCGACGACGTAGGCGCGAACCAGGCCGCGAAAATAGCGATAGAAGAAATAGCTCGGGATCGCCACGGTCAGACCCGCGGCGGTGGTGATCAGCGCCTGCGAGATGCCGCCGGCCAGCTGGTTGGGATCACCCACGCCGTGAATCATGATCGCGGAGAAGACTTCGATCATGCCGATGACCGTACCCAGCAACCCCAGCAAAGGCGTGATGCCCGCGATGGTGCCAAGCGTATTGAGAAAACGCTCGAGTTCGTGCACGACGTGCCGACCGGTGTCCTCGACCGAGTCCTTGATCACCTCGCGCTCGCGCCGGCGGTTGACCAGGGCCGCGGCCAGAACCCGGCCGAGGGGCGAACTGCGCTGGAGCTGCTCGATATGCTGCCGGTCCAGTTCACGCTGCGCCGCCCACTGCCGAACCCGCTCGAGGATTCCGGCGGGCAGCACGCGTTTGCGGCGCAGGTTGACGAATCGTTCGATGATGATGGCGGCGGCGATGATGGAGCAGGCCAGAATAGGCACCATCAGCCATCCACCCGCGAAGACGATTTCGAGCATTTTCGGAGATTGTCCCGACGGTCGGCTTGTCCAGCGCGCATGATAACGGGTTTGAACCGTATTCGTCGCGTCGCCTCAGGGGCAGCCGGCGCGCATTTTCCAGAAGCGCGGCCTGAGCGTGGCAAGCGACCTTGCAATAGGCGCGCGCCCCGGCTGCAACACAACGCGCACGGCACCGCAGCGCCCCGTGGTCACCCAGTCGATACCCAGGGATTCGAGCCGATCCCGGGTTTCGGGGTGCACGCGGCCGAAGCGGTCGTAACGGGCGACCGAGGCCAGGGCCAGCCGTGGCCGGACGGTCGCGAGGAACACCGTGCTACTACCGTCCCGATGACCTCCGGCGGGCAACTGCAGGACATCGGCCGGCGGGCCGCTCCACTGCGTCACCAGGCGCGCTTCGACATCCGCATCGATGCCGCCGGTCAGCAGCAACCCACCGCCGGGACCGCTGACGTGCAGCACGCACGACGAGTTTCCGCCGAGATCCGGCAACGCCGCGCTGGGGTGCAGGAAGCGGAAGCGATAGGCGCCCGAGGTCCAGCCGCCGCCGATTCGGCAGGGCCGTGCCCCCTCGATCCCGTTGCCGAAAACCGTCGTCCCCTCGCCCGTCACGGAGGCCAGGCCGCCGGCGTGGCCCCGGTGATCATGCGAAACGACAACGCGGTCGACGGCGTCGATCCGCCACTGCTGCATGGCCTCGGGAAGAATCCTGGAAATCGCGTCACCGCCCGCCCCGTCTCCCGGCCCGGTGTCGTAGAGCAGGGTTTCGTCCTGCGTCCGAACCAGCACGGCAAGGCCGTTGCCAACGTCGAGAAACCACGCATCGAGCTGATCATCGACCGCCTTCGGTCCCGCCGGCCACAGCAAGGGCAGCAGCAAGACGGCACCCAGTCCGCGCGCCGGCCACCCGCTTGGCGCGATCAGCCAGGCCGCGCCCAGGGCCGCGAGCGGAACGCTCCAGGCCGGCCCGGCGGACAGCGGCACGTGGGTGGCCGTCAGACCCTGCAACCATTCCAGCACGGCCAGCAAGACCGCCAGCCCCTCGTCGGCCAGAGCAGCCACTCCAAACGCCGGCAACCCGGTGAGCATCGTCACCAGGTCGACCAGCAGGGCTGGCAGGATCACCAGGCCCATCAGCGGGATTGCAACGAGATTCGCCAGCAAGGCGCCCGGAACGAGCTGACCGAACAGGCCCACGTTCAGCGGCAGCAAGCCCACGAGCAGGATCAATTGTGCGCGAAACAGGCCCGCCAGCCACGATCCCGGGCCCGACGGTCGCCAGGCGAAGGCCCAGATCAGAACGGCCACGGCCGCGAAGGACAGCCAGAAGCCCATCGCCAGGGGTGAGAGGGGATCGAACAGCAGCACCGCAAGCAGCGCCAGCAAGAGCGCGTGACCGGGCGGCACCGATCGCCTTGCCAGAAGTGCCACGGCGAGAACGGCCAGCATCACCAGGGCGCGCTGGGTCGGCAGCGTGAACCCGGCCAGGCCGGCGTAGACCAGCGCCGCCGCCAGTCCAGCCAGGACGCCCACCCGCCGGCGATCGACCCGCCCGGCCCACAAGCCCAGCGGCGCCGCCAGCCAGCCGGCCACAAGCCCGACCAGGCCCGCCACCATGCCGATGTGCAGCCCAGAGATGGCCAGCAGATGGGCCGTGCCCGTCTGCCGAAGGCGTTCGGACAGTTCCGGACGCATGCCGGAACGATCGGCGATGCCGAGCGCGCGCTTGAGCGCAGCAACGTCGCGGTCGGTGGTTTCTGACTGGAGAATGTCGCTCAGGCGCTGGCGCTGGCGGTCGAGCCAGCGCTTGCCGGGATCATTCGCCAGCAGCCGCGGCTGGCCGCGCACGCTGCCCACGGCGCCGACCCGCTGCGCCATCAGGTAGCGCTGGTAATCGAATCCGCCGGGGTTGTCCCGGCCCGTCGGTGGCTTGAGCCGGAGATCCATGCGCCAGCGACTGCCTGGCTCCAGCCGCCTGAAGGGGCGATACCAGCGCACCTGGACCCGCTCGGGCGGCGCGTGCACACCCTGCCATTCCTCGACCGCCAGCACGAAGCGCTGGCTTTGGCCCGCGCGCCGCGGCAGATCGACGATCGTGCCGGTCACTTCGACGACCTCGCCGGCAAGCTCGCTCGGCCATTGCCGATCGATCTGCCACTGGGCCGCGGCAAGAAACCACAAGGCGCCCAGGACGAATACAGCGGTCAATCGGGTGGCGTCGAAGGCGCAGAAGATGCCGACCACGACGGCCAGCAGCAGCAGGCTACCGAGTCCCGGCAGCGACGGCAGCCAGGAGGCAAGCAGGCAGCCGCACACGAAGGCCAGTGCCAGACGCCCGCCCCCGCCGAGCATGGATCAGTCGATGGGAACGAGCTGACCGCCGGTCATCTCCAGGCGCCGATCCATGCGTCCGGCCAGCTGCGGGTCGTGGGTGACGAGAACGACGCTGGTGCGAAACTCGCGGTTGAGCTCGAGCATCAGCTCGTAGACCTGGGCGGCATTGCGTTCGTCGAGGTTGCCGGTGGGCTCGTCGCCCAGCACGCAGGCCGGGCGGTTGATCAGCGCCCGCGCGACCGCCGCGCGCTGGCGCTCGCCGCCGGACAGCTCGCCCGGCTTGTGGGTCAGGCGCTCGCCCAAGCCGACACGCTCGAGCAGTGCAGTAGCCTGCGCCTCGGCCTCGCCGGCGCTACGGCCGGCGATCAACAGCGGCATGGCCACGTTCTCGAGCGCGGTGAATTCCGGCAGCAGATGGTGAAACTGGTAGACGAACCCCAGGTGGCGGTTGCGCAGCACGGCCCGGCGCGACTCGTCGGCTCGCGCCATATCCTCGCCGGCGACCTCGACGGTTCCCGCGGTCGGCTTGTCGAGCCCGCCGAGCAGGTGCAACAGCGTGCTCTTGCCGACGCCGGAGGCGCCCAGAATCGCCACCTGCTCACCGGCACGAATATCGAGATCGACGCCGCTGAGCACCTGCAGTTCGCTGCGGCCCTGGACGAAGGTCCGGGTCAGACCCTGCGCCCGGATGACGAGTTCACTCATGGCGCAGCGCCTCCACCGGTTCGGTCCGTGCCGCCCGCCAGGCGGGATAGATGGTCGACAGCAGCGACAGCACCAGGGCAACCCCGCCGAACTTGAACACGTCGCCCCAGCGCAGTTCCGAGGGCAGGTCGCTGATGTAGTAGACCTCGGCGGAGAGAAAATCGGTGCTCAGAAACGCCTCCAGGGCAGCGACGAGATCCTCGACGTTGAGCGCCAGGGCGACCCCGGCGACGATGCCCAGCAGCGTTCCGATGATGCCGATCAGCGAGCCCTGCACGATGAAGATGCCCATGATGCTCCTCGGCCCGAGCCCCATGGTCTTGAGGATGGCGATGTCGGCCTGCTTGTCGGTGACCACCATGACCAGGGTGGAGATGATGTTGAACGCCGCCACGGCGATGATCAGCGACAGGATGATGAACATCACGGTCTTCTCGGTCTTCACGGCGCGGAAGAAGTTGGCATGCTGCTGCGTCCAGTCACGGACGCGGTGCATGCCGCCGAGCTGATCGCTCAGTTCCCAGGCGATCGAACGAGCCTGCATCATGTCATCGAACTTCAGCCGGATGCCACCGACCTGGTCCTCGAGGCGGAACAGCCGCTGGGCGTCGCGGTAATGCATGACGGCCAGGGCCGTATCGTACTGCTGCACCCCGGCCTCGAATATACCGGCGACCTCGAATCGCCGAACCTGCGGTACCACGCCGGCCGGCGTGGCCCGGATCTCGGGGGCGAAGATGGTCACCGAATCCCCTTCGCGCACTCCAAGGCGCGTGGCCAGGCCGGCCCCGAGTATCACACGCCACTCCCCCGGCACGAGCGTTTCCAGCCCGCTGTGGCGCATCAACTCGCCGATCTCCGAGACCTGCGGCTCCCGCTCGGGATCGATGCCGCGGACCTGCGCGCCGGCCGTACTGCGCCCCTTCATCAGGGTTTCCTGCTCCACGTAGGGTGCGGCACCGACGACCGAGGGGTGTCGCTCGACCTGTTCGAGCAGTGACTGCCAGCCCGGCAGGCGCCGCTCCTGCCCCTCGATCGTGGCGTGCGAGATCATGCCGAGGATGCGCTCGCGCAGCTCCTGCTCGAAGCCGTTCATCACGCTCAGCACGGTGATCAGCACCATCACGCCCAGCGCGATGCCGCCCATGGAGATCAGCGAGATGAAGGAGATGAAGTGATTGCTCCGCTTGGCGCGCAGGTAACGCAGGCCGACGAAGATGCTCAGGGGCTGGTACATTCGCTAGCGATTTCCTGTTTCAGGCTCAGCCTTGGCCCGATCGGAGTCGGTCGAGCACGGCCGAGAGTTCGTCGGGCAACGGAGCGGAAAAGACCTGCTCCGAGGGCCAGGGCAGCTTGAGATAGTGCGCATGCAGGAACAACCTGCTCAGACCCTCCGGCGCTGCGTGCTGATTGTACCGCTCGTCACCGGCCAGGGGATGATCGATGCTGGCGGCGTGCGCCCGGATCTGGTGCGTGCGGCCCGTTTCGATGCGAACCTCGACGTAGCTGTATCCCCCAAGCCGCTCGAGCACCTTGAAGTGCGTAAGCGCCGACTGGCCGTCGGGCGCGGCGATGACGCGGCGCTGACCGCTGGCGTCCTTCACCTTCTTGAGCGGCGCATCCACGCTCAGGCGGTCTTGCGGCAGCTCCCCGTGCAGGAGCGCAAGGTAGCGCTTTTCGACCGCATGGGAGGCAAAGGCCCGCTGCAGTTCACGCGCGGCCCGGTGATTTCGAGCGACCGCGAGCACGCCGCTGGTTGCCCGGTCGAGGCGATGCACCGGCCGATAGCCCTGCCCCATGCGCGCCAGCACATCCATCAAGCCCCAGTTGAGCCCACTGCCACCCTGCACCGCCACACCGGCCGGCTTGTCCAGCACAAGGACATCATCGTCCTGCGCAATCACGCAGGCACGGATCCGGGCAGCCATGCCGTCGGGAACGCGACGCGCTTCCGGGGGCTCGCTCGCGACGGGTGGAACCCGGATCTCGTCGCCGGACTTCAGCTTCTGCATCGGTTTGGCGCGGCGGCCGTTGACGCGGACCTGGCCGGTCCGTACCAGTCGATACACCAGGCCGCGCGGCACCGAACCCAGCTCGCCCATCAGGAAATTGTCCAGCCGCTGGCCAGCACGATCGTCGCCGACGGCCACGTGCCGGACGCCCGGACCCTTCTTGCTGCCGTTCATCGAGCTCCCGCTGTGTGGTGGATTGGCCGATCGACGATGGCTATCGTCGCAAAGCGATCAATGATAAAATAACAAGATCAGGCGCATGTGTGGTCTTGCCGATACGTTCGGCCGAACAAGTTCGGACCCGCATGAACCCGATCGCGGATGCTGTCACACCCGCCCATGCCGACACAAGCGGCATCGGCACGGCCCCGAGAGGCCAGGTGCGGCTTTCGCCACCAGAACCATTTGCTCAACTCCCGACCGGCCAGGGGCCAGATCCGGGAGCGGTCCGGACAGGACCATTTCGATTTGCACGGCCACCGGGTCCGATTCGGCCCGGTTGCGGCAGATAGACAACGCGCGCCGCCGGTTTCCGCGAAAGATGCGAGAGCTTCCGGCGGCCTGAAACGAAGATTATGCGCTCCCGGACCGGCCGAAGCACGGTCACCGGGTGCAGTGTCGGATTTTGCAGGCCAGCGCCTCGCGCGGCCGCATGCAGACCAGGCTCGCCGCAGCGCGAATGCGGCGACTCGAGCAAGTACTTGGGCCGCAAGGCCCGGTGACAATCGATACAGGCTGGTTTGCCCGCTCCGGTTTCGCTTTGCGGAACCCGGCCCTATCCGGCAATGCTTCTCCAAGACCCCTGCTCGTGGCGGTCGGGAGCGCCGGAGGAACAATAATGAAACGCATGCTGATCAACGCGACTCAGCCGGAAGAGTTGCGCGTAGCCATAGCCGATGGCCAGACCCTGCTCGACCTCGACATCGAGGTGCCCGCCCAGGAGCAGAAGAAATCCAACATCTACAAGGGCCGAATCACGCGGGTCGAGCCCAGCCTCGACGCCTGCTTCGTGGAGTTCGGCTCCGAGCGGCACGGTTTCCTGTCGATGAAGGAAATCAGCCGCGAGTACTTCAGCGAAACGGCGATCAAGGCGCTCGAGGCCGGTGAACGCATCGAAATCAAGGATGCGGTGCAGGGCGGCCAGGAAGTGATCGTCCAGGTCGACAAGGAGGAACGCGGGACCAAGGGCGCCGCTCTGACCACCTTCGTTTCCCTGGCCGGGCGCTACCTGGTGCTGATGCCCAACAATCCGCGTGCCGGCGGCGTGTCGCGCCAGATCACCCGTGACGAGCGCAAGGAACTGCTCGACACGATCAAGGAGATCGAGATCCCCGGCGGCATGGGCTGCATCGTGCGCACCGCAGGCGTCGGCCGCGAGCGCGACGAGCTGCAGTGGGACCTCGACTACCTGCTGCAGCTGTGGGGCGCCATCAAGGAAGCCGCCAGCAGCAAGAAGTCGCCCTTCCTGATCTACCAGGAAAGCAACCTCATCATTCGCGCCCTGCGCGATTACCTGCGCGACGATATCGGCGAGATCCTGATCGACGACGAGAAGGTCTTCGAGGATGCGCGCGAATTCATGCAGCAGGTCATGCCGCACAACCTGCGCAAGCTCAAGCTCTATCGCGACGACACGCCCCTGTTCTCCCGCTACCAGATCGAAAGTCAGATCGAATCGGCTTTCGCGCGCGAAGTGCGTCTGCCTTCCGGCGGCGCTGTCGTGATCGACCATACCGAGGCTCTGCTTTCGATCGACATCAATTCGGCGCGCGCCACGAAAGGGGCAGACATCGAGGAAACCGCGCTTCAGACCAACCTGGAGGCCGCCGACGAGATTGCGCGGCAGTTGCGCATACGCGACCTGGGCGGCCTGATCGTGATCGACTTCATCGACATGATGAGCAAGGACGCCCAGCGCCAGGTCGAAAACCGCCTGCGCGAGGCGATGAAAATGGACAAGGCGCGCGTTCAGATCGGCCGCATCTCGCGCTTCGGCCTGCTCGAGATGTCGCGCCAGCGCCTGCGTCCATCGCTGGGTGAATCGAGCTATATCACCTGCCCGCGCTGCGACGGCTACGGGGCCATTCGGTCGATCGAGTCGCTGGCCCTGTCGATCCTGCGCCTGGCCGAGGAAGAATCCATGAAAGAGAACACCTCGCGCGTGATCGTTCAGTCGCCGATCGAAGTGGCCAACTTCCTGCTCAACGAGAAACGACAGGCGACCGAGGAGATCGAAGGCCGGACCAAAGTCGGCATCACGGTCGTCGCCAACCGCTGGCTGGAAACGCCACGCTTCGAGATCCAGCGGCTTCGCACCAGCGAGTCGATCGAAGAGCCGAGCTATGCCCTGCCCAGCGGCGAGGAAATGGAGTCACTGCCGGCGCAGGTCGAAGCCCAGCCCGGCCCGGCCCCGACACCGGCTGCGGTCAGCGGCATCCAGCGCACCGCCCCGGCACCTGCACGCAAGAGCGAGCCGGCCGGCTTCGGCGCCTGGCTGAAGTCCATTCTTGTCCGACTCTTCGGCAGTTCGGACGACGACGGTCAAGATCGCAAGCGCGGCCGTCCGCAGCCGCACAAGCACGGCGGCAAACGCAGCGACAAAGCGGTCGGAAGCCCGCATCGCCACCAGGGCAAGCCGGGCGCGGGCGGCAAGAAGAAAAAGAAGAAGCCCCAGTCCGGGGGCAAAAAGAAAACGGGCGGCAAGCCGCCCAGCGATCAGAACGGCCCGCCGCAGAAGCCGGGTGACGAAAACCCGAGCCCGGACGGCGGCAGCAAGAAGAAGAAAAAGCGTCGGCGCCGGGGCGGCAAGAAGCGCCGCGGCCGCTCGGGCAGCCAGCCGCAATCACAAGATCAGAACAGCGATCGCAAGCCCGACGGCGGCACGGAGCAGAAGCCCGAGCAGAAGGCTGGACCGAAGCCTGAGCAGAAGCCCGAGCAGAAGCCTGAGCAGAAGCCTGAGCAGAAGCCCGAGCCGAAGCCCGAGCCGAAGCCCGAGCAGAAGCATGAGCAGAAGCCTGAGCAGAAACCCGAGCCGAAGCCCGAGCCGAAGCCGAAGCCTGAGCCGAAGCCTGAGCCGAAGCCTGAGCCGAAGCCTGAGCCGAAGCCTGAGCCGAAGCCTGAGTCGAAGCCTGAGCAGAAGCCCGAACAAAAGCCCGAACAAAAGCCCGAGCCGAAACGGGAGAGAAGGCCCGAGCGGGCTCCGGACGAACAGGGCGGAAACCATCGCGAAACGCGCGACGGAACGTCGGACGGCGGCTCGGACGAGTCTTCGAAGAAGTCGGAAGAAGGCCGCCGCAGCAAGGGCGCTGTTCCCGAGGGCGGGGGCATCTATCGCATCAAGGACGAGGACTGACGATCCCGCAGTGCACCCCGGTCGGGCCGCACCGCGGCCCGGCCGGGATTCAAACCTCCGAAATCAGGCCGTGGCGTAACGCCATGCGCAGCAACTCGACTTCACTGCCTACGCCCACCTTGTCGTAAATCCGGTACTTGTACGTCGCCACGGTCTTGGGGCTGACGTTGAGCACCTCGCCGATGGAATGCATCTTCATGCCCTGGGTCAGCATCAGGGCGATCTCCAGCTCGCGTCCGGTCAGTTCCTGGAATGGTGACTGCGGCGTTCCGGGCAAGAGCGATATCGCCAGTTGCTGCGAGATATCGGCGCCGATGTAGCGTTCACCCTGCACCACCTTGCGCACCGCCCGGAGCAGTTCGGCAGCATCGCAGGCCTTGGTCAGGTAACCCGACGCACCGGAATCGAGAAGTCGTGCCGGCAAGGGCGGTTCGCTGTGTGCCGTCAGCACGATCACACGCGAATCCGGTTGCGCCTTGAGCAGCCGTTCGGTGGTTTCGAGCCCCGACAGCCCTGGCAGGCCCACATCCATAAGCACCAGGTCCGGATCGAGTTCGCGCGCGAGACGAATAGCTTCCTCTCCGGTGGCCGCCTCGCCGACGACTTCCAGGTCGGGCGCACCCGCGAGTATGTTCTTCAGTCCTGTTCGAACCAGATCGTGATCGTCGACAATCAGGATTTTGGTCAATTGCCTGTCCCCGTGTTTCAGACTACCCTCCCCAAGTATCACGTTAACGCAAATGACTTTGCGAGTGAAGCACACTTGCACGCCAGTCGGTGGGCCCGACCTGACCCGAGCGCCGTGAAGAACAGAAACCACCGGACGAAAATACGGCCATGAACGAGACCGACAAGCACAACCGACCCCTGCTGGTGGCTCTGACCGGCGGCGTGGCCAGCGGCAAGACGAGCGTATCCGACCGCCTCGCCGAAAAGGGGGTTCCCGTGATCGATACCGACCTCATCGCTCGTGATGTGGTCTCGCCGGGGCACCCGGGACTGGAACGCGTCGTCGAGGCCTTCGGGTCGGAAATTCTGGACGAATCCGGCGCGCTCGACCGGCGCCGCCTGCGCGAACGCGTCTTCGCCCGACCCGAACAGCGACAGCGGCTGGAGTCCATCCTGCACCCGCTTATCGAGGAAGACGCACGGCGGCAGATCGCCGGGCACGAGTCGGCCGACTACGTAGTGCTGGTCGTTCCGCTACTGGTCGAATCGGGCCTGTTCGAAGATGCCGACCTGGTCGTGGTCGTTGATGTACCCGAATCGATACAGGTTCGCCGGCTGCTCGAACGCGACGGCGTCGATCAAGAACAGGCCGAGGCCATGCTCGCGGCACAGGCCAGCCGTGCCGAGCGACTGGCGATCGCCGACGAGGTGATCGACAACAGCGGCTCGCTGGCCGCGCTGATGCAGGCCAGCGATGCCCTGCACGATCGCCTGCGCTTGCTCAGTCGTCGCCGGGTTTCGCTTCGTGGGCCTTGATCAACTCGGCTTGCTCGTTCGAGGGCACGGCTTCGTAGTGCGAGAACGACATCGTGTAACGCCCTTCCCCGCCGGTGAGGCTCTTGAGTTCGGTCGGAAACTCGGCCAGGGCCGATAGCGGAATGGCGACCGAGATCGTGGTCAAACCGCTGCGCAGGCTTTCGGTGCCCTGAATACGCGCACGCTTGGACGCCAGCGATCCGGTCACGTCGCCCATGGCGCTGTCGGGGACGGTCACCTCCAGCTCCACCATCGGCTCGAGGATCTGGGGACCGGCGTTGGCCACGGCATCCAGAAAGGCCTTGCGTCCGGCGATCACGAAAGCCACCTCCTTGGAGTCGACCGGGTGATGCTTGCCGTCGTAGACGATCGCTTCGATGTCCTGCAGCGGATAGCCGGCGATCGCACCTTCCTCGAGCAATTGCCGCACCCCCTTTTCCACGGCGGGGATCAGGTTGCTCGGGATGGCCCCGCCTACGACCTCGGAGCTGAACTTGAAGCCCTCGCCGCGCCCGAGCGGACGCACCCGCATGAACACCTCGCCGAACTGCCCCGCTCCGCCGGATTGCTTCTTGTGACGGTAGTGCCCCTCCGCCGGCCGGGTGATGGTCTCGCGATAGGCCACGCGCGGGTTGCGCGTTTCCACATCCACGTTGTAGCGCTGCTTCAGTCGTTCGAGCATGACGCGCAGATGCATCTCGCCGAGGCCGCGAACGACGGTCTCGTTGAGTTCCTGGTTGTGCTCGACCACGAAGCAGGGATCCTCTTCGGCCAGGCGGGCCAAGGATGACGCGAGCTTCTGCTCGTCGCCGCGGGCCGTGGCCTGCACCGCAAGGCCGAACATCGGCTGCGGAAAATCGATCGGCTTGAGGTAGTAGTGATCTTCCTCGTGATTGTCGTGGAGGATGGCGTCGTAGTGCACTTCATCGACCTTGCCCAGCGCACAGATGTCGCCGGGCAAGGCCTGGTCGATCTCGATGTGCTCCTTGCCCTGGATGCGATAGAGATGCGCTGCCTTGATCGGCTTGCGGCCGTCGCCCACGTAGAGCTGCGTATCGGGCCGGATCGTGCCCTGGTAAACCCGAAAGATGCTGAGTTTGCCGGCATACGGGTCATTGGTGATCTTGAATACATGCGCGAGAACATGATCGTCGGGTTCGAGGCTCGCCGTGACGCGCTCACCGTCCGGCCCCTTGCGAAACGGCGGCGGGTTGCCTTCGAGCGGGCTCGGCAGGAGATGCCGGCAGATGCGCAGGAACTCGCCACAACCGGCGCCGGTCTGCGCCGAGGTGAAGCAGATCGGCACCAGGTGACCCTCGCGCAAGGCCTTTTCGAACGCGTCGTGCAGCGCCTGGGGGTCGATCTCCTCGCCGTCGAGGTAGCTCGACATCAGTCCCTCGTCGACTTCCACAACCTGGTCGACGATTTCGGTGTGGGCATCGCCAACGGAAAAGATATCGGTCTCACCGTCATGCTTGAAGAAGCAGTCCCGAACGCTCGCTCCATTGTCGGTCGGAAGATTGATGGGCAGGCATTCGTCGCCGAATTGCTTGCGAATATCCCGAACGAGCTGCTCGAGGTCGGCGCCCTCGGCATCCATGCGATTGATGACGATCATGCGGCAGCGCTTGCGCTGGCGCGCGCGCCGCATCAGTCGCCGAGTCGACATCTCGATGCCGGCGGCGGCGTTGATCACGATGGCAGAAGTTTCGGCCGCACTCATGGCCGCCAGCGCCTGTCCGCGAAAATCCGGGTCGCCGGGCGTATCGATGAAGTTGACGTGGGTGCCTTCGAGGGAAAGCGAGGCGATGGAAGCGTTGAGCGAATGCTGGTAGGCCTTCTCCAGGGGATCGAAATCGCTGAGCGTCGTGCCCCGCTCGAGCGAGCCCGGCTCCCCCAGCACGCCGGCCTTGACCAGCAAGGCCTCCAGCAGCGAGGTCTTGCCCGAACCCGAGTGCCCCAGCAGGGCCACGTTGCGTATTGCGCTGGTCTCGTGCTCCGCCATGCTTGTCTCCTTCGAAGCGGTAGCTGTTGCTGCATCCTAATCCAGCGGTGAGGGAATCGGCAAACGCCGTCGACCGGAAACACGACCTCACGCGCGGGTATTCAGAATCGATTCAGCGGCCACCGAATAAGCTCTCCTGCAACGCTGGATGACAGCGTTTTCCCAGTTCACGGAGATCACGATGATGAAAACGAGATGCCTGATCATGGCCGTCACGCTGGCGGCGAGCGGCCTGGTCGTCGCAGGCGGCGGTGACTACGACATGGCGCGGGTCGTCGACGTCGAACCAATTCGCGAACTGCATCGCACGCCGGTCGATCGCGAAATCTGCCGGGAGGAGACGGTCTACGTCCAGGAACGCCGTCGCTCCCACACGCCGACCGTCGTGGGCGCGATTATCGGCGGCGTGATCGGCAACCAGTTCGGTAGCGGCAGCGGTCGCGATGCCGCCACGGCCGCCGGCGCACTGCTGGGAGGATCCATCGGCCGTGACGCGTCGAAGGAACGTCGTGATCGCGCACGGCCGGTGACGCGTGAGCGCTGCGAATTCGAGCGCGACTGGCGCGAGCGAACGGTGGACCGGGGTTATCGCGTGACCTACGAGTACGGCGGCCGACTGCATCGCACGACGATGGCCCACCACCCCGGCGACACGATCCGGGTTCGCGTCTCCGTCGATCCGATCGATTGAGCCGTCGATGATGGGGCCGGGCCACCCGGCCCGGCCCCCTGATTCCTTTCTATTCGAAGGGCCCGTAGTCGAGCTCATGCGGCGGCGGATCACCGCCCTCCCCCTTGAGGTAGTGATTCATCCAGCGCATCAATCTCAGGCTGTAGTCCCAGCGGCTCGCGGCCCGGCGGTTGCCGTGTCCCTCACCCGGATAGAGCACCAGGCGCGCCGGCGGCGGATCTTCCTGCAGGGTGAGATAGCGGTAAAGAATGCGCGACTGGGTCGGATCCACGCGCGGATCGGCCGCGCCGTGCATGATCAGAATCGGCGTTTGCGCCCTCTCCACGTAACGAATCGGGCTGGCGTCGCGATACAGATCCCAGTCCTCCCACGGCCAGGTGCGGTAGTGCACCTCGTAGAGCTCCTGCGGGATGTCGGAGGTGCCGAGCATGGCAATCTTGTCGGACAGGCCGACGTTCATGACCGCTGCCGCGAATCGCTCGGAATAGTAGGTCGCACCCCAGGCGGTCGCGTAGCCGCCGTAGGACCCGCCGGTGATGCCAACGCGATCGGCGTCGACCCAGCCTTGCTCGATGAGGTGATCGACGCCGTCGACCAGGTCGTCGAACTCTTCCTTTGCCGGCCGGCCCTGGGAACTCAGGGCGAACGCCACGCCGCGCCCGGTGCTGCCGCGGTAGTTGGGGTAAAAGGTGAAATATCCCTCGGCCGCTGCGTGCTGCGCCGGCAGGTTGTAGCTGGTCAGCCAGCCGTTGGAGTAGTGGCTTTCCGGGCCGCCGTGCACTGCCAGGATCAGCGGGTAGCGCTGGCCGGCCTCGTAGTCGAGCGGCCGCACCAGCAGCCCCTGGATGACGAGACCATCGCGGGCGGTGTACTCGATCACCTGCTGCCGGGCCAGCGCCACGTCGGCCAGCCACGGGTTGCTATCGGTCAGCCGCTCGGCGCCCGTCTCGCCCAGGGCATGGAGCTCGCTGGGGTGGCGCGGCGTGGAAGCCGGAAACACGACTCGACCGCCTTGTGCCGCCACCGAACTCGCAATCAGGCCCTCTTGCGCTAGCAGGGTTTCCGGGCTGCCACCCTCGGCCGGGATGCTGCCAATGCGAGACTCGACACCCTCGTGGCTGACGAAGACAATGTCGTCGCCCTTGAAGTCGATCGCGATGACGTGCCCCTCGAGCTCGGGCATCAGGTGCCTCCACGCGCCGCCCTCATCGCCGGTGACCAGCAGCCGGCCGGCCCGGGTGTCCTTGATCGTCTCGGTCGCGATCAGGGCCAGGTGAGCGCCGTCGTCGCTCCAGGCCAGGCCGGCCAGCTTTCCGGGATTGTCGACACGACCGAGTTCTTCACCGCCCGGAGAAACGATACGAACGCGCTGGAACATGAGCGTATCGTCGACGAGCTCGCGCGGGGTCACGCGCAGGGCCAGCCGATCCCCGGCCGGGGACCAGTCGACGGCCTGGACCGAACCCTCGACTTCGACCTGGCTAGGCTCCTCGTCGCCGTCTAGGTCGTGAATCCACAGCTGTCTCGGGCGCCACTGCTCCTCGAACACGATGGCATCGAAGCCCTTCTCCCGCCGCTTCTCGACGGCTTCGGGTTCGGGCTGACCGGCCACGAGCGCCACCGAAGCGCCATCGGGCGAGAAACTGTAATCGGCCACACCGGCACCGACCGAAACGATGCGGCTCGCCTCGCCGCCGTTGACCGGAATGCCGTAAAGCGCGGCGTGCTCGTCGCCGTCTCGCTTGTCGATAAAGGTGATCGCCGAACCGTCCGGGGTCCAGCCGATGCCGCCGACATTGACTTCACCGGTGATGAAGCCGCGAACCCGGCCGCTTGCGTCGACAAGATGAAGCTCGGTCCACGCCGGCCCGTCCTCGGATTCGTCCAGGTCGCGGGGCACTTCGCGGGTAAAGGCAATGCGCTGGCCGTCCGGGGAAAGCGCAACTTCGCGAACCTGCTGGAGCTGCGCGATCTGTTCGAGCAACAGGCCCTCGGCGTGCAGCGATGAGCTGGCCAGCAGAACCAGCAGCGCAATCGTGAATCGAGTCATGTATCGGGCACCGGGTATTGGAAAGCAGGAATAAGAAGATACCAGAGACATGACATGCCGGTGTGGCCGGGACTCGGTTACACTTTTCGACCATGAAGACTTCCGCCATCTTGCTGATTGCCACGCTGACCGTTTGTGCGCCCGCCCTGCCGCTCTTCGCCCAGTCGAACGGGGAAGAAGCGACGGAAAAGGCCTTCTACCGCGTCGAGGCGATCGTGTTCACGCACGCCTCGGGACAGTCCGACGACTGGCCCATCACCGCACCGGCCGACCATACCGACGCAATCGATCCGGCGTGGCGCGCCTTCGCCCGTGACGGGCGGCTCGAACGTGCCGGCGAGGAAGCGTCCGCTTCGGATTCGGAGCTCGCAACCGCCCTGAACATCGTCGACACGCTCGCCCAGCTCGAACGTGGCGATCGCGACCTCGGCAGCGCCCTGCTCTACCCGGAACCATGGCTCGCGCTCGACGAGTTCTCCGAGACGATGCAACAAGCCCGCGACCGACTGGAACGCTCGGGCGCCTACCGGGTTCGTGCCGCACTCGCCTGGCACCAGGGCCTCGACCGGGCGGCGCAACGCCAGGCCGTCAGGATCCACGACGATCAAATCCTGAAGGCCGAATGGATCGAGCTGGCGCCGACGGGGCGGCCGCTTCGCAACGGTCGTCCCGTCCGTAACGTCTCGGAGCTCGTCCCCGCGTTCCACTACCGGCTCGACGGCAGTATTCGCCTGCGCCAGCGCCAATTCATGCACGCCGACATCGAACTACACTGGCGCGCGGGTGAGCGGGTCGGACCCGCTGCCTGGCCGCTGCCCGGCCTCGACGCGGACTACGCCGTTCATCGGCTCGCCCAGAGCCGCACCATCCGGGCCGAACGGATCGAGTATTTCGATTCCGACTGGCTCGGGCTGCTGCTAAGGGTCACCCGCCACGAACTCGATCCGGAGTCGGACGTTGCGGATACGGACGATCCGGCGCGGGAGGATTTCGACCCGAATACGCCAAGCCCATGAGATCGCGGATCTTCTCCAGCAACAGCCTGGATGAGATTTACCGGAAGCTGGTCAACGAAGAGGACGCAAGGGTTTGCCGGGACATCGACGAAGATGCCTGTCGCGTGGTGCCGGGCAACTTCTTCCTGCAGGTTCTCACGCAGTTCTTCACCAAGCTCGGCGACGCGATCGCCAACCCCAAGACCGTTCTCGCCTGGCTGCTGTCGGCGCTGGCGGCACCGGGCGTGTTTACCGCCTTCCTGGTGCCGGTGCGCGAATCCGGCTCGCTGATTCCACAGCTGGTCATCGCCAGCTTCGTGCGCCGCCAGCCCGTGCGCAAGTGGACCTTCGTGCTCGGCGCCGTACTGCAGGCGCTGGCGGTGCTGGCCATGGCGGCCGTGGCGGTCACGCTGACCGGCACGGCGGCCGGCTTCGGCCTGCTCGCGGCCCTGATCATGTTCAGCCTCGCGCGCGGCCTGTGCTCGGTCGCGTCGAAGGACGTGCTCGGCAAAACGGTGCCCAAGACCCGCCGCGGAAGGGTCGGCGGCTGGTCGGAGACCCTGGCGGGCCTGATCACCGTCGGTGTCGGCACCGTGCTGCTATTCGACGGCGGTGAATCCGGCAGCACCGGCCTGTTCCTGACGCTGCTGGTCCTGGCTGCCGGGCTGTGGCTGCTCGCCTCCGTCTCCTACGCGATGATCCGCGAGTTTCCCGGCGCGACCGAGGGCGGCGGCAACGCGCTGAGCGAAGCCCTCGAGCGCCTCGACCTGCTTCGAACCGAGCCTGACTTTCGTCGCTTCGTCCTGGCGCGTTCGCTGCTGCTGTGCTCGTCGCTCAGCGCCCCCTTCTTCATCATGCTCGCGCACGAACGAACCGAGGGCGCTGTGCTCGTACTGGGCCTGTTCGTGATCGCCGACGGCGTCGCCAGCGTTTTGTCGGCACCGTTCTGGGGCCGGTTCGCCGACGTCTCGAGCCGGCGCGTGATGATCCTGGCCGGTTCGAGCGCCGCACTGGTCGGCATGTTGCTGGTCGCCACGGTAACCGGCCTGCCGCCGCTTGCCGACAGCCCCTGGCTCTATCCCCTGTTCTTCTTCTTGCTGGCCATCGCCCATTCGGGCGTGCGGCTGGGACGCAAGACCTACATCGTCGACCTGGCCGGCGGCAACAAGCGCACGGACTACGTCGCGGTGAGCAACACCGTCATCGGCGTGGTGCTGTTGCTGACCGGCAGCGTGGGCGCCCTGACCACCGTCCTGCCCACTTCCGGCATCATCCTGATCCTGGCCGCCATGGGCCTGGCCGGCGCCTGGCTCAGCAGCCGCCTGCCCGAAACCCAGCAAGCTTGACCCACGGGATTCCGGCTTCCTCGTTGCGAAAGCAACTCGCTGTTTCGAGCATTCGGGTTTCGAACATTCGAATTTGTTTCGAATTTGGTGCTTGGAACTTGAAAATTTCGCCCCGCAGCTTGCCACCAGCCTCGACAAGCGGCACTCCCTTACGGCAAGCCCCGAGGCAACCGACACCTCACCCAGGCGGCCAGTTCATCTGGCGGCCGCCGAGCAGGTGCAGGTGAATGTGGTAGACCGACTGGCCGCCGTGCTCGTTGCAGTTGAACACCAGGCGGTAGCCATCACTGGACAGGCCTTCGTCGGCAGCCAGTTTTCTGGCGGCCAGCACCATCCGGCCGACCAGGGCAGCATCGTCGTCGCCCAGGTCATTGATGGTTGGGATGCGCCGCTTCGGCACGATCAGGATATGCACCGGCGCCTGCGGATTGATGTCGCGAAAGGCCAGCAGCTCGTCGTCTTCGAAGACGATGTCGGCGGGAATCTCGCGCTCGATGATCTTGATGAATAGGTCGTCCGACATGTTTACAGCTCCTCAGGAATCGGGCCTGCCCGTATCGGCGGCATCGGCAACCGCCGCGATGACCTTGTCGGCGGCGGTGGCGGCGTCGGGCAGATTCTCGGGCGAATCCGAAGGCCAGGCTGCCACCCGCAGCCGACTGTAGAAAGGCCCGGGGTCGACTTCGATCACGCGTGGCTGGTTGCGGGCACGGTCTGCCTCCAGAATACGCGCCATCTGCCGCCGCCCGGCCTGGGCCACGCCGAACGCGCCCCAGCCGCCAGGGTGCTCCAGGCAGTGACGGTCGCCGACGAACACGATACGGGAATCGCGCCCCATCAGCGGTGCGAGTACGGCGCTGAGCATGTACGGGGCGGTCAGGCTGGTCTGAAGCGTTTCGAGCCATTCCCCGGGCTGCTGCTGCAGCATCGGCCGCAGGGCCTGGAACGCGGCGGCGTTGTGGACCAGCACGTCGACGCGACCGAACTGTGATTCGATCACCTCGGCCAGTTGCTGGTAGTCTTCGGGGCCGGCGCCGGCCAGGTCCATGGGCATCAGCGCCGGCGCCCTGCCCAGGCTTTCATGCAGTTCGTCGTGCAGGGCATCGAGTTCCCGTGCGCGGCGATCGAGGGCGATGCAGTCGGCACCGTCTTCGAGCAAGCGCCGCACCAGGGCGCTTCCCAGGGCCCCGGCGGCGCCGGTCACCAGCCAGACGGGCGTTGCAGAATCACTCATCCGAAGTTTCCTATTCGACGATTTCGATCGCCAGCGATGAACAGGGCGCATTGTCGCAGATTCGATTCCCGGCCGGGCCGATTCACGCGCGGCGGCGCGTGGCGGTAGAATGGTCATATGCCCTTCTACGAATACATCAGCACCGAGCCGCAAGCCGGCTGCGACTACTGCAGTCAGCCGGTGACGATCCTTCAGAAGATGGATGATCCGCTGATGCGGAAATGTCCCTACTGCGGACATCCGGTGCGACGGCTGATCAGCCCCCCCAACCTCGCCGGTCAGAACTCGCGCGCGCCCACGGCCGGCGAGGCCGAGAAGGCCGGCTTCACGCAGTACCGCAAGATCGGAAAGGGTGTTTACGAGAAGTCGGCCGGCAAGGGCCCCGACATCATCAGTTCCGACTGACCCCGACCTTCGCTGCCCGGGCGAGGCGACGCGCCTCGCGCCAGGCCTCCCAGACGTTGCCGATGTGGCCGGGCTGCACACGCTGCTCGAGCAAGCGGCGCGGACGCCTCGCCAGCACCCGAGCCAGGCGTTGATCGAGCGCGTGTGAGACCAGAAGATGGCGCTGCCGCCAGCACTGCCCGGGCGGCAGGGCCGCGAGCGCGTCACCGGCCCGCCGGCTGCCATCGGCAAGCCAGGCCCGCACCATGCCGTCGAAACCGCGTGAAACGGACCCGCCGACGACGTCCTGTCGGGCAACCTGGTACTCGGCCTGCAGGTCGAGGGGAACCGGCCAGCGATTGGCACGCGCATCGATGCCGAGATCACGCACCAGGCGCACCAGGTAGGCGAAACCGCCCAGCGCCGCCCAGTCGTCGGTCGATTCGGCGTCGGGCTCGACCAGTGCCGCTTCCAGGCTGGCCGCCGGTCCGCCCAGGGCCAGGCAGTGCGCCCAGGCATCGTCGCTGAGCTCGAAGCGCGGGGCCTCGAGCGTCGCGGCAACCCGGGCAATGAGCGGCTGGAAGCGCTCGGGATCCAGCCGGTCGGCCGCGCCGCTGGTCACCAGGTCCTCGATGGCCGGATGACTCGCCCTGCGTCGCAGCGCGTCGCCCCACCAGGCGAGCTTCCTGCGCCCGACCTCGGGATCGCTGACCGTGTCGGGCACCGCCGCGATTTCGGAGATGACAGCGCGCAGGGCCACGATGGCGTCCTGCAGTGACTGCGGCGCAAACGGCAATGAAGCCGCCAGGGGGCTGGCGCGTCCGAGCATGCGCGAGCGGCTCCACTCGACCGAGCCCGCCATCAACCCGTCTCCCGTGAATCGAGCAGATCGATCAGCTCGCGCGGATGCGCAATGACGGCATCGGCGCACCAGTCCCGCGGACGCACATCCTCCGGCAGGTAACCCCAGGCGGCCACGACCGTCGCCGCGCCGGCCGCGCGGCCGGCCAACACGTCGCGACGGTCGTCGCCGACGAACAGGGTCCGGGCCGGCTCGACCCCCAGCTCCCGGCAGGCGGCCAGCACGGACTCGGGATCGGGCTTGGGATGATCGACGCGATCACCGCTGATCAGGCAACCGAAGTGATCGCCCCAGCCCGCCCGGTCGACGATGGGGTCGGCGAAGCGGCTGACTTTGTTGGTGACGACGCCCATCCGCAGTCCGCGGGCGCGCAGATCGCCGAGTAGCGCCTCGATGCCCTCGAAAGGCGCAGAATGCACCCAGCAGTGTTCGGCGTAGTAATCGAGCAGTTCCCGGCGGGCGCGCTCGCGCGCGCCCTCGCTCAGCGCGTTCCAGCCCGGCATGCCGGCGGCCAGCAAGCCGACGGCACCGCGGCTGACATGCGACCTCAAACGCGCATGATCGGCGCCGGACTGGCCGAGGCCGGCCAGGACCTGGTCGAGCGCGGCCAGGAGATCGGGCGCGGAGTCGATCAGGGTGCCGTCGAGATCGAACAGCACGGCGCGGGGCATCGGCGCGGTCGCCACCCCTTTCACTCCGGCCGCTTGGCGTGCAGGAAATAGTTGATGCGCGGTGCGCCGCCGATACGCACGCTGCGCGAGACCGGGTTGTAGCTCAGGCCGGTGATCTCGCGCACTTCCAGGCCGGCCTGGCGGCAGGTCGCGGCCAGTTCGGCGGGGCGAATCAGGCGGTCGTAGCGATGGGTACCACGCGGCAGGAGCCCCAGGACATACTCGGCGCCGACGATCGCGGTCGCCCAGGCCAGCGGCGAGCGGTTGATGGTGCTCAGCAGCAGGGTCCCGCCCGGCCGGCAAAGCCCGGCGCAGGCCCGGACCGTGCTGGCCGGATCGGGTACATGCTCGAGCACTTCCAGGCAGCAGACCACATCGAAGGCTGCCGGCTCGTCGGCGGCCAGTGACTCGGCGGTCACGTGGCGGTAGTCGATATCCAGGCCTGACTCGAGCCCGTGCAGGCGTGCCACTTCGAGCGCCCGCTCGGCGGCATCGATACCGGTCACGCTCGCTCCCAGCGCGGCCAGGGCCTCGCTGAGCACGCCGCCGCCGCAGCCGACGTCGAGGACGCGCCGACCCTCCAGCTTCACGCGTTCGGCCAGGAACTCGACGCGCGGCGGGTTGATGTCGTGCAAGGTCTGGAAATCGCCTTCCGGATCCCACCAGCGTGCGGCCAGCGCATCAAACTTGCCGGACTCAAGCGGGTCGACGTTGCGCGACTCGCCCGCCGTGCCGGTCACGAGCCCGCTCCGTCGGCGCCGGCGGAATCGCTCGCGCGCAAGCGTCGGCCCCAGTGTTCGGCCTCCACGGCGGTGCGCTCGGTATCCAGCGTGGTCAACTCGCCCCGCTCGACGACGCGGCGCCCCTCGATCCAGACATCACTGACCTGATCACGCGAGGCGGCGTAAACCAGCTGCGAGACAACGTGGTGAACCGGAGCCGTCTTGAGACCCGACAGATCGACGGCGGCCAGGTCGGCGCTCTTGCCGACTTCGATCGAACCGATTCGGTCTTCCATGCCCAGCGCCCGGGCACCGTTGATCGTGGCCATCGACAGGGCGCGCTCGGCCGGCACCGCTTCGGGATCGCCACTCGCCCCCTTGGCAAGCAGGGCCGCCAGCCGCGTCTCGGCGAACATGTCGAGCGTATTGTTGCTGGCCGCGCCGTCGGTGCCGATGGCAACGTTGACGCCGGCGGCGTCGAGATCCGCCACTCGGCAGATGCCGCTGGCCAGCTTCAGATTGGAAGCGGGACAGTGCAGGATGTGAACGCCGGCGCGCGCCACCCGCGCGATATCGGCATCGTCGAGCTGGGTCATGTGCACGGCCAGCAGGCGATCGCTGAGCAGGCCGAGTGATTCCATGCGATCGAGCGGGGTCAGGCCGTACTGATCGAGGCTGCCCTGGATTTCCCCGGCCGCCTCCAGCAAGTGCAGGTGGACGGGAATGTCCATTTCCTCTGCCAGCGATCGAATGCGGTGAAAAGCCTGGTCCGTGACCGTGTAGGGCGCATGCGGTGCGAATGCGGAGGAGACCAGCGGCATGTCGAGCAGCTGCTGGTGCATTTCCAGGCCGCGGCGGAAGTACTCGTCCTCGGTCTGGGCCCAGGCGGTCGGCACGGAAATGACCGGAATGCCGATGACCGCGCGCATGCCCGCCCGATCGGCCGCCGCAGCCGTCACGTCGGGGAAGAAGTAGTTGTCGTTGAAGCAGGTCGTGCCGCCGGCAAGCATCTCGGCCATGGCCAGGTCGGTACCCACCCGGACGAACTCCGCGCCGACCCAGCGCTGCTCGGTCGGCCAGATATGATCCTCGAGCCAGCGCATCAGCGGCAGATCGTCGGCCAGGCCGCGCATCAGCGCCATGGCACTGTGCGTATGAATATTGACCAGGCCCGGCATCAGGGCGTGGTCCGGCAGGCGCGTGACGCCGGCGTCCGGATGCGACTTGACCAGCTCGTCGGCGTCCGCGACGGCGGCGATGCGGCCGTTCTCGATCAGCACGCCGTGATCCTCGAGGACGGCGCCCTCGGGCCGGACCGGAACGATCCAGCGCGGCAGCAGGATTTCAGCGGCCGGGTCCATCGGCATCAATCCTTGACCCGCGACATGTACTCGCCGGTACGCGTGTCGACCTTGATGACTTCGCCTTCCTGCACGAACAGGGGCACGCGCACCGTCGCCCCCGTCTCGAGCGAGGCCGGCTTGCCGCCGCTGCCGGAAGTATCACCGCGCAGGCCCGGGTCCGTCTCGACGATCTTGAGCTCCACGAAGTTCGGCGGCAGGATCTGGATCGGCGAGCCGTTCCACAGCGTGACCTGGCACATGGCCTCTTCGACCAGCCACTGCGCCGCATCGCCGACCACCTTGTCGTCGGCGGCGAGCTGTTCGAAGGAGTCGGGGTCCATGAAGTGCCAGAACTCGCCGTCGCTGTAGAGGTACTGCACTTCCTTCTCGAACACGTCCGCCGCTTCGACCGACTCACCCGACTTGAAGGTTCGCTCGATCACGCGCCCGGTCAGAAGGTTGCGCACCTTGACCCGGCTGAAGGCCTGGCCCTTGCCGGGTTTGACGAACTCGTTCTCGACGATGTTGTACGGGTCGCCGTCGAGAATGATCTTCAGGCCCGACTTGAACTCGTTGGTACTGTACGTTGCCATGTTGTCTCCGGATTACAATGACGCCCCGGCCCGGGCGGGCGGGGCGATGACTTCTCGGGATACCAGCGAAGCTGATCAATGAATCCACATAGTTTAGCGCGAACGGCGTTTGCACCCAAGCGACCCGCCTGGCGCGAACAGTTGCGAACGGCGCTGCGCGCGCCGGCGGAATTGCTGCATCGACTCGACCTTCCCAGCGGGGACGAGCCCGAGCGCAGCCGCTTTCCGATGTTCGTGCCGCAGGCTTTCGTCGAGAGAATGCGACCGGGCGACCGCCGCGACCCCTTGCTGCTGCAGGTCCTGCCCGAGCGCAGCGAATCCGAACGCGTTGCGGGCTTCAGCGACGATCCGGTGGGAGATCGCGCCAGCTCGGCCGGAGCGGGGATCCTGCACAAGTATCACGGTCGCGTCCTGCTGGTGGCCACCGGCGCCTGCGCCGTTCACTGCCGCTACTGTTTCCGGCAGGCCTTTCCCTATGCCAGCGAACGCGCCGACGCGGGTCAGTGGCAGGCGGCGGTGGACCATGTCGCCTCTGATCCGAGCATCGAGGAAGTCATTCTCTCCGGCGGCGACCCGCTGATGCTGCCGACGCAACGCTTGCGCGCGCTGACCGACCGCCTGGCCGGCATCGATCACCTCAGGCGCCTGCGCATCCATACGCGCCTGCCGATCATCCTGCCCGACCGGGTGACCGACGATCTGCTCGACTGGCTCGAAAACCTCCCCTGGCCGGTCGTGATCGTCATCCACGCCAATCACGCCAACGAATTCGACGCGTCCGTCGCCGCTGCGCTCGAGCGCCTGCGGCGGGCAGGCGTTCACCTGCTCAACCAGGCCGTGCTGCTGGCCGGGATCAATGATTCCTCGGCGGCGTTGAGTGCGCTGATGCGACGTGCCTTCGAAGCCGGCGCCCTGCCCTATTACCTGCATCTGCTCGACCCGGTCTCCGGCGCACAGCGATTCGAGACCGACCGCGAACGCGCCTTGGACATGATCGAAACGCTGCGACGAGATCTATCGGGGTATCTTGTACCCAGGCTCGTTCGCGAAGTGGCCGGCGAGCCGTACAAGCTGCCGATACTTTAATCGATCGACCAGCGGCGATAAGATTCCAGACGACATTCGACACAGGCTTCCCCAGATGGCCAACCAGCCGACCGAAATTCGCATACTGACCGTAACCGACGACCCGTCCGCGCCGCGGCAGCTGCAGCAGATGCTCGGCGACGACGCCGGCGTACGCACCCTGTTCGCAGACACCGGCAACGCCGTCTCGCGCACCTTCGAATCCGATCGCGTCGACATGGTGATGGTCAACGTCGACTCGGCCGACCTGCAGTTGTTCGAGGCCAGCGTGCGCGCCGCTCGCGAGCAGGATCGCTACGTGCCGGTCGTGGCGATGATCGACGAAGAAGACAGCGAGGCCGCGATGGCCGTTGCCGCCGTCGGCGTCGAGGGCTTCGTCAACCAGGCCGGGTTGCGCCAGCTCAAGCGCCTGGCGATCAGCCAGGTCGAATCGCTGCGTGCACGCAAGGATGCCGAACAGGCGCTCAGGAGCCTGGCCGACATCGAGGATCGCTACACGCTGCTGCTCGACAGCTCGAGCGAGGCCATCGCCTACATCCACGAGGGCCTGCACATCTACGCCAACCGGGCTTATCTCGAGCTGTTCGGCTTCGACACCTTCGAGGAACTCGAGGGACTGTCGATGCTCGACCTGCTCTCGCCCAGCGACGAGGTGCCCGACCTCAAGCAGGTTCTCAAGGCGATTGCCCGCGACGACCTTCCCG
Source organism: Wenzhouxiangella indolica (assembly GCF_042310355.1). Lineage (NCBI taxonomy): Bacteria > Pseudomonadati > Pseudomonadota > Gammaproteobacteria > Chromatiales > Wenzhouxiangellaceae > Wenzhouxiangella > Wenzhouxiangella indolica. Next base: position 317,492 of record NZ_JBHJMR010000002.1, on the reverse strand, counting down.
ACAACGCCCTGCAGCTCAATGCCCATCGGCAGGACGGGTCGGCGTTCACCGCGTCGGTGGACTTCTCGTCGGCACGCTATGGCGGCGAGTACTGCGCGCAGATGCTCGTCCGGGAAAAACTCTCCCAGGCCGACCCGGAACTCGAGGAGGAGTTGCGCAAGCTCAAGACCTCCGACCTGCTCACCGGAATGCTCAATGCGCCGGCTTTCATCAGCCTGCTCAACGAAACCGTCGACGGCCGCGCCGATTCGGCCGGGCTGTCGGTCATGGCCCTGTCCCTGGATAACCACGACGACCTGCTCGACAAGGTCGGCGTCGGCGCCACCGACGACCTGGTTCGCGGCACGGCCGAGCTGTTCAGGGAGGTGGTGGGCGAGGGATACACCATGGCGCGACTGCGCGATCACACCTTCGCCCTGATCGCCGACAGCGCCGACCGCAGCGAAGCCGAGAAGATCGCGAGCGACTTCGTCGAGAACTGCTCGGGCCGCATCATCGACGTGCGCGACAACAGCCTCACCGTCTCGGCCAGCGTCGGCCTGGCGATCGCGGGCAGCGAGCTTCCCCACCCCGAGGCCCTGATCGAGCAGGCGGAATCAGCGCTGGCGGAGGTCCTGCGCGCCGGCGGCAACGGATTCGTCCGCTACCGTCCGCGCGTGTCCGCCGACGGCGAGGAAGACGATACGGCCTGGGCCGAACGCCTGCGACACGCGCTCGACCACGACGAGTTCGGCCTGGTCACCTCTCCCATCACCAGCATGGAAGACGACGAGTTCCTGATCAGCGAGGTCGAAACCCGGCTGCGGCCGGAAGACAGCGATGAAGTCGTGCTGCCCTCGGTGTACATGCACATCGCATCAAGGGTCGGCCTGGCGCCGAGGCTCGATGCCGACATGATGGACCGGCTGCAGGCCCTCGCCGGCGAACGCCGGGACGACAGCGGCCAGTGGCTGGTCCCGCTGAGCCTCGAGACGCTCAGCGACGAGCAGGCGGCGCTCGACCTGTTCAAGCGCCTGGGCGACCCGGCACTCAATCCCAAGCGGATGATCCTCGGCTTCCGGGAAGCCGAGATTCGTGAAAAGCTGCGCCCGGTTCAGTCCTTCATCGAACGCTTCCGCGAAAGCGGCTGTCGCTTCGCCCTGTGCGACGTCGGCCCCGAGGCACCGGCCGAGAGCCTGCTGCGTCACCTCGACCTGGACTTCATCCGCCTGGCCCCGGAGATGATCCAGGACCTCAGCGGCAACGACAACCTGCGTCAGAAGCTTTCCACGCTGGTCAGCCACGCCCGCGAACACGACACGCGCATCATCGCCCCCAAGGTCGAGAACACCGGCGACCTGGCCACCTTGTGGCAGTTCGGCATCATCCTCGTCCAGGGCGAATTCGTGCGGGAAGAGGCCTCGGTCTAGAGTCAGCGCGCCCCTTCGGACAGCGCCCGGATGCGCTCTTCCAGCGGCGGGTGACTCATGAGCAGGCGCTTGAGGCCGGCGCCGACCCGGCCGCGGATGCCGAAGGCTTCGACGGATTCCGGCAACTGGGCCGATCCGTGCACCTGGCCGAGCCGCTGCAGCGCCGCGATCATGTTCTGGCGCCCGGCCAGTTCGGCGCCGCCGGCATCGGCGCGGAATTCGCGCCAGCGTGAAAAGGCCATGGTGATCATGCTCGCCAGGATGCCGAGCACGATCTGCAGCACGATGACCGAGATGAAATAGCCGGGGCCGTAGCCACGCTCACTTCGAAAGACCGCTCGGTCGATGATCTGCCCCAGAACCCGCGAGAGCAACAGCACGAAGGTGTTGAGCACGCCCTGCAGCAGGGTCATGGTCACCATGTCGCCGTTGGCCACATGAGAGACCTCGTGGGCGAGCACGGCCTCGACTTCGTTCTGGCGCATATGCCTGAGCAGCCCGCTGCTGACGGCAACCAGGGCATTGTTGCGCGATGCCCCGGTCGCGAACGCGTTGGGCTCGGGCGCATCGTAGACGGCCACGTCGGGCATGCCGATGCCGGCTGCCCTGGCCTGCCTCGCCACGGTATCGACCAGCCATCGCTCAGTGGCGTCGCGCGGCTTGTCGATGACCTTCGCACGCGTGCTCATCAGCGCGAGCTTCTTCGACATCAACAGGGAAACGATGGCGCCCCCCATGCCGAAGACCACGGCGATGATCAGGATGGCCGCGTTGTTGACGTTGATGCCCTGCCGCACGAGCCAGGGCTCGAGCAGGTTCATGACGATACCGAGAACCACGAGAACGGCCAGGTTCGTGGCCAGGAAAAGCGCAACTCTTCGCATGACGATCCTTTTAGCGGGATACCTTGATCCGAACGGTAAAATGGCGCCATGCCACGCAATTTCCAAGTCTGCCCATGAGCATCGCAGCCGACCATCCGTCGGGCTACACCGGCCGCTTCGCGCCCTCTCCCACCGGCGCGCTGCATTTCGGCTCGCTGGTCGCCGCCGTGGGCAGTTTCCTGCGCGCGCGCAGCCTCGGCGGTCGCTGGCTGGTACGCGTCGAGGACATCGACCCGCCGCGCGAAGTCGCGGGTGCGGCCGAGGAACAGATCGCCACCCTGGCGGCATTCGGACTGTTGCCGGATGCCCCGGTGAGCTACCAGAGCGAATCGTCAGGCTTGCACGAACGCGCGCTCGAGCAGCTGCTGGCCAGCGGCGCGGCTTTCCGGTGCGGCTGCAGCCGGCGTCACCTGCCGTCAGACGGCGTCTATCCCGGCACCTGTCGAAACGGGATCCCGTCCGGGCGCCAGCCACGCAGCGTCCGGATGCGGACCGACAACGCCGAGGTCGAGTGCTTCGAGGATGCTGTCCAGGGAAGGTATTGCGATCACCCGGGCCGGATCAGCGGGGATTTCATCATCCGCCGCGGCGACGGCCTGATCGCCTACCAGCTCGCGGTCGTCGTCGATGACGCCGCAGCGGGCATCACCGAAGTGGTTCGCGGCGCCGACCTGATCGACTCGACGCCGAGGCAGTTGCTCGTCTACCGTCGTCTCGGCCTGAACCCGCCGGACTGGATGCACCTGCCCGTGGTCACCGACGACAACGGGCGCAAGCTGAGCAAGTCCGACAACGACGATCCGGTCTTCGCCCGCCCGCACGCGGAAGCCCTCCGCCTGGCGCTGCGGGCACTCGGCCACGAGCCGCCGGCCGGCGCCCGCCTGCTGGAAACGCAGCTCGACTGGGCCCGGTCAAATTTCGACATCGGCCGGATCCCGCTCGGCCCCGTCGCCGTCGGGGTTCATCCGCGGTAACCGGAACGTTATACTCACGGATTGACCAGCGGCCACGATCGACGACCGAATGAACCCCAACTACCTCGATTTCGAACAGCCCATCGCAGAACTCGAAGCCAAGATCCGCGAGTTGAGAAACGTCGGATCCGGCGTGTCCATGAACCTGGAGGAGGAAATCCAGCGCCTCGAGCAGAAGTGCCGGGAGCGGACCGAGACGATCTTTTCGGAACTGAGCGACTGGCAGATTTCGCAACTCGCGCGTCACCCCCAGCGCCCCTACACGCTCGATTACGTGCCGATGGTCTTCGACCGTTTCGAGGAACTGCACGGCGACCGCCACTTCGCCGACGATCACGCCATCGTGGGTGGCCCGGCCATGCTCGAGGGCCTGAGCGTCATGCTTATCGGCCATCAGAAGGGTCGCGACACGCGCGAGAAGGTCTACCGCAATTTCGGCATGCCGCGCCCGGAAGGCTATCGCAAGGCCCAGCGCCTGATGGAAACGGCCGCACGCTTCGGCATGCCGATCGTCACCTTCATCGACACGCCGGGCGCCTACCCCGGCGTCGGCGCCGAAGAGCGCGGGCAGTCGGAGGCCATTGCCCGCAACCTGGCCGTGATGTCGCGTCTTCCGGTTCCGATCATCTGCTTCGTCATCGGCGAGGGCGGATCGGGCGGCGCGCTGGCCATCGGCGTGGGCGATCGCACCAGCATGCTGCAGTACAGCATCTACTCGGTCATTTCCCCGGAAGGCTGCGCATCGATCCTGTGGAAGAGCGCCGACAAGGCGCCGGTGGCGGCCGAGGCGATGGGCCTGACGGCCAGGCGGCTCAAGAAGCTCGAGCTGATCGACAAGATCATCAAGGAGCCGGCCGGCGCTGCCCACCGATCTCCGCAAGAAGTTGCCGTTCGCATACGCGAGACCATCGTCGCCCAGATCGACTACCTGTCCAGCCAGCCGGTGGACACGCTCCTGTCGGAACGCTACGAGCGCCTGATGGCCCACGGGGCGTTCGAGCAGGCCCAGTAGCACGCGCGCCGGCGATGCCGAGCGCGCACCTCGATCCTGGCACCCTGCCCGGCCACGGACGGGTGATCGTCGCCTTCAGCGGCGGCCCCGACTCGGTCTGCCTGCTGCACCGGCTCGGACTGGCCCGACTCGATCGCGCGATCGAATGCGTGCATATCGATCACGGCCTCGATGCCGAAAGCCCACGGCGCGCCGAACGAGCCGTCGAGATCGCCGAAGGGCTCGGATTCCGCTGCCGTGTCATCCGTGTCGAAGTGGGCGCCGGCCGCGGCCCCGAGGCATCCGCCCGCGACGCCCGCTACCGAGCGCTCGAGCAGTTGGTCGGCCCCGGCGACCTCCTGGTCACCGCCCACCACGCCGACGACCAGGCCGAAACGATTCTGCTCAGGCTGGTCCGCGGCGCCGGGCCCGAAGGCCTGGCCGGCATCGCAGCCTTGCGTCGTTTCGGGCAAGGATGGCTGTCGCGCCCGCTGCTCGAGCGGCCCCGGGCGGAAATCGAGCACTGGCTTGATCAGCACGGGCTCGACTGCATCCGCGACCCGGCCAACGACTGCCCCGACTTCGACCGCAACCACCTGCGTCATGAGGTTCTTCCAAGGCTACGCGAACGATGGCCCGGCGTGGACGCCGCCATGCGACGAAGCGCCAGGCTTTGCCGGGGCGCGGCTGATTTCCTCGCCAGCCGGGTCGCATCCGACCTGGAGCGCGCCGACGCGCCCGGCGAGCCCCTCGCACTGAACCGGCTGGCCGATGACGGCGCCTACTATCGGGGTGCCGTCATTCGCGCCTGGTGCCTTCGCCAACGGGTGGAACCCCCACCCGGCCGGCGCCTGGACGCCTTTCTCGAACAGCTGACTCGCGCCGGCAGCGACCGCTGCCCCGAACTGCGCTGGGGCGGGCAGGTGCTGCGGTGCTGGGACGAGCGACTGTGGCTCGAGAACGAGCGGGCAACGATGCCCGAATGGGCCATGCAGTGGGACGGCGACGCAGCGCTTGAATTGCCTGCCGAACTGGGAACGCTCGAGCTGCGTGGACCGTCCGGCCCGCGACTCGCGCTGGAAGTGCGCTCCGGAAGGCCGGGGGATGCCCTGCAGCCTGCCGGCCACGCGCATCACCGCGACTGCAAGCGTCTCCTGGCCGAAGCCGGCGTACCGCCATGGCAGCGGTACCTTTGGCCCAGGCTGTGGCTGGACGGTCGGCTCGTGGCGCTGGGCACGCGCTGGCGAACGGCCGAGTTCGACCAGCTCCTCGATCAGCGCAGGCAATCCCTCGTGTGGGAGCCGGGTGCACGCCGAATAGCCACCACTGCGGTAGAATCGCGATCATGAGCAAGCAAAACGAAGCCACCAAGGAACAGGCTGGGAAGAAGCCGGATTTCGAAGCCTCGCTGGAGGAACTCGAAGGACTGGTCGAAGCCCTGGAGTCGGGCGACCTGACCCTGGCGGAATCGCTCGAGCGCTTCAAGCGCGGCGTCGAACTGTCCAAGCACTGCCACGAGATGCTCGACCAGGCGCGCCAGTCGGTCGAAATCCTCACCCGGCCGGAAGACGAGAATTCGGCGGAGGCGTTCGACCGGCCCGAGCCGTAAAAACCGCTTGTCCGCTTTGCCGCGGCATTAGCCGGGAGAGAGGCCATGAAATACCAAGTCACGCTGGCGATCATCACCTTGCTGATCGCGGTTGACGCCTCGGCCCAGATCTATCGTTGCGAGGCCGACGGCGTGGTTGCCTTCTCCGATCGTCCCTGCGGCCCCGATTCGGCACCGCACAGCAGCGGGGATGGCGTCAGTTTCATCGCACCCGATGAAAACCTCCCTGCCCTGGCCGAGGCCGCCCGGGTTTTCATCCGTGAGCGGCGGGAACGACTGGCCCGTCGGGCCCGGGCCGAACAGCAGACACCGACGCCCCGACAGACGGCTCCGGAGAAGGCCCAAACCGTATACGTTCCATGGCCGGTAAGTCGGCACAGGACGGATAAAGGGCGCCTCAAGAGACCGGACGGACCGCCGCCCAACATCGCCGACAACGATCGCTACTCTCCGCTATCCGGTCCGATGCTCGGCACGAGACGGGATGGCTGGCGGTACGAGCCCTCGATCCGCCGCAGAGACGAAGGGCGTCGAAAATGAGCCGGGCGCTGGCATTCCTGGCCCTCTTGCTCGGCTTGTCGCTGGTGCTGTCCGGACTCGATTCATCGCCGTCCGGTCGCCTCGAAGAATCGGCGCCCGAAGCCAGCAACGAGCGAACCCTTCCCGAGCCTTTCATTCCCTGGAGAATCGAGTCCGCGACCGGTTCCGATCGCACCGCAGGGGTCGACGCCTCCAGGCTGGACGACGAAGAGATTCCACTCGTGCCGACCGGGCTTTCCCGATCCACGCCCCGGCGGATGGCGCTGCCCTTGCCCGGCGGCGGGACTTTTGATGCCGCGGTGAGCACCGTCCACGAGCACGCCAACGGCGACATCAGCCTGGTGGGAGAAGACCGAACCGGGCATCGCGCCCTGGTCACCGTCGGCCGGGCCGGGGTGTTCGCGCGCATCCGAACCGACCAGGCCGTTTTGCAGGTAGCCACCGATCACCGCGGCAGCTGGCTACTCGATCTGTCGAACCCCGATTTCGAGGTCGACCAGTTCGGCGAGGACGCCCTCGCCGCCGACTCCGCCAGAATGGAGCCACCCGGCAAGACCGCTCAGCCGCCGGCGGAAACCTCCGGGCACGACGACGAGGCCATGACGCTGATCGACGTGATGTTCCTGCACACCCCCGAGATGTCGGAGCGATATCCCGACGGATTACTGGATACACGGCTCAATCACCTGGTGGCCATCGCCAACCAGGCGCTGGTCGACTCCCGCGTATCGGCCCAGGTACGCCTCGTCCATCACGAACAGACCCGCTACGATCGTCATCAGGCCAACAACATGGCCCTGGCCGACATGCGTGACGCAGCCGCCGACGATCCCGTGCCGGGCTTGTCCACCCTGTCCGAGAAGCGCAGGCAACATCGCGCCGACCTGGTCATCCTGACCTGGCCGCACGACATCGAAACCCGCGGTTCCTGCGGTATGGCGTACTTTCCCCAGACCGACGACGACGGGCAACCCCGAAGGGAGTTGGGCGTTCATATCGCCAACGACGGCCGAAGCAACTGGTCGGTCTGTTCGGATGCCGTCTTCGCCCATGAACTCGGGCACAACCTCGGCGCCGGGCACCAGCGCAGTGCGTATGGATCGACGGATCCGCAGGCCCGGAATTTCGCCTGGACGCATTCCGGCCGCTGGCACACCGTCATGGGCAGCTTCGCTACCGGCCACGTCGATCGCTACCACCGGCTCGATATCTACTCCAACCCGTCGATCCGGTGTGCCGGCGAACCCTGCGGCTCGACCACGCCCGGCGATCGAGCCGACAATGCCGGCCACATGAACGGCCTCGCTTCACTGGTCGCTGGCTACTTCGGCGGCCAGGCGACCACGACCGACCATCCGGATGTCTCACAGAACGATCAGGACGACGACGGGATCCCCGACCGCGATGACGCCCACCCCTTCGACCCCTACAACGGCGCCGGGCCGCCTGAGCCAGCTCCCGAGCTGATGTTCTCGCCGCGGCGACAGAGGACGCCCGAGAACGACGACGACTGGGAGCTGCTGGTCGTCAGCAGCGGTAACGACCGGGTGCTTTCCTGGGGACTGGACGGGCGCTTCCGCGGCGTGGTCGCCGCTCCCGAGCCGGTCAACCGGGGTCCGGTGTTGACCGAGCACTCGGACATGCTCGTCGACGATGAGGGCCGTCTGTACCTGCTCGCTTCGGAAGACGTGCGCAGATTCGACCGGCTCAGCGGCCGGCTGATCGACGTGTATCTCGATTCGCAACTGCCCGAGCCGCGCACGCTTCAGAGTTCGTTTCCGCGCGCCCTGCAGTGGCTCGGCGACGACCGGCTCGTGGTGCTGGGCGACCGGGCGATCGAAGTCTACGATCGCCAAGGCGAGCACCTGAACCCGCTGACCGACCCCGAGCCCACCGACGAGCCAAGCGCCTGGGACGACACCCTGGCCCTGCCGCTGCGAGCCGCGGCCGAGAGCAACGAGCGATTGCTTGTCGCCGAGGGCGGCGAGAACCGCATCATGAGCTTCTCCCTGCCCCGGGGCCTGCGCGAGGTCGATGTCGCCACTGCGGGCAACGGTGGCCTGAGCGACCCCCGCGACATGGTGATCGGCCCCGACAAGCTGCTGTACGTGGCCAACGGCAGCGGCAACAATGTGCTGCGTTTCGATCCGGTGCAACGAACATTCGTCGACGAGTTCGTCGCCGCCGGCCGCGGCGGGCTTGATTTCGCGCGCGCGGTGGCCTTCGGTCCGAGCGGTGATCTGTTCGTCGCCAGCCGGAACAGTCACGCGGTGCTGCGCTTCGACGGCGAGACCGGGGCCTACATCGATACCGTGGCGGATACGGGGTCCGGCCCGCTCGATTCCCCGCAGAGCCTCGCCGTCGTCCCGGTTCTCGACCAGGTGGGGCCGGGACACAGCGGCCACTATTTCGTCCCCTCGCGCTCGGGCGAAGGCTGGCTTCTGGAAGTACTCGACGAGCATCAGGCCGCGATCAGCTGGTTTACCTATCCCCCGGCGAACGCCGAAAGCGCCGAGCAGGCCTGGGTGATCGGCGTGGGCGAGATCAGCGGCGGTCGCATCGTCTTCGACGACATGCTGGCAACGCGACTGGTCGACCCCGATGCGCCGATCGAGGACGGCAACATCAGCCTGTTGCCCTGGGGAACGCTGACGCTGGAATTCGGCCACTGTGACCACGGTCGGGCGAGCTACGACAGCCCGCTGTTCGAATCTTCCGGCGAGCTCGATTTTGTTCGCCTGCTTACCATCGAAGGCCTGCCCTGCGGCAGCGCCCCGAAGTCACCCAGCGAGGCTGCCCCTGGCATCAGCGGCCATTGGAGCGACACGGACCTAAGCGGCCAGGGCTGGTTCTTCCAGGAGCTGGGCGAGAGCCGGGTCTTTACCGCGTGGTTCACCTACGACGAAAACGGCGAGCAGGCCTGGGTGGTCGGCGAGGGCCGCCTGGACGGCAATCGCCTCCTGTTCGAGGAACTGGCCCTGACCGGCGGTACGCGCTTCGGCGGCGACTTCGATGCCGACGATGTCGAACGCCGCCCATGGGGGCGGCTCGAGTTCGTTTTCGACAACTGCAACGAAGCCAGCGGCAGCTACGACTCCCTGCTCCCGGAGTTCGGGCAAGGTCAGCTGGCGCCCGAGCGCCTGACGCGGCTGGACGGGCTGGACTGCGACCCGGAAAGTTTCCGAGCTCAGTAGCCCTCGAGCAAGTCGACGCCTTCAGGCACCGAGAAGCTGAAAGTCTCCGACTCGAGCTCGGGGTTGCGCTCGAGGTCCATCAGGTCGAGCCGCGTGACCTGGCCGAAGCTGTCTTCGAGCTCCAGCTGCCGCGGCATTCCCCCACGAAAGTAGAGCGTTCCTTCCACGATATCGCTGCCCTCCTCGAGCGGCTCGAACTCGATCGAGTCCTCGCCCGAGTGGGTGACCCGGTAGAAGCGATCCAGCAACTCGGGACGCGTCAGCACCAGCAGGGGCGACTCGGCGGCAGACGGCTGCTCGCGCACGGTCACCTGCTCGAGCGAGACGTCGTAGTGCCACAACTGTTCGCCGTCGGCGACGATTTCCTGCGGAAAAGGCTCGTCGTAGCTCCAGCGGAAGCGGTCGGGCCGCGAGAAATACAGCGCGCCGGACGATTCTTCAGTGACCCGGCCGTCCGCGTCGACGGTGACCTGCTCGAAGCGGCCGGAGAGTGTTTCGAGACCCTCGGCAAAGGCGTCGAGCTGGGCACGACCGTCCTGCGGCGCGCCGGATGTCGATACCGCCAGCAAGAGGGCGGCCAGCCAGTCCATGATCATGTCGCGATTGCTCCTTTGGGAGGGTTGAAGTGCGAGTGTGCACCGGGTGCACTGAACCGCGGCTGACTCAGTCGCGCGGCGGCGGCTTGGGCGCGAGCACCTCGCGCTGGCCGTTATGCTCGGGCGGGCTGACCACGCCCTGGGCCTCCATGTCCTCGACCAGGCGCGCGGCCCGGTTGTAGCCGATCCTGAGCTGACGCTGAACGCTCGAGATCGAGGCCCGGCGACTTTCCAGCACGTAGGCGACCGCCTTGTCGTAGAGTTCATCTTCGGAATCGCCGCTGCCGCCCTCGGGCAGGCCGGTTGCGCCGATCTGCTGGCCGTCCGCCATGGTCTGGGTATCGGCCAGCACCTCGTCGAGATAGTCCGCCGGGCCCTGCTGCTTGAGCGACTCGACCACGGCGTGCACTTCGTGGTCGTCGACGAACGCACCGTGTATGCGCTCGGGCAATCCCGAACCCGGCGGCAGGTAGAGCATGTCGCCGTGACCGAGCAGCTGCTCGGCACCCTGCTGGTCGAGAATGGTGCGCGAATCGACCCGCGACGACACCTGGAAAGCCATGCGCGTGGGGATATTGGCCTTGATCAGGCCGGTGATCACGTCCACCGACGGTCGCTGGGTGGCCAGGATCAGGTGGATGCCCGAGGCACGCGCCTTCTGCGCCAGCCGGGCGATCAGCTGCTCGATCTTCTTGCCCACGATCATCATCAGGTCGGCGAATTCATCGACCACCACCACGATGTAGGGCAGCATCTCCAGCCGGGGCGGTTCCTCGCCCTCGGCCAGCTGCGAGGGATCGACGAAGGGATCGGGGATCGGCTGCCCCTTGTCGGCCGCCTCCTTGATCTTGCGGTTGTAGCCGGACAGGTTGCGAACCCCCAACGAGGCCATCAACTTGTAACGACGTTCCATTTCGGCCACGCACCAGCGCAAGGCGTTGGCGGCATCCTTCATGTCGGTTACCACCGGCGTGAGCAGGTGCTGGATACCCTCGTAGACCGACAACTCCAGCATCTTGGGGTCGATCATGATCACGCGAACCTGGTCGGGCGTGGCCTTGTAGAGCAGGCTCAGGATCATGGCGTTGATCGCCACCGACTTGCCCGAACCGGTCGTGCCGGCGACCAGCAGGTGCGGCATGCGCGAAAGGTCGGCGACCAGGGGCTTGCCCGCGATGCTCTTGCCCAGGCCCAGGGTCAGTGGCGAGCCCGAGCGCGCGTAGGCTTCCGAGGCCAGGATCTCGCGCAGGTAGACGATCTCGCGATTCTGGTTGGGAATCTCCAGGCCGATGACGCTCTTGCCCGGAATCACGTCAACCACGCGCACGGAGATCACGCTCAGTCCCCGCGCCAGGTCCTTGGAAAGATTGGAGACCTGCGCACCCTTCACGCCGGGAGCCGGCTGCAGTTCAAAGCGTGTGATCACCGGCCCCGGGTGGACGGCAACCACTTCGACCTCGACGCCGAAGTCGGCCAGCTTGAGCTCGACCTGGCGACTCATCGCCTTGAGCGCTTCCTCGGAGTACCCGGCCCGCTTGGTCGGCGCCTCGTCGAGCAGCTCCAGCGGCGGCAGTTCGCCCGGAGAGAGATTCTTGAACAGCGGCTGCTGGCGCGCCTTCTTCTCGGCCGGCTTGCTCAGCTTGGGCTCCACCCGCGGCTCGATGCGCACTTCCTTGCGCGACTTGCGCTTGATCGAGTCCCGCTTGCGCACCTCTTCGCGTTCGGCCCGGGCCCGGCGCCCGGCGATCCAGTCGCGTCCCAGCGCGATCTTCTTGATCGACCAGGCGAACGCGGCCAGCGCAAACCGGCCGGTGCGATCGACCGCGTCGATCCAGGACAGGCCGGTAAACAGCGTGATGCCGCCGAGGAAGATGCTCAGGCTGATCAGCACCCCGCCGGTCAGCCCGAGCGTGGACATCATGGGCGCGGAGAGCACGTCTCCGATCACCCCGCCGCCGGGATGCGTGCCGGCCTCAAACGCCTGCATCGACAGCAGCATGCAGCCGGTCAGAACCGCCAGCAGCAGACCACCGGTGCGCACCGACCACTCGGCCAGGCCGGCCGGCTCGCCGCGTTCGCTCAGGACCCGGAAGCCGGCAAAACCGATCAGCAGGGGCGCGATATAGGCCATGTAGCCGAACAGCACCAGGAACAGATCGGCCAGCCAGGCGCCGAAAGCACCACCGAGATTGTCGATCTCGGAACCGGCCGACGATCGCGACCAGCCGGGATCCGACGGATCGTGGCTGACCAGGCACAGCAACAGGTAGACGGCAGCGACGAGGATGAGCAGGAACAGCGCCTCGGACAGGCGCCGTCTCATGGCCAGCGCGGACTGATCGACCGTATCGCTCTTTTTCGCGCGCTGACTCACCTTCTAACCTGCATCAATTATATTTCCCAATTACTTGATTATGCTTGTTTCAGGGCCGGATGCACAAGCTCGCCACCGCGCAGGTTAACGCCGCGCGAAAGCGCCTTGACGCCTTCCCAGTCCGGCCGGGCCATATGCTGCACGTAGGGCAGGATGGCCGCCGACAATGCCTGGCTGGACGTGCGCGGCACGGCACCGGGCATGTTGGTAACGGCGAAATGCGTCACGCCGTCGACCTGGTAGGTCGGGTCGGCGTAGGTGGTCGGGCGCGTGGTCTCCACGCAGCCGCCCTGGTCGACCGAAATATCGACCACGACCGCGCCCTCGTTCATCGACGCGATCATCTCGCGCGAGATCACGTGCGGCGCACGCGCGCCGGTGACCAGCACCGCGCCGATGACCAGATCGGCCTTGGAGACAAACTCGGCCACGGTCTCTCCGTAGGGGTACAGGGCGGTGACGTTGGGGCCGATGGCCATCATCTCGGCCAGGCGATCCTGGCGCTTGTCGAAGACGGTCACGCGCGCCCCGGACGAGGCCGCCAGGCGGGCGGAGTTGCCGCCAGCCGCGCCGGCACCGAGCACCACGACGTGGCCGCGGTCGGCGGCCGGCAGACCGCCCAGCAGAACGCCGCGCCCGCCCTCGGGCTGATGCAGCAGGTGCGTGCCCACCTGCACACCGATCCGGCCGGCGATATTGCTCATGGGAGCGAGCAGCGGCAGGGAGCCGTCGGCCTCCTCGACCGTCTCGAAGGCGACGCCGGTCAGGCCGATCTCGAGCAGGCGCTCGGTCAGCTTCGGCTCGGCCGCCAGATGCAGGTAGCAGAACAGCAAGTGATCGGAGCGCAGGTGCTGCAGGTCACCCTCGATCGGCTCTTTGACCTTGACCAGCAACTCGGCCTTGCCGTAGAGCGCCGCGGCGTCGGGCAAAACCTCGACGCCGACCTGCTGGAAGTCCTCGTCGGAAAAACCGCTCTTGCTGCCCGCCCCGGCCTCGATGAAGACCTCGTGCCCGGCCTGGACCAGGTCACCGCAGGCCGCCGGTACCAGGGCCACGCGCCCTTCCAGGGTCTTAATCTCGCGGGGAATTCCGATTCGCATCCTTCAAGCTCCTTCAGAAGTGCCAAAATAAACTGCCAAAATAAAAGGACCGATCGACGATCGGCCCGCCTTGGATTGCGAGGCGGGCGACCTCACGTCTGTGCCTTTGATGCGCCCGGCTCTTGAACGGAGAAATTATACATGTCCGACCCCCGCCATTTCCGCCTGCTGATTCTCGGATCCGGTCCTGCCGGCTACACCGCGGCCATCTATGCCGCCCGCGCCAACCTGAGCCCGGCGGTGATCACGGGTATCGAACAGGGCGGTCAGCTGACCACCACCACCGACGTGGAGAACTGGCCCGGCAGCTACCCCGACCTGCAGGGTCCGGAGCTGATGCAACAGATGGGGGCCCACGCCGAGGCCTTCGACACCGAGATCATCTTCGACCATATCCACACGGCGGACCTGTCGAGCAAGCCCTACCGGCTCGAAGGCGACAGCGGCGTCTACACCTGCGATGCCCTGATCATCGCCACCGGCGCTTCGGCCCGTTACCTGGGGCTGCCGTCGGAGGAAGCCTTCAAGGGGCGCGGCGTGTCGGCCTGCGCCACCTGCGACGGCTTCTTCTACCGCGGCAAGCCCGTGGCGGTCATCGGCGGCGGCAACACGGCAGTCGAAGAGGCCCTTTACCTGGCCAATATCGCCAGCAAGGTCACCCTCGTGCACCGCCGTGAAGAGTTGCGCGCCGAGAAGATCCTGCAGGAGCGGCTGTTCCAGAAGGAAGCCGAAGGCAAGGTCGAGATCCGCTGGAACCACGTTCTCGACGAAGTGCTCGGCGACGACGATGGCGTGACCGGCATGCGCATCAAGCACGTCAGCAGCGACGAGACCGGCGACATCGAGCTCGACGGGGTCTTCATCGCCATCGGGCACGATCCCAACACGAAGATCTTCGACGGCCAGCTGAAAATGAGCGACGGATACATCCACATCACGACCGGCCAGGACGGCATGGCCACGGCTACCTCCGTGCCGGGGGTGTTCGCCGCCGGCGACGTGGCCGACCACGTCTACCGGCAGGCGGTGACCTCGGCCGGATTCGGCTGCATGGCCGCGCTGGACGCCGAACGCTATCTTGACGAGCAACAGGACTGATTCGCTGGAAATCGAGCGGCCGTTCTCGACCCTCGACGAGGCGGACTGGAACGGTCTGTGTAAAACCGGGCCGTTCGCCGACTGGCGTTTCCTCGCCAGCGCCGAGGAAACCGGCTGTACCGGCGCGCTGTCGGGCTGGCGCCCCCTGGCGATGACCGAAACTGGTAACGGCCGGATGGCGTGCGCGGCGCCGGCCTGGCTGAAGGATCACTCCCACGGCGAGTTCGTCTTCGACTTCGCCTGGGCCCAGGCCTCGCAACAGGCTGGAATGCCCTGGTATCCCAAGCTGCTCGTCGCGGCCCCCTTCACCCCGGTAACCGGCCCCCGCCTGCTCGGCAGCGAACGAGACCCGCAGGCCGCGCTCGGGCTGGTTCGGCGCATGGAATCGCTGGTCGAGGAGCTCGACCTGTGGTCGGGGGGCGTCAACTTCTGCGCCCCCGCCGACGCGGCCGTGCTGCGAGAGGCCGGCTGGCTGGAGCGCTTCGACTGGCAGTATCA
Source organism: Wenzhouxiangella indolica (assembly GCF_042310355.1). Classification (NCBI taxonomy): domain Bacteria; kingdom Pseudomonadati; phylum Pseudomonadota; class Gammaproteobacteria; order Chromatiales; family Wenzhouxiangellaceae; genus Wenzhouxiangella; species Wenzhouxiangella indolica. The sequence continues at coordinate 302,225 of NZ_JBHJMR010000002.1, read as the reverse complement.
CTGGCAGAACGACGGCTACCGTGACTTCGACCACTTCCTCGAACAGCTCAAGCGCAAGCCGCGCAAGAATATCCGCGCCGAGCGACGGCGCGTCCACGAGGAAGGCTGGCGCTTTCGCTGGCGCGACGGCAACGAGCTCGAGCCGACGGAACTCGCGCTGGTCGATCGCTGCTACCAGACCACCTTCGCCCTCTACGGCAACCTGCCCTCGCTCAACCGCGACTTCTTCGAGCGGGCCGCGGCGCGCTTCGGCAGCGACTTTCTGGTGTGCATCGCCAGCCACGGCGGCGAGGACCTGGCCTGCGCGGTGTTCTGGCGCGACGGCAAGCGGCTCTACGGACGCTACTGGGGAAGCCTGGTCGAGACCCGCGACGTGCACTTCGAAACCTGCTACTACCAGGGCATCGACTACTGCATCGCCAAAGGCCTGGAGTGGTTCGAACCCGGCGCCCAGGGCGAGCACAAGATCCGGCGCGGCTTCCTGCCGCGCAGAACACGGTCGTTCCACTACATCCGTCACCCGGGGTTGCGCGAAGGCATCCGGCACTGGCTGCAGGCGGAAGCCGGCTTTCTCGAGCGCCGCCGCGAGCAACTCGAGCAGTTCAACCCCTTCAAGCAGGCATGATGCAATCTCCCATCCCCCGCCTGGGTGACGCGCCCGAAAGCCCGTTCCCCGATCCGCTGGCGAATCCGCGCGAAGACGGCCTGCTGGCCTGGGGCGGCGACCTCCATCCGACCCGGCTCCTGGCCGCCTACCGCCAGGGAATCTTCCCCTGGTACGAGGCGCCGGGACCCGTGCTGTGGTGGTCGCCGGAACCGCGCGCGGTCATGCTGCCCGGCGGCATGCACCTGTCGCGCCGATTCAAGCGAACGCTGCGCCAGGGGCGCTATCGGGTCGGCGCCGACCAGGCCTTCGACGCGGTTGTCGCCGCCTGCGCCGAACCGCGCGACGCGCAGGACGGCACCTGGATCACGCCCGAGATGCGCGCCGCCTACGGCAGGCTCCACGCCATGGGCCATGCCCACAGCATCGAAATCCGCGACATCGACAGCGATGCGCTCATCGGCGGTCTCTACGGGGTCTCGATCGGTCGCATCTTCTTTGCCGAATCCAAGTTCCACCGGCAGCGCGACGCCTCAAAGATCGCGCTTGCGGTGCTGATGCGCGCCCTGGGCGAATGGAACTTCATCCTCTGCGACTGCCAGCTGTGGAACCCCCACCTCGAGCGCCTGGGCGTAAGCATGCTCTCCGGCGACCTGTTCCAGGCCGCCCTCGCCCGCGGTGTGGCCGAAGCGGCGGCGGTCGACGACTGGGCCCGGGCGATCGGGCGCATCGACTTCAGTCGCTGGTAGGCGCGAACAACGCCGCCAGCGCGCGGTCGCCAGCGCGTTCACCACGTTTTACCTGCGCCAGGTCGAGGGTGGCCAGGCCCAGCTCGGAAAACAGCCGGAGCTGACGTTCATTCAGCCCTGCGGCGGCCGTCAACAGGCGCCGGCATGCCGCCTCGTCGCCGCGCTCGATCGGACCGGTCAGGACCTCGCGCGGCGAGCGTTCGCGAAGGCCCTCGAGCGTACCCAGCTGCAGGTCGCACAGGACCTCGGCCGCCTGCGCCTCGGGCAGGCCGGCCTGGTCGGCCAGCTCGCGCGCCAGCGCCTGTGTCGTGACGAGGAAATTGCTGGCCGCCACGGTCGCCGCATGCCAGGCCGCCTTGTCCCGGGCGGCAAAGGCCAGCCAGCGGCCGCCGGCGGCCTCGAATACCGGGCGCAGCACCTCCAGCGCAGCGTCATCGCCCTCGGCCACGCACCAGGTCCCGGCAAAATGCGCGGCAGCGTGTTCGGGGTCGGAAAAGGCGCGAACGGGATGCACGGCCGCGACCGGCGCGCCGGCAATTCTCAGCACCGCCGCCTCGACCGAGCCCGACAGGTGAAAGACCAGCCCCGGCGGCGCGGCAAGATCACCCACCAGGTCTTCGAGCGAGTCAACCAGAACGCCGTCGGGCAGCCCCAGCATCAGCCAGTCGCCGGCGATGCGCGCGTCCAACTGCGCGGCCGCTTCGCCGCCGCCGATGAATGCCGCCGCCCGGCGAGCGCTCTCGACGCTGCGGTTGACGATCAGGCCCGGGCGCGCACGCCCGGTGTCGATCAGGCGACGAGCGACCGCGACCGCGGCCCGCCCGCAGCCGAGCACGTGCAGCCGCGGTTGCCCGCTCATTCTCCGCCGGCCAGGTCTTCGGGCAGCGCCGGAACGCGCCCCGGGGAACGCGCGAGGTACTCGTCGAGGCGTTCGAGGCCTTCCCGGTAATCACGGCCGACCAGTCCCGGCAGCATCAGCCCGACGTAGCGGCCCACCAGGTCGAGAGCACCGAACTCGATGCGCATGCCCCAGCGAACCACGCGACCGCCCTCGCCATCGCTGACCTCGAACCAGCTGTCGGCCTCGTTGCCACCGAGCTCGAGTTTCATGTCGACACGCCGCGGACGCTCTACGCCGACGATCCAGAGGCGACTGGCTTCGGCCTCGGGTGTTTCCTTCCACACCAGCGTGGCGCCGACGCCCTCAGCCGGCCCCTCGAGCCGCCAGGTCATTGCCTCGTGCCGACCGAGCCAGGGCGCCCACTGGGTAAAGTGCCGAAGATCCCCGAGCACTTCGAACACGACATCGTGCGAATGCTCGACCACCCGCTCGCGCTCGACCGTGACCGTCGTCGGCAGCAGGAAGCCGATGACGATCAGTGCCACGATCAAGGCCAGCAGTATTCCGAAAAGTTTTCTGATCATGCTTGCTCGCTTGGATAATTCCTCGTCACGGCCAGCGCTCGTTGCGGCCGGCTTCGTCGGGATCGTCGGACGAATCATCGAAAGGATCGTCGAAGGGCTCCTCGAATTCCTCGTCCCACTCCCAATCGTAGCGCTTGACCGGCGGCAGATCCTGGTTGCGGAAGACGAAGGCGAGAATCACGCCGATGATCATGCCGCTGGTGTGCAGCTCCCAGCTGGTCGAATTGTCGATCGGCAGCGCCCCCCAGATCATCGAACCGTAGAGAAACCAGACCAGCAGCGACACGCCCACCGACCGCAGATCGCGCTTGAGAATGCCGGAAACGAAGACGAAGGCAAGGATGGCATAGACCAGTCCACTGGCACCGATATGCAGGCTCGGACGCCCGAAGACCCAGGCGACGGCGGCGCTTCCGACATACATGATCGGCAACGCCTTGAGCGCCGAGTTGGGATACAGGAACAGCATCGCCACGCCGCCGATGAACAGGGGCACGGTGTTCGAAGCGATGTGACCCAGATGCGCGTGCAGCAGCGGCGTGGTGGCCAGGCCCAGCAGGCCCACGCCCTCGCGCGGGCGCAGTCCGAAACGCGCCAGGTCCAGGGCCGCGAGGCTGTCGAACAGGAACACCGCCCACATCACGGCCACGAATCCCGCGGTCAGACGCATGGCCAGCCAGAAATTGCGGCGCGCGCGTTCCGAGCCGGCGTACTCGGGATCGGGACGATGCAGGTGCATCAGGAAGCGCTGCCCTGCGGCAGAGCGCCGGCGACCAGGGCATGGCATCGGCGCTGCAACTGCCCGATCTCGCCCGTGCCCAGCCCGACGGTTTCCTGCGGCGGGTGGATCACCAGCCGGACGCGACCGGGCCGGATGCGAAGGCTCTTCGCCGGCAGGATATCGCGGGTGCCGATGATCGTCACCGGCAGAATCGGCAGCTGCTGGTCGACGGCCACCCGGAAGGCGCCCTTCTTGAACGGCAGCAGCTCACCCGTGCGGCTCCGGGTTCCCTCGGCGAAGAACATCAGGCCGGTACCCGATTTGAGTCGGCCAACGGCGCGGTTGATGGCCGTCCGGGCCTGGTCGGGATCGGCCCGATCGATGAAGATGTGCCCGATGGCGCGACATCCGGCCGCCACAAAGGGAATGCGGCTGAGTTCGGCCTTGGCGACCCAGCGCAGGTCCAGGCCGATCCAGCCGTAGACCACCGGAATATCGAACTGGCTCTGGTGATTGGCCACGACAACGTAGCTTCGTCCGGGGTCGATCTGATCGAGCCCGTCGACGACGACGCGAACGGGCGCCAGGCAGGTCAGAACGCGCCCCCAGGTCACCGCAACCCACAGGTTGGCCAGGCGCGGGGACAGCAGCAACGCCACCGGCACGGCGAGCAAGGCGCCGAGCAGTGTGGTCAGCGCCACCAGGGGAATGTAGACCAGCCACTGGTAAAGCGGGTAGAGATTCAGCCACGCCGGCTGTTGGGTCGAGTCGGAAGTGCTCATGAGCGCCAATGCTACACAAAAAAGGGGCGCCCGAAGACGCCCCTGTCCGTGTCGATCACGGCTGCGAGCGACAGGGCTCAGGCCGCCTGCGCGGACTTCTGCTCCTGGTTCTCGATCACGCGGCTATCATCGCCGCTGCCGATCTCGATCTTGCGCGGCTTCATCCGTTCCGGCAACTCGCGCTGCAGCTCGATGTGCAGCAGACCGTTTTCCAGATCGGCGCCCACCACCTTGACGTGGTCGGCCAGCTGGAAACGCCGCTCGAAGGAACGATTGGCGATCCCGCGATAGAGAAACTCGCGCTCGCCGTCCTTGTCCTCGGCGGAATCGGACTTGCTGCCGGAGACGGTCAGCGTGTTCTGCTCGGACACGATATCGAGTTCGTCGCGGCTGAAGCCGGCCACCGCCATGGTAATGCGGTAGTTGTCCTCGCCGAGCGACTCGATGTTGTAGGGCGGATAGCCGTTGCTGTCGACGCGCTGCGCGTTCGAAAGCATGTCGGCCATGCGGTCGAAGCCGATAGCCGTGCGGTACAGGGGTGAAAGATCGAATGTGGTCATAACCGTATCCTCCTAGTGAAGCAATCGGTGTGTTTCGGTTGTTTGCCCGCCTGTCTCAGGCCGGGCTCGGTGAGATCCCTTGCGGCGATCTCGTCAATAGAAATAGGTATCAGCGGGGGCGGTTTCAAGGGGAAGCGAAGGCGACTTGCGCGGGCCTAGTGTACCCCGTAGTCGACGGCGACCACCTCGAGGAGCCGATCGCCGGTGGGCGTGTGCACGCTCACCTCCTCGCCCACCGCCTTGCCCAGCAGCGCACGGGCGACGGGGGAATCGACCGAGATCCAGCCCCGCCCGGCGTCGGTCTCGTCGGCGCCCACGATGCGGTAGCGCACTTCGCTGCCGTCGTCCTCGGCCAGGGTCACGGTGGCTCCGAAGAACACCTTGCCCGGGTTGTCGCTGCGCGGCGGCACCGGCCTGACTTCGTCGAGGCGCTTTCGCAGGTAGCGAACGCGCCGATCGATTTCCCTGAGCTGTTTCTTGCGGTAGATGTACTCGGCGTTCTCCGAGCGATCGCCCTCGGCCGCCGCGGCCGTCAGCGCCCGGGTGACCTTCGGGCGCTTTTTCTCCCACAGGTACTTGAGCTCGTCCTGAAGCTGTCGGTGGCCGTCCGGCGTGATGTAGGGGCTGTATGCCAGGACTAGAGCCCTCCGCGCGTGAGCTTGACCGGGTCGAGCAGGGCCTCGAGCTCTTCGCGCGAGAGATCGGTCATCTCGGCGGCCACATCGAGAATGGGGCGGCCTTCGGCATAGGCCTTCTTGGCCGCCGCCGCACCCTTTTCGTAGCCGATGACGGGATTGAGGGCCGTCACCAGGATGGGATTGCGCGACAGCGCCTCGTCGAGATTGTCCTCGCGCACCTTGAAGCTGGCGATCGCCCGGTCGGCGAGCAGGCGCGAGGCATTGCCGAGAATATCGAGACTGTCGAGCAGGCTGGCGGCGACCACCGGCAGCATGACGTTGAGCTGGAAATTGCCCGACTGACCGGCCACGGTGATGGTGCTGTCGTTGCCGATCACGCGAGCGGCCACCATGCAGACCGCTTCGGGGATCACCGGGTTGACCTTGCCCGGCATGATCGAGCTGCCCGGCTGCAGGGCCTCGAGCTCGATCTCGCCCAGGCCGGCGAGCGGACCGGAGTTCATCCAGCGCAGATCGTTGGCCATCTTCATCAGGGCCACGGCCAGTGTCTTGAGCTGGCCCGAAAGCTCCACCGCGGCATCCTGGCTGGCAATGCCCTCGAACTTGTTGTCGGCCGAGGCGAACTCGAAACCCGTGGCCCTGGCCAGACGCGCGGCGAAGCGCTGACCGAATTCCTCGTGCGCATTGATGCCGGTGCCCACGGCCGTACCGCCCTGGGGCAGGTAGCGCATGCGCGAGAGCGCGTCGCGAATGCGCTGTTCGGCGCTGGCGATCTGTGCGGCCCAGGTTTCGAGCTCCTGACCGAGGGTGACCGGCATGGCGTCCATCAGGTGCGTGCGACCGGTCTTTGCCACCCCGGCCAGGGCCTGCGAGCGCTTGCGCAAGGTCGTGTGCAGATGGTGCAGGGACGGCAGCAGGTGCTCGGCCGCCATCAGGCAGGCGCTCACCTGGATGGCCGTGGGGATCACGTCGTTGGAACTCTGGCCCATGTTGACGTGGTCGTTGGGATGCACGTCCGACTGGCCGTCGGCAGCGGCGAGGTGGGCGATCACCTCGTTGGCGTTCATGTTCGAACTCGTTCCCGAGCCGGTCTGATAGACGTCGACGGGAAAATGATCGTCCACTTCGTTGCCCGCCACCCTGGCAGCCGCCCGGACAATCGCCCGCGCACGGTCGGCATCGAGCAGTTCAAGCTCCTCGTTGGCCTTTGCGCAGGCCGCCTTGATCAGGCCCAGGGCACGAATGAACGGCGCCGGCATGCGCTGCCCGCTGATCGGGAAATTGTTGACGGCGCGCTGGGTTTGCGCACCCCAGAGGGCATCGGCGGGCACTTGCAACTCGCCCATGCTGTCTTTTTCGATACGGTATTCGCTCATGACTTCGGGTCCAGTTTGCTGCGATGCTAATCCGTCAATTATAACCGCCTGCCGCATCCCTTCCGCTGCCGTCGGGCGTCCAACATGAGATACTTCGCGCCATGTTCAAAAAGCTGATCGCTTTGCTGCGCATCGTCGCGGCCAGCCTGCTGCTGGCGGCCAATTCCGTGGTCCATATCCTTCCCCTGCTGGTCGTCGCGCTGGTCAAGCTTGTCTTGCGCTTCGCGCCAGTCACCCGCGGCTGCAATCACATCCTGTCGGCGCTTGCGGCGAGCTGGATCGGCTTCAATTCCTGGTTGTTCGACCACCTGACATCGACACGGGTCAACGTCGACGGCCTGCCCGACGCGGACATGCGCAGCCAGGTGCTGTTGATCTGCAACCACCAGAGCTGGGTCGATATCCCGGTGCTGCAGAAACTGTTCAACCGCCGCCTGCCCCTGCTGCGCTTCTTTCTCAAGAGCCAGCTGATCTGGGTGCCGCTGCTGGGGCTGGCCTGGTGGGCGCTCGACTTCCCTTTCATGAAGCGCTACTCCCGCGCCCAGATCGAACGCCGCCCGGAACTGGCCGGGCGCGATATCACCGCCACCCGCCGCGCCTGCCGCAAATTCCGACACATGCCGGTGGCCATCGTCAACTTCGTCGAGGGCACGCGCTTCACGCCGGACAAGCACGCCGCGCAGGGCTCGCCCTACCAGCGCTTGCTCAAGCCGCGCGCCGGCGGCACGGCCTTCACGCTCGATGCCATGGGCGATGCGCTCGACACCCTGGTCGACGTGACCATCGCCTATCCCGACGGGCGGCCCAGCCTGGCCGACCTGTTCGCCAACCGCGTGCGCGAGATCCGGGTCCGCGTCCGGACCCTGCCCATCCCCGCCGACCTGCGCGGCGGCGACTATCAGGCGGACCCGGAATTCCGGCGGCGATTCCAGGAGTGGATCAACCAGCTGTGGCTGGAAAAAGACGCTTGCCTGCAAGAGCTGGAGGCGCCATAAACGGCGCGCCCGAGCAGACGGAGTCCTTGCGCGGCATCCGGGCATGTGAGCACAATGCCCACTGCCCCCAAAGAGAACCTGCCATGTCCAAGCTCGCCCTGATCGCGGTCCCGGCACTGCTACTCGCTTCCGCCGTCCAGGCCCAGTCCTCGCCGGCAGCCTGGCACGAGTACATCGATGAAAGCGCCGCCGCGCTTCAGCAGCAGGTGGTCGACTGGCGGCGGCATTTTCACACCCACCCCGAACTTTCGAACCGGGAGTTCGCCACGGCCGAGACCGTCGCCGATTTCCTGCGTTCGCTGGACATGGAGGTGACCACCGGCATGGCCCACACCAGCGTGGTGGGCGTGCTTCGCGGCGGCCGCCCCGGCCCCGTCGTCGGGCTGCGCGCCGACATGGACGCCCTGCCCGTTCCCTCCCGCGCCGGCCTGCCCTACTCGCCGGACGTGACCAGCGAGTACCTGGGCGAGGAGGTACCCGTCTCCCACGCCTGCGGCCACGACTCGCACATGGCGATGCTCATGGGGGTGGCGCAGATGCTGGCCGAGCGTCGCGATGAACTGCCCGGCACCGTCAAGTTCATCTTCCAGCCGGCCGAGGAAGGCACGCCGCCCGGTGAGGACGGCGGCGCCGAAATGATGGTCGCCGAGGGCGTGCTCACCGATCCGAACGTCGACGTGATCTTCGGCCAGCACATCTGGGCGCCCGCGCCCGCCGGCCAGATCGGCTACCGCCCGGCCGGCACCATGGCCGCCTCCGATCAGTTCAACATCACCGTCCAGGGCAGCCAGACCCACGGCTCGACGCCCTGGACCGGCGTTGACCCGATCACCACCGCCGCGCAGATCATCCTCGGGCTCAACACCGTGGTCAGCCGCCAGACCGAGCTGACCAAGGCGGCCGCCGTGATTTCAGTCGGAAGGGTCCGGGCCGGGGTGCGCAACAACATCATTCCCGAAGAGGCCGAACTGATCGGCACCATCCGCACGCTCGACCCGGGCATGCGTGACAAGATCCATGCCGACATCACGCGCACGGCCGAGCACATCGCCGCCAGCCAGGGCGCGCAGGTCACCGTCGACATCCAGCGCGGCTACCCGGTGACCTACAACGACCCCGAGCTGACCGAGGCCATGGCGCCCAGCCTGCAAAGAGTCGCCGGCGAGAAGGCCGTGCGCATCGATGCGCTGACCGCCGCCGAGGATTTTTCCTACTTCCAGCGCGAGGTGCCGGGCCTGTACTTCTTCCTCGGTGCCGCGCCCGAGGACATCCCGATCGAAGAAGTCGCGCCGCACCACACGCCCGATTTCAGGATCGAGGAGTCGGCCATGCAAACGGGCGTACGCGCCCTGGCCACGCTGACGCTGGACTACATGTTGAGCCGCGCGGATTAATTAGGCTCTGTTAATATACGCTCGAATTTGACCACGAAGCATCGCAGCCCATGTCTCGCGTCACCATCATCGGATCCGGCTTTGCCGCCCTCACCGCCGTTCGCGAGTTGAGAAAGGCCGATACCGATCTCGGAATCGACCTGGTCTCCCCCCGCGCGGAGCTCGTCTACTACCCGGGAACGATCTGGATTCCCACCGGCAAGCGCCGGCCCGAGGACCTCGTCGTGCCGCTGGGCCGATTCTTCGAGCGCATGCGCGTCGATCATCACCCCACGCGCGCAACCGGGTTGTCCGACGACGGCAGAACGCTGCACACCGAGGCCGGGGACATCGCCAACGAAGGCCTGATCATCGCCTGCGGGGGGCAGTTCCTGGACAAGCTGCCGGGCATCGAGCACAGCTTTCTGCCCTGTGGCGGCCCGCAGGAAATCGCCCGACTGCGCGATCGCCTGCACGCCATGGAGAGCGGCTCACTCGCGTTCGGCTTCGCGGGCAACCCCAGGGAGCCTTCGGCCATGCGCGGCGGGCCGGTGTTCGAGTTCCTGTTTGGGATCGACACCTGGCTGCGCAAGCACCGCGAGCGCGACCGCTTTACCCTGCACTTCTTCAGCCCGGCCGAGAAGCCGGGACAGCGGCTCGGCGGCAAGGCCGTCGACCGCCTGCTCGGCGAAATGCGCAAGCGCTCGATCCGCACCCACCTGGGTCACAAGCCAAAGCGCTTCAGCGAGGACGGGGTGGAAACCGAGTCCGAGTCCTTCCGCGCCGACCTGATCCTGTTCATGCCCGGCATGAGGGGCAACGACTGGTTCGACGACACCGCCCTGCCGCGCTCCGACGGCGGCATGATCCGCGCCGACGAGCATTGCCGGGTCGGGGGCTTCGAACGGGTCTATGTCGCCGGCGATGCCGGGTCGTTTCCCGGTCCGGGCTGGATGCCCAAGCAGGCGCACATGGCCGACCTCCAGGCAGCGGCCGCGGCGAAGAACCTGCTCGCCGAGCGGGCGAACCGGCCGGTCGAGACCACCTTCAAGAGCGAATTGATGTGCATCGTCGACCTCTACGACCGCGGCATTCTCGTCACGCGCAACGAAAGCGGCAACCGCGTGCTGCCGCCGATGCGGCTGATGCACTGGGCCAAGCGCCTGTTCGAGTGGCGCTACCTGCGCCAGTACCGCTGATTGGCGGCATGGCCCACCAGGCCTGAACCAAGGGACAATGGCCGCGGGGGCCGAACCGTGGCAGGCTTGCGACAGACTCCAACCCGGCCAACGCCCATGCTACGAATCGCCCTGATCGCGAGCCTGCTCGCCTGCGCCCCGGCCCTGGCCGACGAGCTGATCGTCGACAAGCGGGAATTCGTTACCGAAGGCTTCGAGACCTTCGCCGGCGAAACCATCCCCGAGGTTCGCGTCGGCTGGGAAGCCTACGGTGAACTCAACGAGGCGCGCGACAACGTCATCCTCGTCACCCACTTCTTCTCGGGCAGCTCGCACGCAGCCGGCCGCTACCACTCGGACGACCCGGATCCCGGCTACTGGGATGCCATCATCGGCCCCGGCAAGGCCATCGACACCGAGCGCTTCTACGTCATCAGCGTCGATACCCTGGCCAACGCCAACGTCCACGACGAACACGTGATCACCACCGGCCCTGCAAGCATCAACCCCGATACCGGTAAGCCCTGGGGGCTCGACTTCCCCGTCGTGACGATCCGGGATTTCGTCGAGGTCCAGCGCCTGCTGCTCGACTCGCTCGGCATCGATCGCCTGCATACCGTCATTGGTGCCTCGATGGGCTCCTTCCAGGCCCTGGAATGGGCGGTCACCTACCCCGAGCGCGTCGAGCGCATGGTCTCGGTGATCGGCGCCGGACGCATGGGCGCATGGGAAGTCGCGCTGCTGGAGACCTGGGCGCGCCCCATTCGTCTCGATGCCAACTGGCGCGGCGGCGACTACTACGATCACGAGCGTCCGCTCGAAGGGCTGACCAACAGCCTGATGCTGATCACCCTCAACGCGCTCAACCCGGCCTTTTTCGAGATGCAGTTCCCGCAGCACGACAATCTGCCGGAAGCAGCGCTTGCCGACATCGACGGCGGCTTCGCCGTCACCGACTGGCTAGAACAGCGAGCAAAGCAGCGCGCCCTGGTCTCCGACGCCAACCACATTCTCTACCTCGCGCGCGCCAGCCAGCTCTTCGTGGCCGGCCACGACAGCGACCTGTCGGGCGCGCTGGAACGCGTTCAGGCCCGCTCCCTGTTCCTGCCGGCCGCCGGCGACCTGCTGCTGCGCCCGGCGCTGGCCGAGCAAGCCCATCGCAGGCTGCTCGAGCATGACAAGTCGTCGACGCTCATGACGCTCGACGGTCCGATGGGACACCTCGACGGCATCGCCGGAATCGACGCGCGCGCCGAAGAACTCCGGGCCTTCCTCGAAGATTGATCCCACGCGCGGCCTGTGTCACGCATTTCGCTTTTCGGCACGGATCATGCTTGACCCAAGGCATGGATAGCGAGAACTCGTTCTTTTTCCGCCTGCGCAAACGCACTCACCTGGTGGTTGGCGGGTTCGCCCTGCTCATGCTGGCGGCGTTCCCGTTTCTGCCACCGCAGGTCGCCGCCCTGTTCAACGTGGCCCTGGTGGTACTGGCCAACCTGCTCGGCTTCTGGCGCTGGGGGCTGCTGGCCACCGCCTGGACCATCATCATCACCTGGTTGATGGACAGCCTGTTCTGGCAAGTCGGCTTCGATCCATCGGTCTACATTGCCGGCGGCTTGTTCAATCTCGGCATGACCCTGATTTTCGGCACCACGCTCGCGGTGAAGAACCGACAATCGATCACCGACCGCCTGACCGGCCTGTTCAACGACGGCTACTTTCGCAGCGCCCTGAGCTGGGAAGTGGACCGGGCCAATCGCTACGGTCGCCCACTCGCCCTGGTCATGATCGATCTAGACAGTTTCAAGCCGCTCAACGACCGCTACGGCCATCCCGCCGGTGACCACGTTCTGCGCGAGTTTGCACGCCTGATCCAGCTCACCCGCCGCGACTGCGACCTGGCGGCCCGCTATGGCGGTGACGAATTTGCGCTCATCCTGCCCGAAACGGACATCGGCGGCGCTCGCTGCCTGATGCAGCGACTGCGCGAGCGCATCGAGGCGGCGCCGTGGCAATTCGACGGCCATCCGGTTGAAGTGACAGCAAGCATGGGCGCCGCAGCGCTTCGCACGGGCCAGACCGACGGTCAGATCCTGCGCGAAGCCGACCGGGCCCTGTACGCCGACAAGCAGCGTCGCAAAAACACGGATGCCTCCAGGTCCGGCTGAATCGGACCCCGGCAGACCGCCATGCCTGCGGTATCATTGCCGTTTGCCTTGAACCAGCACCGAGACCCGATGGAAACCCATGCCCTGACCGCCCTGTCGCCGCTCGACGGCCGCTACGCCGGCAAGCTTGCCGGGCTGCGTTCGATTGCCTCCGAAGCCGGCCTGATCCGACAGCGCGTTCGGGTGGAGGTCGCCTGGTTCCAGGCCCTGGCCGACTGCGAGGACTTCACTGCCCTGCCCGCGCTCTCCGGCGGCGATCGCAAGTATCTCGACCGCCTGGTGGCCGAGTTTTCCGACCAGGACGCGGCTGCTGTCAAGGCCATCGAGAAAACCACGAACCACGACGTCAAGGCGGTCGAGTACTGGCTCAAGGAACGCCTGGCCGAGCACGAATCGCTCGAGCCTTACACCGAGTTCATCCATTTCGCCTGCACCTCCGAAGACATCAACAACCTGGCCTGGGCGCTGATCATCCGCCACGCCGTGGTCGAGCAGCTCGATCCGCTGCTGGCCCGGCTCGACGACCGCCTCGCCGGCATGGCCCGGGACACCGCGGAGCTGCCGATGCTCTCGCGCACCCACGGCCAGACCGCCTCGCCCACCACCCTGGGCAAGGAAATCGCCAACGTCGTGTTCCGGCTGCGCCGCCAGCGCCGATTGCTGGACCAGGTCGAAATCAACGGCAAGATCAACGGCGCGGTGGGCAATTTCAACGCCCACAGGGTCGCCTGCCCCAACGTCGACTGGCCGGCGCTGGCGCGCGACTTCGTCGAGGACCTGGGGCTGGTCTGGAACCCCTACACCACCCAGATCGAGCCTCACGACATGATCGCCGAGGTCGCGCATGCGCTGATGCGCGTCAACACGGTGCTGCTCGATTTCGCGCGCGACGCCTGGGGCTATGTATCGCTGGGCTATTTCCGGCAGAAACTGGTCGAAGGCGAAGTCGGCTCCTCGACCATGCCGCACAAGGTCAACCCGATCGACTTCGAAAACGGCGAGGGCAACCTGGGGCTGGCCAACGCCCTGCTCGGCCATCTCGCCGGCAAACTGCCCATCTCCCGGTTCCAGCGCGACCTGACCGATTCGACCGTGCAGCGTTCGCTCGGCTCGGCGTTCGGCTACTGCGCACTGGCCTGGCAGTCGATTCTCAGGGGGCTCGATCGCATCGCGGCCAACGAGGAACGCCTGGCCGAGGACCTCGAACGCGCCTGGGAAGTGCTGGCCGAAGCCGTTCAGACCGTCATGCGCCTGCACGGCGTGCCCGAACCCTACGAGAAGCTCAAGAGCCTCACCCGCGGGCGTGGCATCGACCGCGAGCGCCTGCGCACGTTCATCGAGAATCTCGACATTCCGCAAGCCGATCGCGACCGCCTGCTCGAGCTCACGCCGTCGACCTACATCGGCAATGCCGCGGAAATGGCCCGCGATATCGATCGCTTCGTATAGGTTCACGGGGCAATATCGACACATTCGGCCCAATCAAATGCCCGCCGCCGTTATAATCATCCGTCTTTGACCGGGACGCGACCCGAGCCGCGCTTGCAATGACCGATTTCCTTCAGGAGCAGTACCGGAACTCCCCACTTTCCGGCGGCAATGCCGACTACGTCGAAGCCTTCTACGAGGCCTGGCTGGATGACCCGCAGTCGGTTCCCGAACACTGGCAGCAACTTTTCGGTGAACTGGCCGAATCGGTCGACACCGAGACCCGCCATCGTCAGATCGAGGCCCACTTCCAGGCCCTGGCCGCGAACGGCCACTACAGCGCCGCGACGGCCGCCGAGGACTTCAAGCAGGCCGGCGTCCTGCGCCTGATCAACGCCTACCGCGTCCGCGGCCACCAGCGGGCGGAACTCGACCCGCTCGGCATCAGCGAACGACCCAAGGTGCCCGACCTCGAACTGGGCTTCCACAGCCTCAGCGAGGCCGACCTGGAAACCAGTTTCCACACCGGTTCCCTGGCCGGCCCGGACCACCTGCCGCTGAAGGATATCGTCGAAACCTGCCGCGAAACCTACTGCGGCAGCATCGGTATCGAGTACATGCACATCACCGATACCAACCAGCGTCGCTGGTTGCAGCAGCGCCTGGAAGGCACGCGCGGCCATTACACGCCCGAAACCGAGGAACGCCGGCGCCTGCTCGACAAGCTGAGCGCGGCCGAGGGCATGGAGAAATACCTGCACTCGAAGTACGTGGGCCAGAAGCGCTTCTCGCTCGAAGGCGGCGAGAGCATGATTCCGCTGCTCGATACCCTGATTCGCCACACCGGCAGTCAGGGCGTGCGCGAAATGGTCATCGGCATGGCCCACCGCGGCCGGCTCAACGTGCTGGTCAACATCCTCGGCAAGAGCCCCGGTGACCTGTTCGCCGAATTCGAGGGCAAGATTTCCCGCGACGACCCCAGCCGCACCGGGGACGTCAAGTACCACATGGGTTTCAGCTCGGACGTACCCACCCCGGGCGGCCCGATGCACCTGGCCCTGGCCTTCAATCCCTCGCACCTGGAAATCGTCAATCCGGTCGTGGCCGGCTCGGCCCGCGCCCGCCAGGCTCGTCTACGCGACGACCGGCGCGAACAGGTGCTGCCTGTGCTGATCCACGGTGACGCGGCCATCGCCGGCCAGGGCGTCAACATGGAACTGCTCAACATGTCCCAGGCGCGCGGTTTCGCCGTCGGGGGCACGTACCATGTGGTGGTCAACAACCAGATCGGCTTCACCACGTCCAACCCGCTCGACGCGCGCTCGACGCTTTATTGCACCGAAGTGGCCAAGATGGTCCAGGCGCCGATCCTGCACGTCAACGGCGACGATCCCGAAGCCGTACTGTTCGCCACCCGCGTCCTGGCCGACTTCCGGCGCGAATTCAAGAAGGACGTGGTGCTCGACCTGGTCTGCTATCGCCGCCTCGGCCACAACGAAGCCGACGAACCGGCGGCGACGCAGCCGCGCATGTACGATGTCATCCGAAAGCTCGACACCGTGCGCAAGCAGTACGCCGACCGGCTCATCGGCGAGCGACTGGTCGACGAGAAAACCATCGAAAAGGCCAACAAGGATTACCGCGACAAGCTCGACGCCGGCGAACCGGTCGTCGACCTGCTGAGCGAGGACGAGGCGGTCGAGACGGTCGACTGGGACCCCTATCTGGAAGGCGAATGGCGCGAGTCGGTGCAGACCGGCGTCGACGCGGCGACCATCCGCGAGCTGTCCGAGCGAATGACCACCCTGCCCGAGGGCTTCGAACTGCACAAGCAGGTCCAGCGCATCGTCGACTCGCGCAAGCAGATGGCAACCGGCGAGAGCCCGATGGACTGGGGCTTTGCCGAAACGATGGCCTACGCCACGCTCGTCGACGCCGGTCACGGGCTGCGCATGGTGGGACAGGATTCCGGCCGCGGCACCTTCTTCCATCGTCACGCCGTACTGCACAACCAGGCCGACGGCTCCTCGATGCTGCCGCTGCAGCAGCTGCACGAGGACCCGCGCCGGGTCACGGTCATCGATTCCCTGCTGTCGGAAGAAGCCGTTCTCGGCTTCGAGTACGGCTTCGCCACGGCCGAGCCCTCGACCCTGACCATCTGGGAGGCGCAGTTCGGCGACTTCGTCAACGGCGCCCAGGTCGTCATCGACCAGTTCATCGCCTCGGGCGAAGCCAAGTGGGGCCGCCTGTGCGGCCTCGTGATGTTCCTGCCGCACGGCTACGAGGGCCAGGGCCCCGAGCACTCCTCCGCGCGGCTCGAACGTTTCATGCAGCTTTGTTCCGGCGCCAACATCCAGGTCTGCGTGCCGACCTTGCCGTCGCAGATGTTCCACATGATGCGTCGCCAGATGCTGCGCCGCTTCCGCAAGCCGCTGATCGTGATGACACCCAAGTCGCTGCTGCGGCACAAGGCGGCGACCTCCTCGCTCGATGATCTCGAGAACGGTCACTTCCAGTTGGTCATCGACGATCCCGCCGGCCCCGATCCGAAGAAGGTCGAGCGCGTGGTCTTCTGCGCCGGCAAGGTCTACTTCGACCTGGCCAAACAGCAGCAGGAAGACGAAATCGGCAATGTCGCGCTGGTGCGCGTCGAGCAGCTCTACCCGTTCCCGCGTGAGGAGGTTCAGGAAATCATCGCGCGCTACGACCAGGCCACCGAGGTGGTGTGGTGCCAGGAAGAACCCATGAACCAGGGTGCCTGGTTCCAGATTCGGCATCACCTTCAGGCCTGCGTCCGCGACGGCCAGGAACTCGGCTACGTCGGTCGCCACGGTTCGGCCTCGCCGGCCGTCGGCTACTATCAGGTCCACCTCGAACAACAAAAGCGCCTGGTCGGCGAGGCGCTGACAACAGGCAAATTCACGGAGTAAGTCACCCATGAGCGTTGAAGTCAAAGTCCCCAACCTGCCCGAATCCGTTTCGGACGCCACGGTCGCCAAGTGGCACAAGAAGCCCGGCGACGCGGTCGAGCGCGACGAGAACCTGGTCGACCTGGAAACCGACAAGGTCGTGCTTGAAGTTCCGGCACCGGCCGACGGCGTGCTCGAGGACATCAGCGCCGAGGAAGGCGAAACCGTCACCGAGGGACAGCTGCTCGGGAAGATGAAGGAAGGCGAAGCGCCGAGCAAGTCCGAAGGCGACGAGTCGGAGGACGAAGACAAAGCCGAAAACGACTCCGGTAAGTCTGACCAAAAGGACTCCGGAGACGACAAATCCGGGAAGAAGTCCGACACGAAGCAGGAAAGCAAGTCCGGATCATCCGGGAGTTCCGGCAAGGACCTGCCGCCGTCGGCCCGGCGCATGGTCGCCGAGAACGACCTCGACGCGAGCCAGATCGAAGGCAGCGGTCGAGGCGGCCGAGTGACCAAGGGCGACGTGATGAGCCACATGGCCGGCGGCGCCACCGGGCCGCGGCCGGAAGAGCGCGTGAAGATGTCGCGGCTTCGCTCGCGCATCGCCGAGCGCATGAAGGAAGCCCAGAACACCGCCGCCATCCTGACCTCCTTCAACGAAGTCGACCTCAAGGCGGTCATGGACATCCGCAGCCGCTACAAGGAAGACTTCCAGAAGCGCCACGACGTCAAGCTCGGTTTCATGTCCTTCTTCGTCAAGGCCGCCTGCGAGGCGCTTCAGAAGCATCCGGTGGTCAACGCCTCGGTCGACGGCGACGAAATCATCTACCACGGTTACCAGGACGTCGGCATTGCCGTTTCCACCGACCGCGGCCTGCTCGTGCCGGTCATCCGCGACGCGCATCGCATGGGCCTGGCCGAGATCGAGCAGAGCATCGCCGAATACGCCGAGAAGGCGCGCAAGGGCTCAATCCAGCTCGAGGACCTGCAGGGCGGCACCTTCACCATCACCAACGGCGGCGTGTTCGGCTCGCTGCTGTCGACACCGCTGCTCAACATGCCGCAGTCGGCGATCCTGGGCATGCACACCATCAAGGAACGCCCGGTGGCGATCGACGGCGAGATCGTCGTGCGCCCGATGATGTATATCGCCCTGAGCTACGACCACCGCATCATCGACGGCAAGGACGCCGTCCAGTTCCTGGTGGCCCTGAAGGAAGCCCTCGAAGACCCGGCCCGCATGCTGCTGGGACTGTGAATTGGCAAGGGATCGGAGATAAGGGACCAGGGACTAGGGACCAGGGACCAGGGACTAGCGAAATCGAAGATCGGAGCCAACTGGTCCCTAGTCCCTAGTCCCTAGTCCCTAGACAAAACCGACTACAAGCTCAAAGGAAAAGAAATGTCCGACAAGGAATTCGACGTAATCGTGATCGGCGGCGGCCCCGGCGGGTACGTGGCCGCCATCCGCGCCGCGCAGCTGGACCTGAAGGTCATGCTGGTCGACGACCGGCAGAACGACGAGGGCAAGCCCGCGCCCGGCGGCACCTGCCTGAACATCGGCTGCATTCCGTCCAAGGCCCTGCTCGACTCGTCCAAGCACTTCGCCCACGTACGCGACGACTACGCCGAGCACGGCATTCAGGTTGAAAACGTCAGCATCGACGTCGGCAAGATGATCGAGCGCAAGGATGCCGTGGTCAAGCAGCTCACCGGGGGTGTCAATCAGCTGCTCAAGGCCAACAAGATCGAGTTCGTCAACGGCCGCGGCAAGCTGCTCGCCGACCGCGAAGTCGAACTGAAGCCCCACGAGGGTGATGCCTACACCGCCAGGGGCAAGCACGTCATCCTGGCCGCCGGTTCGGTGTCGTTCTCCATTCCCAACGTCGAGATCGACAACGAGACCATCGTCGACAACATCGGCGCGCTCGAGTTTTCCGAGGTGCCCGAGCGTCTCGGCGTGATCGGCGCCGGCGTGATCGGCCTGGAAATGGGCAGTGTCTGGTCGCGCCTGGGCAGCGAAGTGATGCTGTTCGAAGCCCTCGACGAGTTCCTCCCGGCGATCGACAAGGACATGTCGCGGGCGGCCGCGCGCGAGTTCAAGAAACAGGGCCTCGACATCCGCCTGGGCACCAAGGTTTCCGGCGCCGAAGTCTCCGACGGCAAGGTCACCGTGACCTACGAAGGCAAGGACGGCGAGGCGAGCGAAACCTTCGACAAGCTGCTCGTCGCCGTCGGCCGCAAGGCCGCCACGGACAGCCTGCTGGCCGAAGACTCCGGGGTGAAGATGACCGACCGCGGCCAGATCGAAGTCGACGATCATTGCCGCACCGCGGCCGAGAACGTCTGGGCGGTCGGCGACCTGGTTCGCGGCCCCATGCTGGCGCACAAGGCTTCCGAGGAAGGCATCGCGGTGGTCGAAACGATCGCCGGCGGTCACGGTCACTTCGGCCACGACACCGTGCCCTGGGTGATCTATACCGACCCGGAAATCGCCTGGGTGGGCAAGACCGAAAAGCAGTTGAAGGAAGAAGGCGTGGAATTCCGCGCGGGCAATTTCCCGTTCGCCGCCAGCGGTCGCGGCCTGACCATGGGGCACGCACCGGGGTCGGTCAAGGTGCTCGCCGACGCCGAAACCGACCGGGTTCTGGGCGTTCAGATCGTCGGCCCCTCGGCCTCGGAGCTGATCGCCGAGTGCGTGGTGACGATGGAGTTCGCCGGCGCCAGCGAAGACCTCGCCCGCATCATCCACGCCCACCCGACCCTGTCGGAAGCCGTCCACGAAGCCGCCCTGGCAGTGGACAAGCGGGCGATTCACAAGGCGAATTGAGGGACTAGGGACTAGGGACTAGGGACCAGTCGGCGCCGAGCTTCTACCTAGTCCCTGGTCCCTAGTCCCTGGTCCCTGCCCCTCGTCCCTTCAAACAAGAGCGTAGCCGATGAGTCAGAGTACCCCCGACACCTTCCGCGCCTTCCGCATCAACGACGACGAGAACGGCTACCGGGCCGGGCTGGTCGAGCAGTCGATCGACGAGCAGGCGCAAGGTGATGTCGTCGTCAAGGTCGCCTATTCCAGCGTCAACTTCAAGGACGCCCTGGCGGGCACCGGCAAGGGCAAGATCCTGCGCTCGTTTCCGCTCAACGGCGGCATCGATGCCGCCGGCACGGTGGTTGCATCCGAAAGCGCCGATTTTCGCGAAGGCGATGAGGTGCTCATCACCGGCAGCGGTCTGTCGGAAACCCGCGACGGCGGCTACAGCGAATACCTGCGGGCGCCTTCGGAATGGCTGGTGCCGCTGCCCGGGGGCCTGAGCCTGCGCGAGGCCATGATCCTGGGCACGGCCGGATTCACCGCCGCACTTGGCCTGTGGCGCATGGAAGCCAACGGGCAAACCCCCGACATGGGCGCCATCGCCGTCACCGGTGCGTCCGGCGGTGTCGGCTCCCTGGCCGTCGACATCTACAGCCGGGCAGGCTACGACGTCAGCGCCATCTCGGGCAAGGAAGACGAGTTCGAGTGGCTGCACGAGCTCGGCGCAAGCCAGTGCATATCCCGCCATGACCTCTACTGGCCCGAATCCCCGCTGGCCTCGGCCCGCTTCGCCGGCGCACTCGACAACGTCGGTGGCGATACCCTCTCCGGCCTGACGCGCGTGATCAAGCCCTGGGGCAATATCGCCTCCTGCGGCATGGCCGGCGGCATCGGACTGAACACGACCGTCATGCCCTTCATCATTCGCGGCATCGGTCTTCTGGGCATCAATTCGGCCGGCTGCCCTTACGCCATCCGCAGCGAGATCTGGCGGCGACTGGCAGACGACTGGCGCCCCCGTCATCTCGATCGCATTGCCGCTCCGGAAATCGACCTCGACGGGCTGCCGGACGCCTTCGAGCAACTCCTCGGCGGAGGCGGCCGGGGCCGAATCGTGGTGCGCGTCACAGGGTCTGAAGAATGACTTCCGCGGGGGACCGCCGACGCCAGTTTCGGGTATGATGGTGCGGATTCGAGCTTGAGCAACAAAACAGTCAAGAAGGGATTTCCATGGCCAAGATTCTGATCGTAGACGACTCCGAGACCCACCTGTACTCGCTCCAGAAGATCGTCGAGGGGGGCGGGCACGAAGTCATCACCGCCTCCAGCGGCGAAGAAGGCGTCGAGCAGGCCAAGGGGCACGTTCCCGACGTCATCCTGATGGATATCGTGATGCCCGGTCTCAACGGCTTCCAGGCCACGCGCCGCATTGCCAAGGATGACGCGACTTCCAGTATTCCGATCATCTTCGTGACCACGAAGGATCAGGAAACCGACCGGATCTGGGGCATGCGCCAGGGTGCGGCCGCCTACATCACCAAGCCTGTCGACAAGAAGGAACTGCTGAAGGCCATCGACAGCGCGCTGGGCGCCTGAACGTGACGGCAACCGTCGGAGACGAGGTGCCCGAGGCGACTCTGACGGTCATGACACCAGAGGGGCCCGCGGGCCAGTCCACGAGCACCCTGCTGGGCGCCGGAACCAGCGTCCTGTTCGCGGTCCCCGGCGCCTTCACGCCGACCTGCTCGGCCCGGCACCTGCCCGGCTTTGTCGAACGCGCGCCGGAAATCCGCTCCGCGGGCGCCGACCGCATCGTCTGCATGGCGGTCAATGACGTGTTCGTCATGGACGCCTGGGGCAAGTCCGCCGGCGTGGGTCAGTCCGTCGTGATGGCGGCCGACGGCAACGGCGAGTTCACGCGCGCGCTCGGCCTGGAGATGGATGCCAGCAATTTCGGCATGGGCCAGCGCTGTCAGCGATTCGCCATGATCATCACCGACGGGGTGATCCGCCACCTGATGGTCGAGGGACCCGGGGAATTCCGCGTATCCAGTGCCGACAGCGTTCTCGACAAGCTAGCCTGACCCGCCGCCGGGGTAGCGCACAGGATTGACGCCCTGCGGCTCGATCCATCCGAGCTGGAAACCGACCCAGAGCAGAATGACCAGTCCGAGAGACAGGCCGACACGCCAGCTCAGGCGCTTGACCGTGCGTTCACCTTCCCCTGAATCCGTAACCAGAAAATAGAAGCTCGAAGCCAGGGTATAGAGGATCACGAGGAACCCGCCGATGATCAGGACTTTGCTGAGCAAGGAAATACTCCGGGGAGAATGTGCCATCAATTATAATGCCGCCCCGTCATGAGCAGGTCTTCATCTCTTCTTGTTCGCTGGTTGCCGCACATCGCCGCGGTTCTGGTGATCCTGATGTGCGCCCGCCTGGCGGCATGGCAGTTCGACCGTGCCGACGAGAAAAGGGACCTGCTGGCGAACTGGGAGCAGGCCGCACCCGCCGCCCTTGACGAGGCTGACCGACAGGACAGGCTCTACGCACGAACTCGCGCCAGCGGCCGCTTCGATCCGGACCGGCACGTGCTGCTCGACAACCAGGTTCGCGGCGGGCGGGTCGGCGTGCACGTGTTCACCCCGTTCCGGCCCGACGGCATGGACCGAACCTGGCTGGTCAACCGCGGCTGGCATCCGCTGGCTTCGCGCCAGGCCGCGCTGCCCGAAATCGACACGCCGGATGAGGCCCTGACGATTTCCGGCCGCCTGGCGGATCCGCCGAGGGTCGGCAGGCAGCTGGGCGAGGCCGGCGCGCTTGACGCCGAACAATGGCCCAACCTGGTCACCTACCTGGACCTGGATCGAGTCGAGACGGCGCTCGGCGACGAGCTGGCAGCGCAAGTCATTCTGCTCGACCCCGGCCACGCCGCGCACCTGAGCGGGGACGAATGGCAGCCGGTCAACTTCGGACCCGATCGCCATCTCGCCTACGCGTGGCAATGGATCACGATGGCGGTCGTGGTCTTTCTCATCTGGGTCGCCTTGACCTGGCGCAGCCTCCACAAAACTGAACAGCCTTCCCGAGGATCATGAATAAATCCACCCTTTTCGCCGTCCTGGCGCTTTTTCTCGCCCCCGTGGTCATCGCGGTCTTGCTCAACAGCCAGTGGCTCGACTGGCGGCCGGGCAGCACCCGCAACCACGGCGAGCTGCTCGAGCCGGCCGTTCGCCTTCCCGATTCCAGCTGGGAGACACTCTCGGGCGAGACCGTCTCGCGCGACGCGCTCGAAGGCCAATGGCAACTGCTGCACTACCGGTCGAGCGGCTGCGACGAGGCCTGCCTCGAGGACCTCTACTGGCTGCGCCAGATCCGGCTGGCGCAGGATCGCCACCAGCCCGAGATCGCGCTGATGTTCGTGACCCCCGGGGAAGTGGATTCCAGGGCCGTCGAGCAGATCCGCGAACTGGCCGACGACTACCGGATCTTCAGCGAACAGGCGGGGCACTCGCTCGCGACCGCGCTTCCGGATTCCGGGCTGGAGGCAATCAGCTACATCGTTGACCCCGGTGGGCATATAATATTGCGCTACCCGCAGGACGCGGACTTCAACGGCATGCGGCGCGATCTCTCGCGCCTGCTCACCTGGACGAAGACCGGGCCCGAGTAGCCCGCGCAAGCCTGTACCATCCACCTTTCCCGACGAGCGCACATGACGGCAGCGACTGCATCAATCTGGCAGCGAACGCAGTTCTTTCTCGGCCTGTGCAAACTTCGGGTCGTCGCGCTGATCGTGTTCACGGCGATCGTCGGCATGGCCCTGGCCGTGCCCGGCATGATCCCGCTCGACGCGCTGGTCTGGGGCACCCTGGGCATCGGCATGGCGGCGGCGTCCGCGGCCGCCATCAATCACCTGCTCGACGAGCGCGCCGACCGCATCATGGCGCGCACCCGCAATCGCCCGCTGCCGACCCGGCAGCTCAATCGCCGCCAGGCCCTGATCTTCGCGCTCGCGCTGGCGCTGGTTTCGATGCTGATCCTGACCCTGCTGGTCAATCCCCTGACCGCGGCCCTCACCTTCGCCAGCCTGATCGGTTATGCCGTGATCTACACCGCCTGGCTCAAGCGCGCAACGCCGCAGAACATCGTCATCGGCGGCGCGGCCGGGGCCGCGCCCCCGGTGCTCGGCTGGGTGGCCGTCACCGGCGAGATCCACGCGCACGCCCTGATCCTGTTTTTGATCATCTTCGTCTGGACCCCGCCGCATTTCTGGGCGCTGGCCATTCACCGGCGCGAGGACTACGCCGCCGCCGACGTGCCCATGCTGCCGGTCACCCACGGCGTGGCCTTCACGCGCTGGCAGATCCTGTTCTATACCATCATTCTGGCGCTCGTGACGCTGCTGCCCTGGCTGACGGGCATGAGCGGTCTGGCCTACCTGGTCGGCGCCGTGATTCTCAATATCGGCTTTCTCGGCTACGCGATTGCGATCATGCGCTCGAGCGACGAGCAACTGCCGATGAGCATGTTCAACTACTCGGTGGTCTACCTGATGGCGCTGTTCGCCTTTCTGTTGATCGACCACTACCTCTTCAAGACTTCCGCGCAAGGACTGCTTCTGCAATGACCGACAACCGGAACGCCACCTCGCCGCTGCACCGCTTCGAATCACACGACGATTTCGTCGCGCGCCATATCGGTCCCGACGCGAACGAGATCCGGCAAATGCTCGACACCGTCGGCAGCGACTCGCTCGAGTCCCTGGTCCTCGAGACCATGCCCGGCAGCATTCGCAGCGATCGACCGCTGGACCTGCCCGCCGGCGACAACGAGGAGCGGGTGCTCGAGCAGATTCGCGAGATGGCCGACCACAATTCGACCGCGCACGCCATGATCGGCCTGGGCTACCACCCCACCCTGACGCCGCCGGTCATCCTGCGCAACGTGCTCGAGAATCCCGGCTGGTACACCGCCTACACGCCCTACCAGGCCGAGATCTCCCAGGGCCGCCTGGAAGGCATGCTCAACTTCCAGCAGATGATCATGGACCTCACCGGCATGGAGTTGGCCAATGCGTCGCTGCTGGACGAGGCAACGGCAGCCGCCGAAGCCATGGCCATGCTCAAGCGGGTCAACCGCAAGAACAAGAGCGACGTCTTCCTGGTCGACGCCAACTGCCTGCCGCAGACCATCGACGTGGTCATCAATCGCGGACGGCACCTGGGCATCGACGTGCAGGTGCGCGACAACCTGACCGCGGCCCTGGCCGATACCGACTGTTTCGGTGCCCTGGTCCAGTATCCCGGTGCCAACGGCGTGATCGAGCCGCTCGACGAACTGATTGAAACGGCTCACGCACGCGGCGCGCAGGTGGCGGTCGCCACCGACCCGATGGCGCTCGTCATGCTCGAGTCACCCGGCAAGGCCGGCGCCGACGCGGTCGTCGGCAGCGCCCAGCGCTTCGGCGTTCCCATGGCCTACGGCGGCCCGCACGCCGCCTTCTTCGCCACGCGCGAGGACTACCGGCGCAGCGTGCCGGGCCGCATCATCGGCGTGTCGAAAGACCGCCACGGCAACCCCAGCCTGCGCATGGCCCTCCAGACACGCGAGCAGCACATCCGCCGCGAGAAGGCCATGAGCAACATCTGCACGGCGCAGGCCCTGCTGGCGGTCATGGCCGGCTTCTATGCCGTCTGGCACGGCCCCGACGGCCTCAGGAAGATCGCCCGCCGCATCCACCGCCAGGCCTGCATCCTCGGCCGCGGCATCGTCGATGCCGGCTTCGAACTCGAAAGCGAGCATTTCTTCGACACCCTGTCGGTGCGCGTCGAGGAACCCGAACGCCAGGCGCTGCTGCACCGTGCCCACCAGGCCGGCATCAACCTGCGCGCCGACCGCGACGGATTCGTCGGGATCTCCGTCAACGAGCAGACGCGTCGCCGGCACCTGTCGAGCCTGCTGGGTATCTTCCGCGGCAACAAGGCCGACGACATCGCCACCCTCGACCAGGCGCTCGACGACGACTTCCAGGCGATCCCCGACGCGCTTCGCCGCCGCTCACCCTTCCTCGAGCACGAGGTCTTCAGCCGCTACCATTCCGAGACGGAAATGCTGCGCTACCTCAAGCGCCTGGAAAACCGCGACCTGAGCCTGGCGCACGCCATGATCCCGCTCGGTTCCTGCACCATGAAGCTCAACGCCACCGCCGAGATGATCCCGATCACCTGGACGGAGTTCGCCGAGCTGCATCCCTTCTGCCCCTGGGACCAGGCGCGCGGCTACCACCAGCTCATCGGCGAACTCGAGGGCATGCTGCGCGAGATCACCGGCTTTGCCGCCGTCTCATTGCAGCCCAATGCCGGCAGCCAGGGCGAATACGCCGGCCTGCTGGCGATCAAGGGCTGGCACGAGCACAACGGCGATCGGGAACGAAACGTCTGCCTGATACCTTCGTCGGCCCACGGCACCAATCCCGCCAGCGCGCAGATGACCGGCATGGACATCGTGGTGGTCAAGTGTGACCGCCAGGGCAATATCGATCTCGATGACCTCGCCTACAAGATCGAGGTGCACAAGGATCGCCTGGCCGCCCTGATGATCACCTACCCCTCCACGCACGGCGTGTTCGAGGAAGACGTCGTCAACATCTGCGAGCAGGTGCGCGCCGCCGGCGGCCTGGTCTACCTCGACGGCGCCAATCTCAACGCCCTGGTCGGCTGGTCGCGCGTCGCGCAGTACGCCGACGTCTGCCACCTCAACCTGCACAAGACCTTCTGCATTCCGCACGGCGGCGGCGGGCCCGGGATCGGTCCGATCGGCGTGCGCGAGCACCTGATCCCGTTCCTGCCCGGCCACGGCAGCGGCCTGCTCGGACCCGAGTTCGGCGCCAACCCGCCGATCGCCGCCGCACCCTGGGGCAGCGCCGGCATCCTGCCGATCCCGTGGGTCTATATTCGCCTGATGGGCGGCAACGGCCTGACGCGCGCGACCGAAGTGGCGATCCTCAACGCCAACTACATCGCCAAGCGCCTGGAAGGCCACTACGACATCCTCTACACCGGCCGCAACGGACGCATCGCGCACGAGTGCATCATCGACCTGCGCCCGTTCAAGGACAGCGCCGGCATCACCGAGGAAGACGTGGCCAAGCGCATGATCGACTACGGCTTCCACGCACCGACCATGTCCTGGCCGGTGCCCGGCACGCTGATGATCGAACCGACCGAAAGCGAATCCAGGGCCGAGCTGGATCGATTCATCCAGACCATGATCGCGATCCGGCGCGAGATCGAGCGCGTCGCCGGCGGTGAATGGGACGCCGAGGACAACCCGCTCAAGAACGCGCCCCACACCATCCAGGAGCTGGCCAGCGACGACTGGCCCCACGCCTACAGCCGCCAGGACGCCGGCTGGCCGGTCAAGGAACTGCGACTGGGCAAGTTCTTTGCCCCGGTGGGCCGCGTCGACAACGTCTTCGGCGACCGCAACCTGATCTGCTCCTGCCCGCCGATGGAAGACTGGCTGGAGGCGGGGTGAGGCGAGTTGCGGCCTGCTGATTGCGGCCGATTGCCTGCTTCAGTTCGACGCGGTGGCGAGGCCCTCAGCAGGCAATCGGCCGCAATCAGCAGGCGGGGCGAATTATAAGGTTGGAAGAACCAATAGAGCGTTTGTCCCGGTCGGGTGATATCCGCTGAAGGCCTCGCCACCGCGTCGAACTGAAGCGGATATCGCCCGGCCGGGGCAAACGCGGCCCCGACCGGGCGACTGATTATTTCACCTTCACCGGCGGTTCCGGGCGCTCGGGGAAACGCGGGGGATCGGCCTCGATCTGCTTCATCACCTCGTCGATGGCCCGTTCGAGCTGCGGGTCCTCGCCGGCGATGACGCTGGCCGGATCGTTCTCGACCTCGATGTCGGGCGCCACGCCCTCGCCCTCGATCACCCACTCGCCGTTGACGTCGAGGAAGCCGAACTCGGGCACGTTGACCGAACCGCCGTCGATGACCGGCCCGTGACTGGTAATACCGATCACGCCGCCCCAGGACTGCTTGCCGATCAGGGGACCCAGGCCGGCGTTGCGGAACTGCCACGGGAAGATATCGCCGTCGGAGGCCGAGTTCTCGTCCAGGATGGCCGCCATGTGGCCGTTGAAGGCCTCGTTCGGGTAGGTCGACACGTTTTCCCGGGTGCGCGAGTAGCCCAGGGCCAGCGGCTTGCGCGAAAGCCGCTCGATCAACATCTGCGAGACGTTGCCGCCGCCGTTGGAGCGCACGTCGATGACCAGGCCGTCCTTGCGGATCTGACCGTAGAACCACTTGATGAACTCGCGGATGCCGTCCGGCCCCATGTCCGGCACGTGCAGGTAACCCACGCGCCCATCGGTCGCCTCGGTGACGCGGCGATGGTTGTCCAGCACCCAGGCCAGGTAGAAGAGCTTGCTTTCGCCGTCGACCGGATCGACCAGCACTTCGCGCGTCTCGCCGCCGGAAGCGCGCGAGGAGACGGTCAGCGCCAGCGCCTGGTCGGCGGGCAGGGTCAGGCGGCGGTAGATGTTGTCGTCGGCGGTCAAAGCCTGGCCGTTGATCGCCAGGATGTAGTCACCTTCGGAGACATCCAGCCCCGCTTGGGTCAGCGGCGAGCGATAGCGCGGCTCGTCGTTCTGGCCTTCCAGGATCCGGGCAATTCGATAGCGACCGTTGTCAATCTCGAAGCGCGCCCCGAGCAGGGCGACGGACGGGCGATCCGGCAGGCCCTCGTCGCCGCCGGAAATATAGGCGTGCGAGACATTGAGCTCGGCGATCATCTCGCCGATGACGTAGTTGAGATCGCTGCGGTGGGCGACGTGCTCGAGCAGCGGACGATAGCGCTCGCGCAGGGCCTCCCAGTCGTAGCCGTGCATGTTGGCCACGTAGAAGTGGTCACGGAATCGCCGCCAGACCTCGTCGAAAATCGTCGCCCACTCAGCCACCGGATCGACGCGCGCCTGCATCCCGGAGGTCGAGACGTCCTCGCTCTCGCCGCCTTCCTTGGCGATCGGGTAGACCTTCCAGCTGCTGCCGCTTCGAATCAGCACCTGCTGCCCGTCGAGGCTGGTATCGGCCGAGGCGATGTCGGTGGCGAAGTCCGCGACCTTCTCGTCCTCGAACTTGAACAGCTTCAACCGCGGCGGCACGGCCGGCGAGCGCCCGTAGTAGAAGGCGTCGCGTTCGCCGAACAGGATGCCGTTCTCGGCCACGCTCAGCGCCATGTAGTTGCCGGCTTCGACCGGCACGCGAACGATGCGCGCCGACAGCCCATCGAAGTCGATGCGGGTTTCGGGGGCGTCGCTGTCTTCTTCGCCGTCATCCCCGTCGCCCGCTGCTTCGTCGCCGCCGGAAATCCCTTGCTCGTCGGCGTCCTCGGGGGCGAAGGGATGCTCGGCCGACGCATCCAGCATGAAGGCGTAGATGCCGGTAGTGCGATTGGTGGCGTAGTTCCACTCGTGGCCGGAGATCTGCGGGGCGAACTCCCGATCGGCCAGGAAGTACAGGAACTTGCCGTCGGGCGAGAAGGCCGGGTTGTACTCGGAGAACAGGCCTTCGCTCAGGCGACGCGTGTCGCCCTCGTCGACCGAGTAGAGGTGCAGGGCCCGCAAGCCCGAATCCTCGCTCAGACTGAACGCCAGCCACTGGCCGTCGGGCGACCAGGTGTAGTCGCGATTGCGCCAGCCATCGTCGCGCGCCACGCGCTCGAGATCACCGCCGTCGGCGGCAACGACGTAGATGATGCCGTCCTTGTCGGCAACGGCGATGTGCTCGCCGTCAGGCGAGAAACGCGGGTCGTAGAATCGCGTCTCGTTGCCCGAGGTCAGCGCCCGCGGCGCTTCGCTGCCGTCGGCGGGAACGATGTAGAGCTCTTCCTCGCCGTCGGCGTCGGAGACGAACACGATATGCTGCCCGTCCGGCGACCAGTCGGCCTCCCGGTCATGGGCGCTAGAGCGGCTGGTGAGATTGCGCGCTACGCCCTCGCCCACCGGCACGTTGAAGAGGTTGCCGCGGGCCTCGAACAGCACGCGCTTGCCGGTCGGGCTCAGGCGCGCCGACTGGATCTGGCCGGACACGTCGACCACCTTCTCTCGCCGGTTGATGCCGTCGTTCGGCACGGTGATCTCGATGCCGGCATCGCTGCCGTCGCGCGTGTCGAAC
Organism: Wenzhouxiangella indolica; assembly: GCF_042310355.1. Taxonomy (NCBI): domain Bacteria; kingdom Pseudomonadati; phylum Pseudomonadota; class Gammaproteobacteria; order Chromatiales; family Wenzhouxiangellaceae; genus Wenzhouxiangella; species Wenzhouxiangella indolica. The sequence goes on along the minus strand of NZ_JBHJMR010000002.1, from coordinate 272,317 downwards.
ACGCGCAGTCGTCCGCCCAGCTCGTAGACGATGCGACCGGCCGCATCCGCGCTGGCCCAGCGCACGTCGAGCTCGTCGTGGGTCGTGAGCTGCTCGGTCTCGCCGCTGTCGGGGTCGACCCGGTAGAGATTAAGGGTGCCCTCGCGGTCGGAGACGAAATAGCCCTGTCCGTCGATCCACATCGGATCGCGCTCGGTTCGCGCGTGATCGGTGATCTGGCGTGCCTCGTTGGCATCGAGATCGAACAGCCACAGGTCCTGCGCCCAGCCGCCCTCGTAACGTTTCCAGGTGCGGAAATCGCGGAACAGCGGCGAGTAGAACACCTGTTCGCCGTCGTCGGTGAAGGTTCCGGCGCCGGAAACCGGCATCGGCAGCGCCTCCGGCAGACCACCTCGGCGCGGCACGGTGAACAGCTGTGCCGTCGACGATCCCCAGGCATCGCGCTGGGAGCGAAAGAGCACGGACTCGCCGTCCGGCGTCCAGCCGTAGACCTGGTTGTCGTAGCCCCAGCGCGCCGGCAAGGGTCCGTTGGCCGGATACCAGGTCAGCTGTTCCGGCTCGTCGCCTGATGAGGGCATGACGTAGACCTGCTCATCACCACCGTACTGGCCGGTGAAGGCGATCCAGCGCCCGTCGGGCGAGAACTTGGGAAACAGCTCGAGGCCCGGGTGCGCGGTCAGACGCCAGGCCGCGCCGCCGTCGATGGGCGCCGACCACAGGTCGCCGCCGTAGCTGAACACGACGCGTTCGCCGTGCACATCGGGAAAACGCAGCAGCCGGGTGTCGGCCTGCGTCGCGGCGCTGGCCAGCAGCGAGAAGGCGATCAGCGAAGCGCTCAGAAGGGGTTTCCACAAGCTGTCGGGGGTCAATGCAATTCTCCATCCGGATGGCAACAAGCCGATGGTATACCAGGAACGCTTCGCGAGCGCGTGACGAAAGTCATGGCCCCGGGGCCATCGCTGGGCGGCGTGAAATGACCGGATCGTTCATGTATGATTTAGCGCGACGTGAAGCGCGCGCTGTCGTTCACGGTCGGCCGGAGGGAGTGAGATCGGGGGCATTTCGGCACCGACGAGACACTACGGATCGCGCGGCGTCGCCCAACTCACGACAAGCTGAAGAGACCCCGATCATGACCGTTACCCCCGCTCTGCGAGGTCCGGCCTCGTCCGGCCCGATCGCCCTGCTTTTCCTGCTCCTGCTCCTGTGCCTGCCCGCGGCCGCCGAAGACGGCGACGCCTGGGTGCGCATCCATCATGCCGCCGACACGGCCGCGCTGCAGTCGATCCAGCTCGACGGACAGCTCGAGGACTACGGCAGCTTTCTGTGGGGCCGGATGTCGCGCCAGGAGGCCGAGCGCCTCAAGCAACGCGGGCTGAGCCTCACCGTCAGCCGCAATCCCTTCGAGCTAACCCTCGGCGGCGAGCGCTTCGATCCGGCGGCGATCGAGAACCAGCGCAATATCGAGGCCGCGAACCCCGACGGCGGCTTTCACCTGGTGCAGTTCCAGGGCCCGATCCGCAGCCGCTGGCTGGCCGATCTTCGTGCCACCGGGATCGAGGTCGCGCAGCCCCTTCACCCCTTCAGCTATTATGTCTGGGCCACGCGGTCGCAGATGAACGCGCTGCGCAGCCTCGACAGCGTGCGCGCTACGCTCCCCCTGCAGCCGGACTGGAAAGTCCAGCCGCACCTGCGCGAGTTCGACGGCGAGATCCGGCCGACCATGGCCCTGGCCAGCGCCCACGTCGACGAGAGAACCCTGCAGGACCAGCTCGAGCAATTCGGCACGGTGCACCGCATCACGCCCCTGAGCCGCCACTTCCGCGTCGTTCACATGGACCTTGCCGGCGATCTCTACGGCCGACTGTCCGAACTGGGCGCGATCTACACCGTGCAGTACATTCAGCAGGATGCCGGCCCGCGTAGCGAAATGGCCAACCAGTCGATCGTCGGCGGCATCGACGGCGAAACCATCCAGCCCGGCTACCTCGACTGGCTCAACGACATCGGCCTGGACGGAGCGGGCGTGACGGTCGGTATCGTCGACGGCGGCGTACAGGAATCGCACCCCGACCTGACCGACAACATGGTGCCCTGCACCGGAACCGAGGGCAGCTGCACCGGCGCTTCCGACTCCCACGGCACCCACGTGGCCGGCGCGGTCGGTGGTACGGGCGCCTCCGGCACCACCGACAGCAATGGCTTCCTGCGCGGCCAGGGGGTGGCGCCCGGCGCCAGCCTGGTCAACCAGGCCTATTCGCCCTTTACCGGTGCCGGATCCGGCGGCATGGTGCCCGAAGGCATGCTCAGCATTTACAAGGATTCCGCCGAAAGCGGTGCGTTGCTGACCAACAACTCCTGGGGACCGACCGGCTCACCGCAGGGCTACGATATCCCGACCATGGAGATCGACTACATTTCCCGCGACGCCCTGCCCGAAGAACCCGGCGCTCAGCCCGTGCTCGCGGTCTGGTCCGTCATGAACGGCAACGGCGATTCCGGCGGCAGCTGCTCGCCCAGCTCTCTCGGCTCACCCGACGAGGCCAAGAACCTTTTTGCCGTAGGGTCCACCGGGCTGCAGAGCGGATCGGGTGCCCAGGTAGCGATCGACGAAGTCTTCAGCGTTTCGAGCAACTCCGGTCACGGTCCGGCCTGCGACGGACGCCGGCGGCCGGACATCGTCGCCCCGGGCTGCTCGACCGACAGCACCGACACGGGCAGTTCGTACAGCCTCAAGTGCGGAACCTCCATGGCCTCGCCGGTTGTTTCCGGCGCCATCGCGCTGTGGGCCGAAGGCTATATCGCGCAGACCGGCAACAACCCCAGCCCGGCTCTGATGAAGGCCAGTTTCATTGCCACGGCCCGCGATCTCGAGGGCGGCACCAACGCCGACGGCGGCATCATGGGCCACCGCCCCGACCGCTTCCAGGGCTACGGTCGCCTGGATCTCGACGCGACCATGAACCCCGCCGGCGACGAGGTCTACCTGATGGACCAGGAACAGATCTTTACCGAAACCGGCCAGGAATGGGGCATGGCGCTCAATGCCGCCGACCCGTCCCAGCCGATGCAGGTGGTCCTGGCCTGGACCGACGCCCCCGGCCACGGCCAGGGCGGCACCACGCCGGCCTGGGTCAATGACCTCGACCTGCAGGTCAACGCGCTCGACGGCAACACCTATCTCGGCAACGTGGTCGGCAACGACGGGTGGTCCGATTCCGGTGGTTCGCCCGACGGCATGAACAATACCGAGGCGGTCTGGCTGCGCCCCGACCAGCACCAGGGCGGCATCGACCTGAGCGTGCTCGCCACCGATATCGCCGGCGACGCGCTCAACCCCTGGAACCCGGCCGATCCGAGCCAGGACTTCGCCATCGCCTGCTACAACTGCATCGTCGGCGACCCGACCTTCTCCGTCTCGGCCACGCCCGATTCGCTGGAAGCCTGCGTTCCCGAAACGGGCAGCAACGACTACGATATCGCCGTGGACGTCAGCGCCATCGGCGCCTACACCGGCACGGTGGATCTCGCGACCACGGGCGAACCCGCCGGCATCAGCAGCGTCGTCGATCCCGACAGCGTGAGCGTGCCGGACAGCTCGGTCTGGACCGTCACGGTCGACGAGAGCGCGTCCGCCGGCAGCCTGCTGCTGCGCGTCGAAGGCGACGACGGCAGCGACATTCACGATGCCGAAGTGTCGGTCACCCTCGACGACTACCTGAACGATGCACCGCCGCTGGTCGAACCGGCCGACGGCGCGAGCGACACCTCGCTGACGCCCGTCTTCGGCTGGGACGGCCTGACCGATATCGAGGAGTACCGCATCCAGATCGCGACCGACGCCGGGTTCGGCGATATCGTCGTCGACGAGACGGTGGCGGAGACGACCGGTTTCATGCCCGCGGCGGAACTGGCGCTGGGCACCGAGTACTTCTGGCGCGTACAGGGCAGCAACCTCTGCGGCGGCGGTGAATGGAGCGAGACCCGCAGCTTCAGCACGCGCCTCGAGCCCGAGGCGGATATTTCCGCCACGGCCATGAGCTTCAGCGTGCCCCAGGGCTACGGCGACGAGCAGACGATCCAGCTCGGCAATGCCGGCACGGGCAACCTCACCTTCGAGATCAGCAGCGACGAACCGGAAGCCGGCCCGCTGATGCGCGACCAGCACGATCCCGCTCGCGACGAGGTGCTCGAGCTGGCAGACTTCGCCCTGCCCGGCGGCGGCAGCGCGAGCGAAACGGTCGAGGCCGGAATCGCGACCAGCGGCCAGGTCGTCGGCTTCACCTTCGAGGGAACGGTCTCGAACCTGGGCAGCGGCGCCTGGGCCTCCGACATGTCCCTGACCCTCACGGCCCCGGACGACAACGCTTACTCGGTCGGCGGTTACCAGACGTCCTACCCGGATTGGGAATTCCAGGGTTCCGGTTCCGGCAGCGCGGGCACCTACAGCAGCACGCATATCGGCACCGACATCTTCGGCGCTGAAGGCGCCGCCGACGAAGGTGACTGGCAGTTCGACTTCGTCGATGAATGGACCGGCGGCATGGACTGGGCGGACGTGACCATCACGCTGCACAAGACGGCCCCGCCCTACTGCGGTGACGAGCCGGTATCGGCAGACTGGCTTTCGGTCAGCCCCACTTCCGGCAGCATCGCCGAGGGCGAAGCCGACGAGCTGACCATCGCCGTCGACACCGCCAGCCTCGCCGAGGGCGAATACACGGCCTGGCTCTGCCTGGCCACCAACGATCCGAACGCCGAGATGATCCCGGTCGAGGTCAACCTGACGGTGACCGAGTTCGTCGAAGACGAGGTCCACGAGGACCGCTTCGAACAGACCGCGCGCTGATTGGCGCTTCGCCCCAATCCTCCCGGCCGGCCTTCCGGCCGGGGGTTCCAGCACCAGCAAACAGGATTTCTTCATGTTCAATCGACTGCTTGCGCCTGCCGCAATAGCCCTGCTGTTGGCCACCGCCGGCCACCCGGCCCTGGCCGACGAAGTCATCCGCGTCGCCGACGTGCCGCGCGATCAATACCAGCAAATGCACGAGATGGGCGACTTCTGGAGCGTCGACTCCAAGACCGGCGAAGTCGTCATGTACGTCAGCGAGCGCCAGCGTGCCGCGATCGAGGCGCTGGGCTACGAAGTGCGGCTCGACGAGGCGCGCATGCGCTCGCTCGAGTACGCCCGCTCGATCGACGCCGAGGCCTGGGAAAGGTCGGGCGTCGGCGGCATTCCGGGTTTTGCCTGCTACCGCACGGTCGACGAAACCAAGACCGACCTGTCGGCCATGGCCGCCCAACGCCCCGAACTGGCACGCTGGGAATCGATCGGCGAGACCTGGCGCGAGGCCAACGGCGAAACCGGCGGCGATGAACTCTATGCCCTGGTCCTGGGCAACCAGAACAGCCCGCACGAGCAACCGCCCTTCGTGCTCATGGCCGCGCAGCACGCGCGCGAGCTGACCACCGCAGAAACCGCCACGCGCTTTGCCGAGTGGCTGTTCGACAACTACGACACCGACCCGACCGCCCGCTGGCTGCTCGACCACCGCGAGATCCACATCATTGCCCAGCAGAATCCCGACGGCCGGCGTGAGGTCGAGGAAGGCCAAAATATGTGGCGCAAGAACTCCAACCTGAACGCCTGCCCCAGTGGGACGACGGGCGTGGATCTCAACCGCAATAGTGACTATAACTTCGGTAAACCCGAGTCCAGCGGAATTGCTTGCGATCAGGACTATCGCGGCAGTGAACCACATTCCGAACCCGAAACCCAGGCCATACAGAACCACATGCACCAGGTTTTCGAACAGCATCGGCCTGGCTCGCCGGATGACTTGCCCACCGATCCGGCGCCTGCCGATGCCCAAGGCTTGTTCATCTCGCTCCATTCCTTCAGCGAGTTCATTTTGTTCCCTTGGGAGGGCTCAGGCAGTGGCGCTGAAAACCGCGCCCCGAATCACGATCAGCTGGCTTGGTTGGGCCGACGATTTGGCTTCTTCACCGGCTATGAAGTTGGTAGAGAGGTGATCTGGTACCAAGCGGGCGGCACAACCACGGACTACGCCTACGGCGAATTCGGCGTCGCCGCCTACACCTACGAGATCGGCACGGCCTTCCAGGAAAGCTGCGACACGTTCGAGAACGAGCTCTGGCCCGACCTGCTCGAGTCGCTGATCTACGCGGCCAAGGCCACCGCCCGCCCCTACCAGGCCCCGTCCGGACCCGACGTGGTCGACCCGCTCGGCGTGGTCAATACCCAGGACGACACGCTGCACCTCAGCGGCGTGCTCGACGATACCCGCTTTGACCGCGGCGGAGCGTCAGAAGGCCCGTCCGACGATCCGGTCGAAGACGTCGTCGAACTGCGCGTGAGCCTCGACGAGCCGCCGGAGCAGGCTGGCTCCTGGTTCACGATCGATCCTGAAAGCGAAGCGCCGGTCACCGGCTTCGACGCCGAGATCGCGCTCGAAGAGACGATCACCTTGCCGCGCCTGGTGTTCTTCCAGGCCGTAGACAGCGCCGGCCATGTCGGCGTGCCCGAGGCTGCCTGGCTGAGCGAGCAGATTGCCGCCGTTTCCCCCGGCAGCCTGGAGACGACCCTCACCGGCGGTCAGAGCACCGTGGAGACGGTCACGATTTCCAACATCGGCAGCGAAAGCCTGGACTGGTCGGCGCAAGCCGATCTTCCCGCCGCTGCCCGCGACGGCCACGACCCGGGCCTGGATGAAACGCTGAACCTGTCCGATTTCTCGCTACCGGGCGGCGGCAGCGCCAGCGAAACGGTCAGCGCGGGTATCGATTCCCGTGGTCAGGCGGTCGGCTTCAGCTTCGAAGGCACGGTAGCGAATCTCGGCGGCAGCGCCTGGGCTTCGGATATGGCGATGACGATCACGGCCCCCGACGGCGAGTCATTCACGGTCGGCGGCTACGAGTCGTCCAATCCCGACTGGGATTTCCAGGGCAGCGGCTCCGGCAGTGCGGGCACCTACAGCAGCACGCATATCGGCAGCGACATCTTCGGCGCCGAAGGCGCGCTCGACGAAGGCGACTGGGCGTTCAACTTCCAGGATACCTGGGAAGGCGGCATGGACTGGTCGGATGTGACGGTCACGCTGCACAAGCAGGAGCCGCCGACCTGCGTCGATCCGGCCGGGGTGGCCTGGCTGAGCCTGGATCAGTCCAGCGGCACGCTCGCGCCGGGAGAGGATGAGGAAATCGCTGTAACCTTCGACGCCGCCGGCCTGGATGCTGGCGAGTACGAGGCCCTGCTGTGCGTGACCACGAGCGATCCTTCCGCCGAGTTGATCGAGCTGGGCGTGTCGCTCCAGGTCATCAGCGGCGACCCGCAGATTTTCCGCGATCGCTTCGAGACAGATAGCGCTGCCGACTGAGTTCGTCGACAGCGTCGGCCCGGCCGACTGAAACGCTTCAGTCGGCCGGCTCTTCCCCGTCGTCTTCGCCGGCGTCCACTTCGTCTTCGTCCGAGGCCGCGACGCGGGCCATGCCGATCAACTGCTCTTTCTTGCCCAGACGGATCAGCGTCACGCCCTGGGTATTGCGGCCCAGACGCGAAATCTCGGCGGCGGAGGTTCGCACCAGGGTGCCCGCATTGGAGGTCAGCATCACGTCGTCGTCTTCCTGGACGGCCAGCGCTGCGACGAGCGGGCCGTTACGGCCCTCGGTCTGGATGCCGATCACCCCCTGCCCGCCGCGCTTGTGCACCGGGAACTCTTCCAGCGGGGTGCGCTTGCCGTAGCCGTTGGCGGTGCCGAGCAGTACGTCGCCTTCGTCGGCGACGAACATCGAGACCACTTCCTGGTCCTGCTTTAGCCGGATACCGACCACGCCACGCGTCTGACGCCCCATGGAACGGGCATCGGTTTCGTGGAAGCGAACCGTCTTGCCCGAGGAGGAAAACAGCAGGATGTCGCGGGAGCCGTCGGTGAAGGCCACGTCGACCAGCTCGTCTCCCTCCTCGAGCAGCACCGCCCAGATGCCGTTCGATCGGATGTTGGCAAAATCCGACAGCGGCGTCTTCTTCACCCGCCCGCGCCGGGTAGCGAAGAACACGAACCAGTCGTCCGGGAACTCGCGCGTGGGCAGCACGGCATTGATGCGCTCGCCCTCGTCGAGCGGCAGCAGGTTGACCATCGGTCGGCCGCGGCTGTTGTGGCCGGCCTGAGGCAGTTGGTAGACCTTGGTCTTGTAGACCTTGCCGGCGGAGGTAAACACCAGCAGGGTGTCGTGGGTGTTGGTCACCCAGAAGCGCTCGACGAAGTCCTCGTCCTTGGTCTTGGCCGCCGAACGGCCGCGGCCGCCGCGTTTCTGGGCGCGGTAACGCTCGAGTGGCTGGTACTTGGCGTAGCCGGCGTGCGAGAGCGTGACCACCACGTCCTCGGGCGTGATCAGGTCTTCCATCGTCAGGTCGAGGTGATCGCGCATGATCTCGGAGCGACGCGGGTCGTCGAACTGATCGCGCAGCGCCACCAGCTCATCCTTGATGACCTCCATCAGCGCGTCAGGCTCGGACAGGATCCGCATCAGTTCGCGGATGGTGTCGAGGATGCCCTCGTATTCTTCCGAGAGCTTATCCTGTTCCAGGCCGGTGAGCTTTTGCAGGCGCAGGTCGAGAATGGCCTGGGCCTGCTGCGGCGAGAGCTGGTAACCGCCCTCGCCCAGGCCGTACTCGGGCAGCAGGTCTTCCGGACGCGACAGCTCGGCGCCGGCCTGCCCCAGCAGGGCTTCGACCAGCCCGGCATCCCAGCGCCGGGACTGCAGGGACTCGCGCGCATCGGCCGGCGTCTTTGACGCCTTGATCAGCGCAATCACTTCGTCGAGGTTGGCGATCGCGACGGTCAGCCCTTCGAGAATGTGGGCGCGCTCGCGCGACTTCCTGAGTTCGTAAAGGCTGCGCCGGGTGACCACCTCGCGGCGATGCTTGAGGAAGGCCGACAGCATCTGCTGAATGTTGAGCAACCTGGGCTGGCCGTCGACCAGGGCGACCATGTTGATGCCGAAGACCGACTGCATCTGGGTCAGCTGGAACAGGTTGTTGAGCACCACCTCGGCCACTTCACCGCGCTTGAGCTCGATGACCATGCGCATGCCGTCCTTGTCGGACTCGTCGCGCAGCTCGGAGATGCCTTCGAGGCGCTTCTCCTTGACCAGCTCGGCGATCTTCTCGAGCAGCCGGGCCTTGTTGACCATGTACGGCAATTCATTGACGACGATGCGCGTCCTGCCGGTGTCCTCGTCGGTCTCGATCTCGGTGCGCGAGCGCAGGTAGATCCTGCCGCGGCCGGTGCGGTAGGCCTCGTCGATACCCGACGCGCCGTTGATGATGGCCGCCGTCGGGAAATCCGGCCCCGGAAGATGCTCCATGATCTCGTCGATGCCGATATCGGGATCGCGGATCATCGCCAGCAGCGCGCTGATCACCTCGCCCAGGTTGTGCGGCGGAATGTTGGTCGCCATGCCCACGGCGATGCCCGATGCGCCGTTGATCAGCAGGTTCGGCACGCGCGCGGGCAGGACGGTCGGTTCGTGCTCCGACTCGTCGTAGTTGGGGATGAAGTTGACCGTTTCCTTGTCGATATCGGCCAGCATCTGGTGCGCGATCTTGGCCATGCGCACCTCGGTGTATCGCATGGCCGCGGCCGAGTCGCCGTCGATCGAGCCGAAATTGCCCTGACCGTCGACCATCATGTAGCGCATGGAAAACGGCTGCGCCAGTCGTACGATGGTGTCGTAGACGGCGCTGTCGCCGTGGGGATGGTACTTACCGATCACGTCACCGACCACGCGGGCCGATTTCTTGTAGGGCTTGTTGAAGTCGTTGCCCAGTACGTGCATCGCGAACAGCACGCGCCGGTGAACCGGCTTGAGGCCGTCGCGGACATCCGGGAGCGCCCGGCCCACGATCACGCTCATGGCGTAATCGAGGTAGGACTGGCGCATTTCGTCTTCCAGGTTCACCTGGAGCACTTCGCGTGCCATTTCCGCCATCTACGGTAACCCCGTAACTGCTTTAATTTGTTTTAGTAAGATCCTGAAAATAAATACTTTCAGGGCGGTCCCCGCGAACCCGGAAAACGCGATCCGGCAAGGCGCAACAAACCGCAAATCTTACCACAGACAACTGATTTCAGGGGCTTTCATCGCCTGCCGCCGGCGTGAAGCGGTAGGGCGGGAAGTGGGCGCCCCGATCGGTCACGATGCAGTCAACCAGGCTTGCCGGGGTGACGTCGAAAACGGGGTTCCAGGCATCGAAACCGGGGGGCGCCTGCTCAAGGCCGGCGGCTTTCCAGATCTCGCCGGCGTCGCGCTGCTCGATCTCGATATCCGAGCCGGAAGCCAGCTGCGGATCGACCGTCGACGAGGGCGCCACGACCATCATGCGCACGCCATAGTGGCGCGCCAGCACCGCCAGCATGCAGGTGCCGATCTTGTTGGCCACATCACCGTTGGCGGTAATGCGGTCGGCACCGGTAATCACCCAGTCCACGGCTCCCGAGGCCATCAGCGAGGCCGCCGCGCCCTCGACAATGACGCGGAAGGGAATGCCCAGCCGCGCCAGTTCCCAGGCCGTCAGGCGCGAGCCCTGCAACCACGGGCGTGTCTCGTCGGCATAAACCCGCTGGATGCGCTCCTGGCGCCATCCCTCGGCGATGACGCCGAGCGCCGTGCCGATGCCGCCGGTCGCCAGCGAACCGGTGTTGCAGTGCGTGAGCACGCCCGAGCCGGCCTCGATCAACCCGGCGCCGGTGCGCGCCATGGTTCGATTGGCCGCGATGTCGCTGGCGTGGATATCGCGCGCTTCGGCGAGCAGGCGCTCGGGATCGGCGCCGCCGGCACGCTCGACGCACTGGCGCATCCGGCCCAAGGCCCAGGCCAGGTTGACCGCCGTGGGCCGCGCCCGCTCAAGATCATCGAGATCCTCGCGCCAGGCCACCGTGTCGCCGGCCCGGTGCCGGGCCGCCAGGACCGCGGCGTAGGCGGCCGTGATGCCGATAGCGGGCGCACCGCGCACGACCAGGTCGCGGATGGCATCGGCAGCTTTGCCGACGGTCTCTATCACCAGCCACTCTTCGCGCTCCGGCAGCTTGCGCTGGTCGAGCAGGCGCAGCCTGCCGTCCTCGTACTCGATCACCTGGAAACCGGTTGCTTCCTCGCCTGTCTGCATGACGTCCTTCGCTGACATTCCGTGCCCAAAACCGTATTATGAGCGATTGCACAAGCCAAGGAACACCGACCACTCATGAGAACCCTCATCGCCCTGTTGCTGCTCGTCGCCCTGCCCCTGTCCGCGCAGGAAGACGAACAGGCCAGTCAAGCCACGAACGAATCCGAAACCCGGGAGAACCCCACCTTGATCCTGCACACCAATTTCGGCGCCATCACCGTCGAACTGTTCGAAGACGAAGCGCCGGAGTCAACGGCCAATTTCCTCCAGTACGCCCGCGACGGCCACTACGACGGCACCATCTTCCACCGCGTGATCGACAACTTCATGATCCAGGGCGGCGGCTTCGATACCGACTTCAACCAGAAGGAAACGCGCGAGCCGATCCAGAACGAAGCCGACAACGGCCTGGAGAACAAGCGCGGCACGCTGGCCATGGCGCGCACCAACGATCCGCATTCCGCCTCGAGCCAGTTCTTCATCAACGTGAGCGACAACGCCTTCCTCAACCACCGCAACAAGGCCTCCGGCCAGACCTGGGGCTATGCCGTGTTCGGCCGAGTGGTCGACGGCATGGACGTGGTCGACGAGATTCGCGCCGTTGAAACCACCAGCCAGGGGATGCACCGCGACGTGCCCGCCGAGCCGGTGATCATCGAGCGGGTCGAGCTCCCTGAGTAAGGCGACACCCTCAAGCTACCTGATCGCCGACCTGCACCTGCACGACGAGCGGCCGCAGACCACCCGCCTGTTCATCGATTTCGTCGACGGACCGGCGCGCGACGCGGACGCGCTCTACATCATCGGCGACCTGTTCGAAGCCTGGATCGGCGACGACGCACCCGGCGAGCTCGGCCGCCGGGTTGCGCGCCACCTGGCCGACCTGGCCGCGAGCGGCACCGCGATTCGGTTTCTGTGCGGCAACCGCGACTTCCTGGTGGGCGACCGATTCTGCCGGGAAGCCGGCATGCAGCGCCTGGAGGAACCCCAGTTCGTGGACCAGTCGGGCAAGCCCGTGCTGCTGCTGCACGGCGATACGCTGTGCACGGACGACGAGTCCTACCAGCGATTTCGCCGCAAGGCCCGCGACCCGGCCTGGCAGCGGCGCGTACTGGCCAAGCCGGTCTGGCTGCGCCGCCTGCTGGCCCGGATGGCGCGCTGGTTGAGCCGCCGCCACACCGGCAGCACGGAAGTAAGCATCATGGACGTCAACCCGGGCGCCGTCGCGGCCGCCTTCCGCGAGCAAGGCGTGCGCCGGATGATCCACGGCCATACCCACCGCGAGGCGATCCACGACCTGAGGGTCGATCAGCAGCACTGTCAGCGCATCGTGCTGGGGGATTGGCATGAAACGGGCAGCGTCCTTCGCATGGAGGGCGAAGAAATGGCGATGATGTGTGTCGCGCGCAATGATGCCGGTAGCGTGGAACTGCTGCTGCGCGAAACCGCCGCGCCGCTGGCCGGCGACGGCCCGGAATGGAACTAGAGTAGCGTCGCCAGACGCTTGGCCGCGGCCATCCCGCTGATCCAGGCGCCTTCAACACGCTCTCCCGCGCACCAGTCCCCGGCCAGCACCAGCCGCCTCGCGTCCTCGGCCAGGATCGGCCCCGACAGGGGCGAATCCGCCCGCGCATAGCGCCAGCGATGGGCGATGTGCAGCGCCGGGGGCGCATCGAAGGCGGCATCCAGTTCGATCATCGCCGCGTGCAGCGACGAGGCCACGGACTCCGGGCTGTCTTCGATGTGTTCCTGCGACCACGCCGAGTCGGCGTGCCCGATCCAGGCCGGCGCGCCCCGGTCGCCGGGCTTGGCGTCGTTGCGCGCAATCCATGACAACGGGCCGTGGTTGACGAAGGCCGCGTCCCAGGACAGCGAAGGCGCTTGTTCAAACCCCAGCATGACCGCCCAGGAGGGCCGCATCCGGACCGCGGAAAGCGTCGCCGACAGCGGATGGGTCTCGCCCAGCAGCGCACTCGCCTGCGCCGGCGGTGCGGTCAGCAGCAGCGAGCGCGCGCGAAGGACCTCGCCGTCGGCCGAGCGCACCCGCCACTCACCCGCGCCGAAATCGATTTGCTCGGCCTGCCAGCGCCAGCGGCAATCCAGTCCCTCGGCCAACCGATGGGGAACCGCATTCATGCCGGGCACGCCCACCCAGCGATCCGAAGGCGCCTGGCCGGCATCGCCGGGCCGACGCCCGAACACCTTCAGGCGCGGGCGCCAGGGCGCCAGCAGCCCGGCCCGGGTCCACGCCTTGACCTGGCGGGCGAAGGCGTCGCTGCGGGCCGTGAGGTACTGGGCGCCGTGATCGAAGGAAAAGCCGTCTCGTCGCCGCGTGGCGCTGCGCCCGCCCGGACCGCGCGATTTCTCGACCACCACGACCGCGTGCCCGCGGGACGCCAGCCGGCTGGCCGCGGTCAGGCCGCTCCAGCCGGCGCCAACCACCAGTACATCGATCATCGGTTCTGCTCCGTTGTCTGCAGGGCGCTGACATCGAAGCCCTGCCGCCGGGCGCGTTCGACCAGGTCCTCGAAGACGGCCGGGGGAAGCTCGGGTTCCCGCGACAGGATCCACAGGTACGCGCGATCGTCGCTGCCGACCATCGCGTGCCGGTAATCCTCGTCCAGCACGATGACCCGGTATTCGCCCCAGACGAAGGGCAGGAAGGACAGCCAGCGCGGCGCGAAACGCACTTCCAGCGCGGCCGCGCGATCGTCCGATGCGTCGCGCCTTGCAATGCCCCTGGCCTCGCTCCAACTGCCGTCGGGCCGCCGGCAGCGATTGGTGACCTGCACGCGACCGTCCTCGAGCAGTTCATACTCGGCGCTGACCTCCCCATCGCACTGGTCCTGGAAGCGGTTGGGCAGGCGCGCGATCTCGTACCAGCGCCCCTGGTAGCGCTCCAGGTCGATCGAGTCGACGAGTTCCAGCGGTTCGTTTGCATGGGCCATGCCGGCCATCGTGGCCGACAGCAGCAGCGCGATCAAGTATCCGGGTTGACGTGACATGTGCAGATTCTAGTCCCCGCCGCTCCGCCCGAGAGTGAAAGCCCGACGGATTGGTGATAGGATTTCGACTCGCGCTTTTGACTTGCCTTGAAAACCTAAGGGGGTGATGAGGAAGCGAAAAATGACTGGAACGACCAAGACCCCCTGCCGCCAGCACCCGCGGCAGACCGCCGCCTGGCACTGCCCCACCTGCAAGCTCGACCTGTGTACCGAATGCAAGCCCTACGCTGAACGGCTACCCATCGAGGTCAGTTGTCCCTTGTGCGCGGGCGCAATGCACGAACATCGTCCGCCCTTCAGTCCGTGGCAGTCGATCCGGCGCCTGTTTTCGTTACCGGCAGGGTGGACATCGCTGACCGTCACCGGCCTGCTCGCGCTGGTCGCCTGGCTTCCGGCGCCGGGCGTGGTGCGCTTGATGGTCGCCCTCCCCTTGCTGGCGCTGCTGCTGACCTGGCTGGGTATCCTGGCACGGGCTGTAGCCGAGAAGCGCGAACTGCCGGCGGGCAGGCAAGCCCTGCTCGACCCCGACGAGCTCGAGTACGGCCTGCGCACACTCGTCGTAATGACACCCCTCGCCGCCGTCCTGGCGATCGCCTTTGTCGCCGGCGGCATGATCTGGCCGCCCGTCGCCATCGTTTCGGTCGCCGCGATCATGCCGGGCGTCCTGGCGGCCTTTGTGCTCAAGGACCGTATGGCAGCGGCCCTGCATCCTGACGCGATACGCGATATTGCCACCGTCAGCTGCGGCGACTACGCCCCCGCGGCCGTCGCCGCCGTACTGGCCGCGGGCCTGGCGCTGCCGGCGGCTACACTCCCCGCCGGCTCGCCGGTCGCGGCGGCAAGCGCTTTTCTCGGTGCCTGGCTGATGCTCATCGCCGCCGGCCTGGCCGCCGCAATGCTGCGGCGCCATCGCCGCCCGCTCGGCTACCACGGCGGCGTGCCCGCCATCGATCGCCCGAAGCCCATCCCGCAAGCGCGCTACGAGCCGGCCCTGCTGGCGGCCGACGCCGACATTCTGCGCGCACACGGCAAGGCGCGGGCCGCCCGCCTTCACCTCGGCGAGGCGCTGAGCCGCTACCCCGACGACCCGGGCCTCAACCGGCGCTTCGACGACCTGGTGCACGACTGCGCCCGGCGCAAGGACTTCCGCAACCACCTCGGGCGCCGCCTCAAGCGCCTGATCGCCAACGGCCAGTTCGCGCCGGCCGCCGACCTGTGGCAGCGCTACAGCCCCGAGCTCGGCGAGTGGATGCCGCGGGATGCGCACACGCGCCACCAGCTCGCCCTGGAAATCGACCAGCGCGGCGAGCACGACACCGCGTTTCGCATGCTGATCGGCCTGTCACCGGAAAAGCCGCGCTTCGACAAGGCCGGCGACGCCTGGCTGGAAGCGGCCCGCATCCTGGCCGATCACCTCGACGATGGCGACAAGGCGCGCGAGCTGAGCCGGGTGGTGGCCATGCGTGACCCGGCCGCCGCACGACGCTGGCGCAACGCTCGCGGAAGCCTGCCCGGCGAATCGCGATCGGACGCAGCGACGGCGCCCGCCGCCGAACCGGCATTGGCCCGCGGCAGCCAAATCGGTTAGTCTCTTTGCGACCCAACCAGCACACGACAACCAGGTTCACGAACAATGACAACATCTTTTTCTCGGCTGGCCTTCCTCGCCGGCCTGGTCGCCGCCCTCGGCTGGCACGCCGTGGGCAGCGCCGAATCCATCGATGAACGCCAGATCTG
Organism: Wenzhouxiangella indolica; assembly: GCF_042310355.1. NCBI lineage: Bacteria > Pseudomonadati > Pseudomonadota > Gammaproteobacteria > Chromatiales > Wenzhouxiangellaceae > Wenzhouxiangella > Wenzhouxiangella indolica. The sequence continues at coordinate 256,387 of NZ_JBHJMR010000002.1, read as the reverse complement.
GTCGGCCGGCAGCGGCCAGATGGAACTGGAAATCCGCGGCGACTACCTGCCCGATTTCGGGATCGAAATCCTGCACCACGGCGAGCCGATCACGACCCGCAAGCGCATTCGCTTCGAAGTCAACGAGATCGACCCTTTTCGACTTCACGCACCCTGGGGCAATCTCGAATCGCTGCGCCAGGATAGTGGCCGATTGGCCGCCCGCACCGGACTGGTGTTTCGATACGACGGTCGCGAAGTGAGCCTGGATCGCATCGAGCTGCGGCCCGGCGAAGACAGGGGGCATCCGCACTTCATCGCCATCGACGAGTCCGGCAACGAGCTGTTCCGGCTGACCCACATGCACATGCTGGCCCACCCCGAGACCAACCTCCTGACCGTGGCCAATGCCGAAGTCATCGCCTCAGGTGCTCTCGCTCAGCGACTCGGCCTGGATGCCCTGGACCGCATGCCCATCGCCCTCGGCTGGCTGGATCTGGCCCTGGACGTTCCGGCCGGCGCGCAGACTGACGGCGAGGCACCGGGATCGAGAGGTCGGCCGATCTGGCCGCAGGACGGCGAGTTCGAAGCCGACGTCACGCTCATCGACATGGGCACCGTGGCCTATCAAGGCACGCAGAACGACACGGGCCTGGTCAAGACAGCGCCGTCGGCCACGCTGAAGAACGAATCCCTCGCCGATGTGCCCTGGATCGCCCAGTTCAGCAGTCACCCGCAGTACTCTTACTCACCGGGTGACCAGCATCCATTCCTGGTCTGGAACATTTATCGGATCGAAAACAATCGCATCCGCATGCTGGCTGATTCCGGCGTGAAGCACGCTTTTCTCACGCTCAACTTCGACTGCGACATCAACCCCGGCGACGGAAACATCCTCGGGCCGGGCTGCGAGGATGTCTATTCGAGCGGAAACAACGATTCAAGCACCCACCTGGGCCCCCGGGACGAGATCGAAGCCAGCATTGGCAAATGGGAGAACTGCAATTCGTTCTTCGATCCGAACTGCACCGGAAGCCAGACGCAGTATTCCGGCCAGTGGCTCAATCGGCTCCTGATCGATCCGGCCGAGTTCGAGGCGTCGCGTGGCGGCACCCTGTACATGGATGCCTGGTACGTTATCCAGTACGACGTCAATATCTGGAACACCATGGGCTACCGGCCGATCGATCCCTCGCCCTCCGGCGGCGGCTGGTCGATGAACCCCGGTCCTTACGATCAGGGCCCGGTCATCTCGCAGTGGGTGCCCGAGGACACCAGCGACCCGATGGCCGATCACGCCGTGATCGAGGTGCCGTCGGAAACACCAGAGGCGGACTATCCGGACAACATGCCCCAGGGCCATCTGCGGCTGCTGGTGAAGGTCACCGAGACCGAGCCGGGTCGCTACCGCTACAACTACGCCCTGCAGAACTACGATTTCGATCGGGCGATGGAGGGCTTGCGCATCGACCTGCCCGAGGGCACGACGGTGCACGACACCTTCTTCGGCGACATCGATGACGACGCGGGCAACGACTGGAACGTTACCGTCAATAGCGACCACGTCCTGTTCGAGGCGCCCGAGGGCAACCCGCTGACCTGGTTCACCCTGTTCAACTTCGAAATCGAGGTCGATGCCGAACCGGTCGAAAGCCAGGTCGTGCTCGATCTCGGCAGCGATGCGGTGATGCAGGAAATGAGCGTCGACACGCTCGGACCGGCGGCGATGATGGGCATGCTCTTCCGCGATCGCTTCGAGGCGACCGCCAGCAACTGATCGCGTTTTCTCAGGTTACGCCGGCCCGGGCCGACCCGGGCCGGCAGCTCAGGCCTCGGGCTTGAGGTAGGGGAAGAGCAGCACGTCGCGGATCGAGGCCGAATCGGTCAGCAGCATGACCAGGCGGTCGATCCCGATGCCCTCGCCCGCCGCCGGCGGCATGCCGTACTCCAGCGCACGAATGTAGTCGTGGTCGAAGTGCATCGCTTCGGCATCGCCGGCGTCGCGCGCTTCGACCTGGGCGCGGAAACGCTCGGCCTGGTCTTCCGGGTCGTTGAGTTCGGAGAAGCCGTTGGCGATCTCGCGCCCGGCGACGATCAACTCGAAGCGATCCGCAAAATCCGGATCATCCTCGTTGCGGCGCGACAGCGGCGAGACCTCGATCGGGTACTGGGTGACGAAGGTCGGCTGGATCAGCCGGTGCTCGACGCCCTCCTCGAACAGCTCCATCAGCAGGCGGCCCCAGCCCCAGCTGTCGTCGACGTGGATCTCGCGCGCCCGGCACAGCTCGCGCAGCCGATCGGCGTTCTTGATTTCGTCGGCAGAGAGCTCCTCGTAGTGCCCGACCACGGCGTCGGCCACCGTGATGCGATCAAAGTCTCCGCTGAAATCGATGGTCTCGCCCTGGTATGCCACCTTGCCGTCGGCCATGCCGGGCAATTCGGTAACCAGGCCGTTGAGCAGGTCCTGGGTCAGGCGAATCAGGTCGTTGTAGTCGGCGTGCGCCCAGTAGAACTCGAGCATGGTGAATTCGGGATTGTGCCGGGTCGACACGCCCTCGTTGCGGAAGTTGCGATTGATCTCGTAGACCTTCTCCAGGCCGCCGACGAGCAGGCGCTTGAGGTGCAGCTCGGGGGCGACGCGCAGGTAGAGTTCGAGATCGAGCGCGTTGTGATGGGTCGCAAAGGGCCGCGCCGTGGCGCCGCCGGGGATGTGATGCATCATCGGCGTCTCGACCTCGAGAAAACCGTGCGCGTCGAAATAGTGCCGGATCGCGCGCACGATCAGGCTGCGCCGCACGAAGGTGTCGCGCACCTCGGGGTTGACGATCAGGTCGACGTAGCGCTGGCGGTAGCGGGTCTCCTGGTCGGACAGGCCGTGCCACTTCTCCGGCAGCGGCCGCAGTGACTTGGTCAGCAGCACCAGGTCGCTGGCATGCAGGCTCAGCTCGCCGGTGCGGGTGCGCATCAGCTTGCCCGTGACGCCGACGATATCGCCGATATCCCACTGCTTGAACGCCTTGTAGACGCCCTCGGGCAGGTCGTCGCGGCGCAGGTAGAGCTGAAAGCGCGCGCCGGAACCATCCTGGATGTGGACGAAGCTGGCCTTGCCCATGATCCGCCGCGACAGGATCCGCCCGGCCAGGCGAAAGACCTCGTCGTGCCCTTCCAGGGCGTCCTGGTCCCAGGTGTCGGCGTCGTCGAAGCGCTCGAGCAGATCGGCCGCCTCAGCGGTCACCCGGAAATCGTTCGGGTAGGCGTCGCCCTGCTCGCGCAGCGCATGCAGCTTCTCCCGCCGCTCGGCGATCAGGCGGTTCTCGTCCACCTCGGAAGCTGCAGCGCTGGTGGCTTCGGTCTTGTCGTGTCGTTCAGTCATGTGTGTCTGCCGTCTGTGATTCATTAGGGACTAGGGACTAGGGACCAGGGACTAGCACAATCCACCGCCGGACCCTAGTCCCTAGTCCCTAGTCCCTGGTCCCTGGTCCCTCAACCTCACTCCAGCCCCGCCTGGAGCTGGGCGGCGGCGAATTCGTCTAGGTCGCCGTCGAGCACTTTCTGGGTGTCGCTTCGCTCCACGCCCGTGCGCAGGTCCTTGATGCGCGACTGGTCGAGCACGTAGTTGCGGATCTGGCTGCCCCAGCCGATGTCGGCCTTTTCGTCTTCGGCCGACTGCGCCTTGTCCTTCTGCTTTTGCAGCTCGTGCTCGTAGAGCTTGGCGCGCAGCTGCTTCATGGCCTGGTCCTTGTTGCTGTGCTGCGAACGGCCCGACTGGCACTGCACGACGATACCCGTGGGCTCATGCGTGATGCGCACGGCCGACTCGGTCGTGTTGACGTGCTGGCCGCCGGCGCCGGAGGCGCGGTAGACATCGACGCGCAGGTCCGACGGGTCGAGGTCGATCTCGATGTTGTCGTCGATCTCCGGTGACGCGAACACGCTGGCGAACGAGGTATGCCGGCGGTTGCCCGAATCGAAGGGCGACTTGCGCACCAGGCGATGCACGCCTGTTTCGGTCTTGCACCATCCGAAGGCATGGTCGCCCTCGATGTGCAGGGTCGCGCTCTTGATGCCGGCGATGTCGCCCTCGGATACCTCGACCAGCTCGGCCTTCCAGCCGCGATGTTCGGCCCAGCGCAGGTACATGCGCAGCAGCATCTCCGCCCAGTCCTGGGCCTCGGTGCCGCCGGAACCGGCCTGGATGTCGATATAACAGGGTCGATCGTCCATCTCGCCGGAAAACATGCGCTGGAATTCGAGATCAGCAACCTGCTTTTCGATGCGCTGCAAGTCGGCGGCCACGCTGTCGAGCGTTTCCTCGTCGTCTTCTTCCTGCGCCAGCTCGAACATGTCGGCGGCATCGCGCACGCCCTCGATCACCGTCCGCTGGGCCGTGACCGAGCGATCCAGGTCGGAACGTTCCTTACCCAGTTTCTGGGCGTGCTCGGGCTCGTCCCAGACGGACGGATCCTCGAGCTCGCGGGTAACCTCTTCGAGTCGTTCTACTTTGCCATCGTAGTCAAAGATACCCCCTCAGCGCCCGCACACGGCGCTCCAGGTCGTCCATAAGATTCTTGATTGCAGTCTGTTCCATGATGACTTGCGTCCTTGTTGCAGGTGAATTGGCAAAGCCGGTTATTGTAACGCTGCGTCGGCACGGGAAGCCAGCTTGCCGGTGGCGGTCGGGCTCATGCGCGACCGCCACGGTCCTCGAGAGATTCCACCAGGTAGCGCACGCGCATCTGCGGCGTCACCCTCCCCTGCCAGCGATTGATCTCCAGGCTGTAGACCACCCCGAGGGGATCGGGCAGTTCCTGGTGACAGAGGCCACCCGCGCCGAAGGCAATGGCGTCGAGCACCGGACCGCCGCCCTCGTGCTGCAGCCTGAGCTTGAGATGGCGCGCGCCGACGACGCGACGCTCGAGCACCCGGAAGCGGCCGTCGAACAGCGGTTCGGGCCAGGCCTGGCCCCAGGGGCCGGCCTCGGCCAGCGCCGCGGCCGTCTCCAGCGACAGTTCCTCAGCGCTGAGGCTGCCGTCGGTGTAGACGATATCGGGCTCGAAGACCCGCTCGGCCAGCTGTTCGTGAAAAGCCTCGCGAAAGGCGTCGAGGCGTTCGGCGTCGAGCGACAGGCCGGCCGCGCGCGCGTGGCCGCCGAAGCGTTCGATCAGGCCCGGGTGCGCGGCATCGATATCGACCAGCAGGTCGCGCATGTGCACGCCCGCGGGGCTGCGCCCCGAACCCTTGAGTTCGCTGCCGCCGGCCTCGGCCGGCGCGAACGCGATGACCGGGCGCTGCAGGCGCTCGACCAGGCGTCCGGCGACCAGGCCGACCACGCCCTGATGCCAATCGGCGTCGAAGACGCAAAGCCCGGGCAGGTCGCCCTCGACCGACTCGCTCAGCGCCTGTGCCTGCGCCTCGGCGTCTTCCTGCATGTCGGCCTGCAGCGACTGGCGCTCACGGTTGAGCGCGTCGAGTCGGCCGGCCAGTTCCACCGCCTCGGCCTCGCTGTCGGCCAGCAGGCAGCGGATGCCGATCCCCATGTCCTCGAGACGCCCGGCAGCGTTCAGGCGCGGCCCGGCAGCGAAACCCATGTCGGAGGCGTCGACGTGACGCAGGTTGCGGCCGGCCACTTCCAGCAGGGCGCGAATACCCGGCAGGCAGCGGCCGGCGCGAATGCGCAGCAGTCCCTGCTGGACCAGGCGGCGGTTGTTCTCGTCGAGCGGCACCAGGTCGGCGACCGTCCCCAGGGCGACCAGGTCGAGCCACTGGTCCAGGCGCGGCTCCCGGCCGCGCTGGAACTGCCCCTGTTCGCGCAGACGCGATCGCAACGCCATGAGCAGGTAGAACATCACGCCCACACCGGCAAGCGCGCCGGACCCGAAGCTCTCGCCGGGCAGGTTGGGATTGACGATGGCGTCGGCCGCTGGCAGCGTCTGCCCGGGCAGGTGATGGTCGGTCACGATCACGTTCATGCCGGCGCCCCGGGCGCGCGCGATCCCGTCGTGCGAGCTCACCCCCTGGTCGACCGTCACGACCAGGTCCGGCTTCAGTTGTTCGAGTTCCTCGACCAGGGCCAGGCCCAGTCCGTAGCCGTGGCGAAAGCGGTCGGGCACCCGCCAGTGCAGGTCGCCAGCCCCCATCGCCCGCAGGCCACGCACCGCAAGCGCCGTACCGGTGGCGCCGTCGGCGTCGAAATCACCGACGACGACGATGCGCCAACCCTCGGCGATGGCCCGCGACAGCAGATCGCAGGCGGCTTCGAGCCCGCCCAGGGTGGGCGGCAGGAGTTTCGCCAGCGAATAATCGGGAACCTGCTCGGCGCCGCGCGCGGCCAGCACCCGCCCCGCCACGGGATGCAGGCCGGCGATCGATCCGCCCAGGCCCGCGCGACGGCGCACATGGACCCGGCGGATCACCGCCACACCCGCCAGGCATCCCGGCTCGTGCAGCGATAGCGGGTCGTCATGCCGGCCAGCTCGAGTTCGCGGATGCCGCCCCGGCGCAGCCGGCGCCAGGCCGGGCGCAGGGCGCGCTGGAGCCTTTCGAGGTTGCTGTCGGCATCGTCGGCGTGCCGGGCGGGCCACTCGACCAGGTCGCCGCCGAGCCAGTCCAGCGATTCGTGGGACTCTAGGCGCTCGAGACCGAGCCAGTCGGCCAGGCCGCGCAGCACCGGGTCGTCGGCGACGATGCGCCGCACGCGCGGATCCACGCTGCCGGCCGCCGGCAGGGAGCCGGCGCCCCAGAACCACAGGCTACCCGGAACCGCCGCCGGGTTCTCGGCAGCGCGGCGATACTGCGTCAGATAGACCTGCGTGTCGTTGAGCAGCCGGCGCCAGCGCCGGGCGTCGGGCCCTTCAGGCAGGCAGTGCTCGAGGCTCGTGCCGGCCAGGGACCAGGGCGGCGCGAAGCGGCACTCGGGAACCGTATCGAGGCGGATATAGCCGCGCCCACCACCGGTCAGCTCGAGCGCCAGCCCTTCCTCGCCGAGCATTTCGGACAGGCCGTGGAACCATTCGCCGGGCTCGAAGACGGTCTCGGCCTGCAGCCAGACCGCCGCCAGGTCGGGCTGCAGGCCGATCGGATCGGCCCGCATCCACGCGCCCCGGGCATCGTCCGGACGGTCGATGCGCCGGGTGAGCGCCGCCGCCGGCAACGCCCGCCCGACAAGCAGTTCGGACTGGGGAGATTGTGGATCGAGGTCGCGTGACCGACCCCGCTCGACCAGTGCCCGAACCAGGGGCGGAAGCGACCCGGCCTCCCGCAGCAGGGCTTCGAGCTGGGGGACGTGGACGACGAGGCGCTTGTCAGGAGTCGTAACGGACCTCGACGATTTCATACGACCGCTTGCCGTTGGGTGCCTCGAACTCGACCGAGTCGCCTTCTTCGTGTCCGATGAGCGCGCGCGCAAGCGGGGCGGAAATGGCCAGGCGGCCCTGGGTGGAATCGGCCTCGAGATCGCCGACGATCTGCCAGGTCACTTCCGGGGCGTCGTCGGAATCCTCGACCAGCACGACCGTGGCCCCGAAGACCACCTTGCTGCCGGCGTTGAGCGAGGCGACGTCGATGATGCGCGAATTACCCAGGGCGGCCTCGAGGTCGCGGATGCGCGCCTCGATGAAGCCCTGCTGTTCGCGCGCGGCATGGTACTCGGCGTTCTCCTTGAGATCGCCGTGCGCACGCGCCTCGGCAATCGCCTCGATCACGGCCGGACGTTCCTTCTTCTTGAGCCGATCGAGCTCGGCACGCAGGCGCTCGGCGCCCGCCTTGGTCAGTGGCGTCTGACTCATGTTGTCTCCTCAGGAATTCGTTTCATGCAGCTCGGACAGGCTGCGCACCCCACGTTCGTGCCAGTGATCCATGGCCCTGAGCGTGGCCCGGGCACCGGCGATCGTGGTCGAGTAGTTCACCTTGCGCTGCAGCGCCTCGCGCCGAATCGAGAAGGAGTCGGCGATGGCCTGCCGCCCCTCGGTGGTGTTGACGATGTAGTCGATCTCGTCGTTCTTGATCAGGTCGACGATGTGCGGTCGGCCCTGAATCACCTTGTTGACGTAGTCACACTCGATGCCGTTTTCAACCAGGTGCTGCCAGGTGCCCTGGGTGGCAATCAGGGTGAAACCGCGCTCGACGAGTTCGCGCGCAACCGGCAGCAGGCGTTCCTTGTCGGCATCGCGCACGCTCAAGAAGACCCGGCCGGAGAACTTGACGTTGATGCCCACGCCCTGCTGGGCGCGCGCCACCGCGGACCCGAAGCTCCTGCCGACGCCCATCGCCTCCCCGGTCGAGCGCATTTCCGGGGTCAGGATCGGGTCCACGCCCTGGAACTTGATGAACGGGAAGATGGGCTCCTTGATGGAATAGAACGGGCTCGAAAGATCGCCTTCAATGCCTTGTTCTTTCAGTGTTTTTCCGACCATGCAATGGGCAGCAACCCGGGCCATGGCCACGCCCGTGGCCTTCGACACGAAGGGCACGGTGCGCGAGGCGCGCGGATTGACCTCGAGCACGAAGATATCGTCGCCCTGCACCGCGAACTGGACATTCATCAGGCCGACGACGTTGAGCGCCAGCGCCATCTTGCGGGTCTGGTCGCGGATCTCGGCAACCGTGGCGTCGTCGAGCGAGAACGGCGGCAGGCTGCACGACGAGTCCCCCGAATGCACGCCGGCCTCCTCGATATGCTCCATTACGCCGCCGATGACGACCTGCTCGCCGTCGCAGACGGCATCGACGTCGACCTCGATGGCGTGATCGAGAAAATGATCGAGCAACACCGGCGAATCGTTGGAGACCTTGACCGCCTCGTTCATGTAGCGCTTGAGCTCGTCCTCGCCGTGGACGATGTCCATCGCGCGGCCGCCGAGCACGTAGGAAGGCCGCACCACCAGCGGATAGCCGACCTCGCGCGCGAGCACCAGCGCCTCGTCGGGATCGCGCGCGGTCCGGTTGGGCGGCTGCTTCAGGCCCAGGCGGTTGAGCAGGTCCTGGAATCGCTGCCGGTCCTCGGCCAGGTCGATGCAGTCCGGCGTGGTGCCGATGATCGGTGCGCCGGCGGCCTCGAGGTCGCGGGCCAGCTTCAGCGGCGTCTGCCCGCCGAACTGGATGATGATGCCCTCGGGCTTTTCGACCTCGACGATCGACAGCACGTCCTCGAGCGTGAGCGGCTCGAAGTAGAGCCGGTCGGAGGTGTCGTAGTCGGTCGAGACGGTCTCGGGGTTGCAGTTGACCATGATGGTCTCGTAACCGAGATCGCGCATGGCCATTGCGGCATGAACGCAGCAGTAGTCGAACTCGATGCCCTGCCCGATTCGATTCGGTCCGCCGCCGAGCACCATGATCTTGCGCTTGTCGCTGGGCCGGGCCTCGCACTGCTCACCCCAGGTGGAATACATGTAGGCAGTGCTCGTTGCGAACTCCGCCGCGCAGGTGTCGACGCGGTGATAACCGGGAACGACGCCGAGCCGATGGCGCAACTTGCGCACCGAGCGCTCGCTCACCCCGGCCAGTGCGGCGATACGGGCATCGGAGAACCCGTAGCGCTTGACTTCGAGCAGGCGATCGGCATCGAGCCCGGCCACGCTGTCTTCGACCAGGGTCTGCTCGACCTCGATCAGCTCCTGGATCTGGTCGAGGAACCAGGGATCGATGCGCGTGAGGCGATGGATCTCCTCGAACTCGAGACCGCGGCGGAACGCTTCGGCGACGTAGAGCAGGCGATCGGGCCCAGCCTCGCGCAGCTCGCGCCGGATCAGGGTGAGTTCGTCGAATTCCTCGTTCTCGAATTCGATCGGATCGAGGCCTTCAAGCCCGGTCTCCAGGCTCCGGAGCGCCTTCTGCAGTGACTCCTGGAAAGTTCGCCCGATGGCCATCGCCTCACCGACCGACTTCATCTGGGTGGTCAGGCGATCATCGGCGGCCGGGAACTTCTCGAACGCGAAGCGCGGAATCTTGGTGACCACGTAGTCGATGGTTGGCTCGAAGGACGCCGGCGTGGCGCCACTGCCCGCGCTGGTGATCTCGTTGTCGAGCTCATCCAGCGTGTAGCCGACCGCCAGCTTGGCCGCGACCTTGGCGATCGGGAAGCCGGTGGCCTTCGATGCCAGCGCGGATGAACGCGACACGCGCGGGTTCATCTCGATGACGTGAATCTGGCCGGTCTCCGGGTTGACCGCAAACTGCACGTTCGAGCCGCCGGTGTCGACGCCGATCTTGCGCAGCACCGCAATCGCCGCATCCCGCAGGGACTGGTATTCCTTGTCGGTCAGGGTCAGCGCCGGCGCGACGGTGATCGAATCGCCGGTATGCACGCCCATCGGGTCGATGTTCTCGATCGAGCAGACGATGATGCAGTTGTCGGCCTTGTCGCGCACGACCTCGAGCTCAAACTCCTTCCAGCCCAGCACGGACTCTTCCAGCAATACCTCGTTGGTCGGCGACAGATCCAGGCCGTGCTCGACGATGCGCTCGAATTCCTCGCGGTTGTAGGCGATGCCGCCGCCCGAACCGCCCATGGTGAACGACGGCCGGATGATGGTCGGGAAGCCGATGCGCTTCTGGATGCCGATCGCTTCCTCGAGCGAATGCGCCACCCAGGCCTCGGGCACGCCCAGACCGATCGAGCGCATGGCATTCTTGAACTCGTCGCGATCCTCGGCCATGTCGATGGCCTCACGCGAAGCCCCGATCATTTCCACGCCGAACTCGGCCAGCACGCCCTCGCGCGCCAGGTCGAGCGCGCAATTGAGCGCCGTTTGCCCGCCCATGGTCGGCAGCAATGCGTCGGGGCGCTCCTTCTCGATGACGTCGCGCACCACGTCCCAGCGAATCGGCTCGATGTAGACCACATCGGCGATTTCCGGGTCGGTCATGATCGTCGCCGGGTTGGAGTTGACAAGGATGACCCGGTAGCCCTCCTCACGCAGCGCCTTGACCGCCTGCACGCCCGAGTAGTCAAACTCGCAGGCCTGCCCAATGACGATCGGCCCGGCGCCGATGATGAGGATGGATTTGATGTCTGTTCTTTTGGGCATGAAAAGGGACCAGGGACTAGGGACCAGGGACTAGGGAGTCAAAGGACCAGTTTTCTGATCCTTCAGAGATTTTCGAGGCCGCGTAAGCCTTCAGTTTTCGTTCAAGAGCAATCAACATCTTGCTAATCTCCTCGCACTCAGCCAGTAAATCTTGAGCCCAATTGGAGGTCAAAAGATTCAGTCGCATGGCAATTTCAATTTGAGTCTCGATCTCTGCAATCGAGCCCAGAGCAATGGCAACGAAACGCGCGTAGTCCTTGGTTGATCGGCGCGCGTTTCCTTCTGCGATATTGGAAGGCACCGATACTGCAGCGCGTCGCAGCTGGGACACGAGACCGAAACGCTCGTCCGGACCAAAATCAGCAGTCGCGGCGTAGACCCGCTCCACTAAATCAATAGACCGCTGCCAAACAATCAAGTCCTTGTAGTGACTCACCGCCATATAAAGTCATCTCTCATATTCGCAATCCCAGTCCCTAGTCCCTAGTCCCTAGTCCCTAGTCCCTAGTCCCTAGTCCCTAGTCCCTAGTCCCGATTCCAGAGCCTCGGCAGACTGCCCGCCCGCCATCAGCTCGACGAAGCGGGCAAACAAAGGCCGCAGATCGTGCGGTCCCGGGCTGGCTTCGGGGTGGCCCTGGAAGCCCATCGCTGGCTTGTCCTTGATGCGGATGCCCTGCAGGCTGCCGTCGAACAGGGAGCGGTGGGTCGGGATCACGGTTTCAGGCAGGCTTGCCTCGTCGACCGCGAAGCCGTGGTTCTGGCTCGTGATGAGCACCTGGCCGGACGCGAGATCCTTGACCGGGTGGTTGGCACCGTGGTGTCCGAATTTCATCTTGACCGTCTTCGCGCCGCCGCCGAGCGCCAGCAGCTGGTGCCCGAGGCAGATGCCGAAGGTCGGCACGCTCTTCTCGAGCAGGCCGCGGATCGCTTCGATGGCGTAGTCGCAGGGCTCGGGATCGCCGGGGCCGTTGGAAAGCATGACGCCGTCCGGCTGCATGGCCAGTACCTCTTCGAGGCCGGTGCGGGCGGGAACCACCGTCACCCGGCAACCGGCATCGACCAGCATGCGCAGGATGTTGTGCTTGACGCCGTAGTCGTAGCACACCACGTGATGGCGCCCCGTGCCGCGGCGGAACTCGCCCGCCTCGAGATCCCAGCTGCCCTCGCTCCATTCGCTCACGCGATCGGTCGTGACGGTGCTGGCCAGGTCCTGCCCGCGCATCGGCGCGCAGTCGCGCGCGCGCTCGACGGCCTGTTCAGCATCGACATCGTCGCCCACCAACAGGCAGGCGTTCTGCGCGCCCTTGTCGCGCAGCAGGATGGTCAGCGCACGGGTGTCGATTCCGGAAATCCCGGAAGCATCGTTGTCGGCCATCCAGTCGGACAGCGACTGGGTGGCCCGCCAACTGCTGTGGCGTCGCGGGCTATGGCGGATAATCAGGCCGGCAGCGTGAATGCGGCCGGATTCCACGTCCTGTGGATTGACGCCGGTGTTGCCGACGTGGGAAGCGGTCAGCGTGACGAGCTGACCGGCATAGCTGGGATCGGTGAGGATCTCCTGGTAGCCGGTCATGGCGGTATTGAAGACCACCTCACCGACCCGCGCGCCCGGCGCGCCGAGACCCCGCCCGGAAAACGTCGTGCCGTCTTCCAGCGCCAGAATTGCCTGCATTGAAGATCCTCCGGGTACACAAAGCGGGCCGAAGCCGTTGGTAAGCCACGCGGCCAATGAGACAAGACTCAGGCGCCGCACATACGCAGTGGGAAACGGCTGAGCGTTGCCTAATTGGCCGCGTGGCCCACCAGGACATGGCCCGCTTGACGCTTGCCGGACCGCGTGCCCGGCATCCGGGCGTCTATTTTAAACGAAGCGGGTCGGTCAGACCAGCCAAATTCCCGCGCCCGATCAGGCTTCGGGCGCTGCGGTGCCGGTGGCGGCGCAAAACTCGCCGGCCGGACGCATGGTCTCGGCCCCGTGACCCTGGGCGATGAGGTAGTCGACCCACTTGAGCAGGGCCCGGTTGAGGCGCCAGCTGCGCGCGACCAGCCCGTTGATCGCCAGCTCCGGCCCCGCGAAGCGCTGAATGCCCTGCTGCGGACTGAAGGCCGTCGCCTCGGCCATGGCGGCGTCGTGGTAGATGCGCACGTGGGCATTGGGGTTGTGCGAGCGTTCGACGCCGATGATGTAGGACAGGCGCACGAAGGTCGTGTAGGGGTGCCGCTCGATGACTTCCAGGTACAACTCCGGGCCCGAACCCAGCTGGGAAACGAGGTGATCGCTTTCGGCCAGCGCGTCCGGCAACAGCACGTTGAGCGCGCGGTAGAGCGCGCTGTGCAGTTCCGGAAGCCGGCGGGCCAGGATGCGACTCGAAGGCTGGAGTTGACGCGTCGTGGTGAGCATGGCCGGCGAGAATATCACACCGGCAGGAAACTGCCACCCCCGTTAAAATTCAAGCACCAAATTCCAATTTTCAAATATCAAACAAATTCGAATGACCGAAACTTGAATGACCCAAACAGGCTACCGCTCCGTGGCGCATTAGCGCATTTCGCGATTGAGGCCCAGCTCGAGCAGGATTCGGCTGGCCAGTTCCTCCACGGAAGCCTCGGTCGAGGACAGCGACGGCACTCCTTCGGCGCGCAGCATGGCTTCGGCCGCCTCGACCTCGTAGCGGCACTGCTTGAGGGAGGCGTAGCGACTGCCGGGGCGGCGCGTTTCGCGAATCTGCGACAGGCGCTCGGGGTCGATGCTCAGGCCGAACAGCTTGCGCTTGTGCTCGCGCAGGAAGGCCGGTAGCCGCGACTGCTCCAGGTCTTCCTCGGTCAGCGGGTAATTGGCGGCCTTGACCCCGAAATGCAGCGCCATGTAGAGGCAGGTCGGTGTCTTGCCGGATCGCGAGACACCAACCAGGATCACTTCGGCGGCATCCAGGCGCTTGGAAATGCCGTCGTCGTGGGTCAGGGCATAGTTGGTGGCCTCCATGCGGTCCTCGTAGCCCTGGCTGTCGCCCATGCCGTGCGCCTGGCCCACGCGCGGCGAGCGTTCCGCGCCGAGCGCCTGCTCGAGCGGCTGCATGAACGTCCCGAACATGTCGAACAGGTGGCCCCTGGATTCATCGAGAATCCCGCTGACCTCCGGGTCGACGATGGTGCTGAAGATGATCGGGGGCTGCCCCCCTTCCGCCTCGGCCGCGCGATCGATCAGCGACACGGCGTCGCGCGCCTTGCTTGGCGTATCGACGAACGGCAGGCGGACCTGCCGGAACTCGACGGTTGAAAACTGCGTCATCAGGCTGTGACCGAAGGTCTCGGCGGTGATCGCCGTGCCGTCGGAGATAAAAAATACCGTTCTTCTCATAAGTTTCCAGGCGGTTACAATAAGCAGCTAATCAAACACTGCCGCTGTGGGAGTTCGAGTGTCCGAGTATATCCTTTGGCTCGATGAGCTTGGTATGGGCGACCTGGAAAAGGTCGGTGGAAAGAACGCCTCGCTGGGGGAAATGATCAAGCATCTCAGCGACCTGGGGGTAAACGTCCCGGGCGGATTCGCGACCACGGCGGATGCCTTTCGCCAATTCCTGGAACAGTCGGGTCTGGCCGGCCGGATCGGCGAGGCGCTCGACGCACTCGACGCCGACGACACCCGAGCGCTGGCAAAAACCGGCGGCGAGATCCGGCAGTGGATCATGGACACGCCGCTGCCCGCCGACCTGGAACAGGCCATTCGCGACGCCTACGTGCAGATGCAGGAGCGCTACGGCTCGGACCTGGCCGTTGCGGTGCGCTCATCGGCAACCGCCGAGGACCTGCCCGACGCGTCCTTTGCCGGGCAGCAGGAGACCTTCCTCAACGTCTGCGGCATCGAGTCGGTCCTGGAAAAGATCCACGAGGTGTTCGCCAGCCTCTACAACGACCGAGCCATCGCCTACCGTGTCCACCAGGGCTTTGCCCACGCCGACGTTGCCTTGTCGGCCGGCATCCAGTTGATGGTGCGCGCCGGTTCGGGCGCCGCGGGTGTGCTGTTCACGCTCGATACCGAATCCGGTTACCGCGACGTGGTCTTCATCACCTCGAGCTACGGTCTGGGCGAATCGGTCGTCCAGGGCGCGGTCAACCCCGACGAGTTCTACCTGTTCAAGCAGAACCTGCGCGCCGGCAAGTCCGCGGTGCTTCGCCGCACGCTCGGCTCCAAGGCCACGCGCATGATCTACGGCGACGGCGAGGGCGGCGGCGTCCACACCGAGGACACGCCGGAGACCGACCGCCGCGAGTTTTCCATCTCCGACGCCGAGGCCACCGAACTGGCGAAAATGGCGCTGACCATCGAAGAACACTACGGCCGGCCGATGGATGTCGAGTGGGGCAAGGACGGAGAAACCGGCGAGCTGTTCATCCTGCAGGCACGCCCCGAAACGGTGAAGAGCCGCGCCGGGCAGTCGATGGAACGCTTCCGCCTCGAATCCACCGGCCAGATCCTGGCCGAGGGCCGCGCGATCGGCCAGCGCATCGGCCAGGGCAAAGCCCGCGTGATCCAGTCGCTCGACCAGATTCACGAGGTCGAGGAAGGCGACGTGCTGATCACCGACATGACCGACCCCGACTGGGAACCGGTAATGAAGCGCGCCGCTGCCATCGTCACCAACCGCGGCGGGCGCACCTGCCACGCGGCCATCATCGCGCGCGAGCTCGGTATTCCGGCGGTGGTCGGATGCGCCGATGCCACCGAACGCGTCCCGCACGAGGCCGAAGTTACCGTTGCCTGCAGCGAGGGCGACACCGGGCGCATCTACGAGGGCAGGCTGGAATTCAGCGTCAGTGAGGACTCGCTCGACGACATGCCCGAAGCCCCGCTGAAAATCATGATGAACGTCGCCAACCCCGACCGCGCCTTCGATTTCGCCATGATCCCGAACCACGGCATCGGCCTGGCGCGGCTGGAATTCATCATCAACCGCATGATCGGCATTCACCCCCTCGCCCTGCTCGACTATGACGGGCAAAGCGACGAGGTCCGGGCCGAGATCGACCGGCGCACGTCCGGCTACGACGACCCGGTGGGCTTCTACGTCGACAAGCTGGCCGAAGGCATTTCCACCATCGCCGCACCCTTCGGCCCCAACCCGGTGATCGTGCGACTGTCCGACTTCAAGTCCAACGAGTACGCCAACCTGATCGGCGGCGAGCGCTACGAGCCCGACGAGGAAAACCCGATGATCGGCTGGCGCGGCGCCTCGCGCTACGTCGACGAAAACTTCAAGCCCGCTTTCGAGCTCGAGTGCCGCGCCCTGAAAAAGGTTCGCGAGGAAATGGGGCTCGACCACGTCTGGGCCATGATCCCGTTCGTACGCACCGTCGACGAGGGCCGCGAAGTGATCGAAGTCATGAAGAAGTTCGGCCTCGAGCGCGGCAAGGACGGTCTGAAAATCATCATGATGTGCGAGCTGCCCTCGAACGCGCTCAGCGCCGAAGCCTTCCTGGAGCACTTCGACGGATTCTCGATCGGATCGAACGACATGACCCAGCTGACCCTCGGCCTCGACCGCGACTCCGGCCTGGTGGCCCACCGTTTCGACGAGCGCGATCCGGCGGTCAAGGCGATGCTGGCGATGGCCATCGAGGCCTGCCGCAAGCAGGGCAAGTACATCGGCATCTGCGGCCAGGGCCCGTCGGACTACCCTGACCTGGCCGAATGGCTGATGGACCAGGGCATCGAGAGCATGTCGCTCAACCCGGATACGGTGGTGGATACCTGGCGGAAGCTGGCGAAGCACAAGGGCTGAGGGACT
Source organism: Wenzhouxiangella indolica (assembly GCF_042310355.1). Taxonomy (NCBI): domain Bacteria; kingdom Pseudomonadati; phylum Pseudomonadota; class Gammaproteobacteria; order Chromatiales; family Wenzhouxiangellaceae; genus Wenzhouxiangella; species Wenzhouxiangella indolica. The sequence goes on along the minus strand of NZ_JBHJMR010000002.1, from coordinate 239,598 downwards.
AGGGACTAGGGACTAGGGGCCAGCGGAAGTCTACCTCCGGGTTTCCTAGTCCCTAGTCCCTGGTCCCTAGTCCCTGGCCCCTAATCCCTCGCTCCACCGCCCAGCGCCCCCATGAACCGCCGATAGTAGCGAAGCTCGTCGACCGAATCCCTGATATCCTCCAACGCCTGGTGGCTGGATTCCTTCTTGAACCCTTCGGCCACCCCGGGCGCCCAGCGCCGTGCCAGTTCCTTGAGGGTCGAGACATCGAGATTGCGGTAGTGAAACCAGGCTTCCAGATCGGGCATCAGGCGCGCCAGGAAGCGGCGATCCTGGCAGATGGAATTGCCGCACATTGGCGAGGCTCCGGCCGGCACGTGCTGCTCCAGGAAGGCGATGGTCCGCCGCTCGGCTTCGGCCAGGTCGATCTCGGATTCCAGGCAGCGTCGCACCAGTCCCGACTCGGTGTGCGTGCGGGTGTTCCACTCGTCCATGCCCTCGAGCAAGGGGCGCGGCGTGGCGATGGCCAGTTCCGGGCCCACCGCAACCTCGTTCAACTCGGCGTCGGTGACCAGGGTGGCGATCTCGATGATGGTGTCGGTGGCCGGATCGAGGCCCGTCATTTCCAGGTCGATCCAGATCAGGTTGTTCTCGTTCATGGCCGGTCGCGGTGTCTGAAATCGGGCTGGGCACTATACCAGCAAGGGCCTGCGCGATGACGAGCGGCCCGGTTCGCCTGATCCAGGCGCATGCCAATCACGGCGTGGCCGCCGTCGACGGTGAACTGCGGCGCGTGCACTTCCCCAGGCGGATCGAACGTCCACTACCCGGCGACCTGGTCTTCATCGATTCAGCCGGCACGCTGACCGAGGTGACCGAACGGCGCAGCCTGTTCGGACGCGGCGATCCACGCGGGCGCTTTCGCCCCATCGCCGCCAACCTCGACCGCGCCCTGATCGTGATCGCCCCCGAACCACCGCCCAGCCGCGACCTGCTCCACCGTTACCTGACCGCCTGCCTTATCTGCGGCGTCGAACCGCTGGTGGTGGTCAACAAGGCCGACCTGCAGCGGCCCGACCAGGCGCCGTTCGTCGAGCTCGCCGACCTGGCCGCCCTTGGCTTCGAGTCGGTCGAGACCCGCTGCCGGCCGGAACCGGACGTCTCGGCACTGCTGCCAAAAATCGACCAAGGCGTGTCGCTGTTCGCCGGTCAGTCCGGGGTCGGCAAGTCTTCTTTGCTCAATGCCCTGATTCCCGACCTGGACGCGCAGACCGGGGAGCTCTCGCGGGTCACGGCCAAGGGCACGCACACGACCACCACCGCCACCGTCCACCGCTACAGGGATTCGGCCTGGCTGGTCGACACCCCGGGCGTGTGGGAATACGGCTTGTGGAAAATGGATCCCGCCACCCTGCAGCGCGGTTTTCCCGAGTTTTCAGAGCACGCCGCCGGCTGCAAGTTTCGCGACTGCCGGCACAACTCGGAGCCGGGCTGCGCCGTCATCGCCGCGGTCGAAGCCGGCACCGTCCCCGCCTTCCGCCACCAGGCCTGGCTGCGCCTGCTGTCCGAGCAGGAGCGGTTTCGTTAATGCAAAGCATCCACAAGCGCCAGCCGTAGCTCAAGGGCCCGTTTTGGTCATTCGATTATTGTGCATTTCGGGTTTGTTTGGGATTTGGTGCTTGGAGTTTGGAATTTGAATCATCCCTACCAGGGCAAGGTCTCGCCGTTGGCGTGGCGGAAGCTGCCGGTGGTGTCCATGCTCAGCTCGTCGATGCGCTCGACCAGGCCGGCGGCGGCTTCGGCCGGATCGACGTGGCCCTGGCCGCCGGTCATCCCCGTGCGCACGAAACCGGGGTGCAACAGGCCGACGGCGATCTCGCGGTCCCGGAGCTCGTGGGCCAGGTTGACGCCGGCCATGTTCACCGCCGCCTTCGACATGCGGTAGGCCCAGGCGCCGCCGGAGCCGTTGTCCGCCATCGAGCCGACCCGCGAGGAAACGATGGCCACCTTGCCGCCGTCGTTGAGGTGGTTGATCAGAGCGTGGGTGACGCGCAGTGGCGCCAGGGAATTGACCTCGAACTGCGCCCGCCAGTCGTCGAGCTGGTCCTCGATGCCGTCGAAGCTGGTCGGGATCAGCAAGCCGGCGTTGTTGACCAGCAGGTCGATCCGCGTGCCGCGCAGGCGGTCGGCGAGCGCCTCGAGGCTACCGCGGTCGGTCAGCTCGATGCCCTCCTCGACCTGCACTTCCAGGGCCTTGAGCTCAGGCGAGGCTTTTCGGCACACGGCGATGATGCGGTAGCCCCGATCGCCGAGCTGCCGCGCCAGTTCCAGGCCGATGCCCCGATTCGCTCCCGTGATGACGGCTGTTTTCATGATTGCGAGAATCCGCTTTGAGTCTGTGTCTTATGCTACTATTTTTGCGAATTCTTGCCGAGAGAATCACGGCAAGCCGAGGGCATAACCAGAGGATCTGCCATGAAGCGCGAAACACTGGGCAAGCTGGTTTGGGGGACGGCATTGGTTGCAATGACAGGGATCGCCATGGCCGGCGACGTCCTGCTTATCGAGAAGGTCGAGGAGCGCATGCTGCGCGACCTGCCGCAGAACGGGCTCACCACGGCCCAGGTCGAGTCCCGTTTCGGACCGCCCGAGCAGAAGCACGCGCCGGTGGGAGACCCACCGATCTCGCGCTGGGTCTACGACGACTTCAACGTGTACTTCGAGTACGACCTGGTGATCGAAAGCGTGCTCCACCACGACGCCATCATGCGCGAGCTCGAGGCTCGGAGCGAGCGCTGAAGCGCCCGTTTCATGTCGCATACCGATTACCGTCTTCCGGCCGAGTGGGAATCGCAGAGCGCGACCCTGCTCGCCTGGCCGCCCACGGCTTCCGACTGGCAGCCACGGCTAGCCTCCATCCATGCCGAGTATCGCCAGCTGATCGAGGCGATCCTGGCGTTTCAACCGGTCGTTCTGCTGCTGCCCGAGGGCGAGCCCGCCCCGCAGGACCTGCCCGACAGGCCCGACCTGCAGCGCATCGAGACGCGGTACAACGATACCTGGTGCCGCGACTACGGCCCGATCACGCTGGTGTTCTCCGGCTACCGCCTGGCCCTGGATTTCCATTTCAATGGCTGGGGCGGCAAGTATCCGGCATCGCTGGACAATCGCGTCAACACCCACCTGTCGAGAGACGAACGCTTCGCCAACCTGCAGTTCCGGCAGTACCTGTTCGAACTCGAGGGCGGCGCCATCGACAGCGACGGTCGCGGCCGCTTGCTGGTCAACTGGCACTGCCTGCGCACCCGCCTCCCGCACCTGACCGATGGTGAAATCGAATTCGAGCTACACAACCTGCTCAACGTCGACCGGGTGCTGGGAATCGATGTCGAGCCCATGCCGGGCGACGACACCGACGGCCATATCGATACCCTGGCTCGCTTCGTCGATCACGACACGATCGTCTACCAGGAGCAGGCCGACCCCGACCGGACCGACCGAGTGCGCCAGCAGCTCGAATCGCTGCTCACCCGCGACCAGGCCGGGTATCGCCTGGTCGCCCTGCCCCGGCCGGACGATCTCGACGACGCGCTGCCGGCCAGCTACGCGAACTTCCTGTTCGTCAACGGCGGCTGCCTGGTGCCCGCCTACGGCAGCCGGCACGACGAATCGGCCCGCGCGATCCTGGCCGACCTGCTGCCCGACAGACGCGTGGTCGCCGTACCCGCTGCGGTTATGATCACCCAGTCCGGCGGCCCGCATTGTGCCAGCATGCATATTCCGGCGGCACTCGGATGAGCGAGCGCCGCCTGGAAATCGCCCTGGTGCAACATGCCATGGGCCCCGACCTCGACGAGAACCGCGCAAGCACGGCCGACGGCGTCGCGCAGGCCGCCGAACTCGGGGCCGATCTCGTCGTGTTGCCCGAACTGCACGCCAGCGAGTATTTCTGCAAATATCAGGATCCGGCCCTGTTCGACCTGGCCGAGCCGCTCGACGGACCGACGGCGCAGATGCTGTCGAAGGCCGCCGCCGATCACAACGTTGTGCTGGTGGGTTCGATCTTCGAGCATCGCGCCCAGGGGCTGGCCCACAATACCGCGCTGGTGTTCGAGCGCGACGGGCGTCGCGTCGGAATCTACCGCAAGATGCACATACCCGACGATCCGGGCTACAACGAGAAGTTCTACTTCACCCCGGGCGACCTTGGCTTCGATCCGATCGATACCTCGGTGGGCCGTCTCGGCGTCCTGGTCTGCTGGGACCAGTGGTACCCGGAAGCGGCCCGCCTGATGGCACTGGCCGGGGCCGAGCTGCTGCTCTATCCCACTGCCATCGGACTCGACCTGAACGACGACGAGGCCGAGCAGCTTCGCCAGCTCGACGCCTGGCGCACCATCCAGCGCAGCCACGCCGTGGCCAACGGCATTCCCATGGTCACCTGCAACCGCGTGGGCTTCGAGCCCGACCGCTCCGGCGGCGACCACGAGGCCGAATTCTGGGGCCACAGCCTGATCGCCGGCCCGCAGGGCGAAATCCTGGCCGAGGCCGGCAGCGAAGCCGAAGTGCTGTTCGCCAGCCTGGACATGAACCGCAGCGAACAGGTCCGACGCATGTGGCCGTTCCTTCGCGACCGTCGCATCGACGCCTACGGCGACCTACTCAAGCGCTGGCGCGACTGAAAGCGCCGACAGGGGCCGCAAGACGCGGCCCCGGCACCTACCAGTGGATACCGCGCATTAGTGAGGCAAACGCCACCTGCTCCTGCGTCGGCTTGACCTCACCTTCATCCTCCCGCCCCTGGGCGGCAGCTGAATCCGGGAACATCCGGAAGGCGGAATTGAGCACGATCTCCGAGACCTTGGGCGCCGTGGCGTGGAGAATCTGGGCGAAGATTCCAAGACGCGTGGCGATCCGCTGCGGCCGGTAGATGACCGCCTGCTTGATCATGTCGGCGGCGTCTTCGGGCGTGATCGTCGGCACATGCTCGTACATCTTGGTCGGCGCGATCATGGGTGTGCGCACCAGCGGCATATTGATCGTCGTGAACGACACCCCGGTGTCGGCGAACTCCGACGCCGCGCAGCGCGAGAACGCGTCCAGCGCGGCCTTGGAGGCCACGTAAGCGGAGAAGCGAGGCGCGTTGGAGAGAACCCCGATGGAGGAGATGTTGATGATCTGCCCGCCACCACGCTCGACCATCACGGGCAGAAAGCCCATGATCAGCTTGAGCGAACCGAAGTAATTGAGCTGCATGAGTCGCTCGTAGTCATGGAAGCGCTCGTAGGAAAGCTGAATCGAGCGCCGGATCGACCGGCCGGCGTTGTTGACCAGGATATCCACCGCGCCGTGGTCGGCCAGCACCTTCTCGACGAGCTGCTCGCCCTCCTTCATGTCGGCCAGGTCGGCGGTGTAGTAGAAGGCCTGCCCGCCGTCGGCTTCGATCTCGGCCTGCGTTTCCTTCAGCCCCTCCTCGCCACGCGCGACGATGACGACCCGGGCACCGGCCCGGCCCATCATCAGTGCCGTGGCCTTGCCAATCCCGGACGAGGCGCCGGTGATCAGCACGACCTTGTCACGGACTTGCCCGGACAGGGAGCGATCGATGAACAGCTCGGGATCCAGGTGGCGCTCCCAGTAGTCCCACAGCACCCAGGCATAATCCTCGAGCGGCGGCACCGAGATGCCCGAGCCCTTGAGCGCCTTCTCGGCGTCCCGGTTGTCGAAGCGGGTGGGGTAGCTGAAAAAGCTGAGCATGTCCTTGGGGATGCCCAGATCCTCAAGCACCTGTTTTACGATGCGTCTGACCGGCGGCAGCATCGTCAGCCCCTGCTTGACGGGCGCGGGAATGAAGCTGAACAGTCGCGCGTCGATGCGCATCGACATCAACGGCGCATGCGCGGCCTGGGCAAACAGATTCATTACTTCGCCGATCCGCTTCGGACTCGGGTCGGTCAGGTGAAAGCACTGTCCATCGAGTTTCGGTTTGTGCGCGATATGATCCATCGCCTGCGCCACGTAGTCGACCGGAACAATGTTGATGCGGCTGCCTTCCAGGCCCAGGGTTGGAACCCAGGGCGGCAGCATCCGGCGCATTTTCTGGATCAGCTTGAAGAAATAGTACGGCCCGTCGATCTTGTCGATCTCCCCGGTCTTCGAGTGCCCCACGACGATCCCGGGCCGGTAGATGCGCCAGGGAACGGGACAGGTCCGCCGGACCAGCCCTTCGGACTCGTGCTTGCTCCGGAAATACGGATGCTGGAGGCCGGTTGCCTCTTCGAACATGTCCTCACGGAAGGTGCCCGGATAGAGTCCGGCAGCGGCGATCGAGGAGGTGTGGTGGAAACACTTGACCTTGATCTTCTCGGCCAGCTGAATGGCGTGCTTCGTACCCCCGATATTGGCCGCCTCGTTGCTTTCGGCATCTGCGGCCAGGTCGTACACGGCAGCCAGGTGGAAGAAATGCCTGATCTTGCCGTCCAGCTTTTCGAGGTCGGCCTTTCGCACGCCCAGCGCCGGCTTGGTCAGATCCCCGCTGATGGCCACGATGCGTCGCTTGTGATCTCCCCATCGCTCAGCCACCAGGTTGTTGAACTTGGTCTTGGAGCCTCGCCGCACCAGGACGTAGATCGTCCCCTTGCGCTTGACCAGCTCGTCAATCAGATTGCGGCCGATGAATCCGGTTCCCCCGGTCACGAAATAGCTCATTGCGGCACTCCCTCCGGCATAATTGTCATGACCCCCAAAGATACCGACTCGAAGGCGATTCCGCCACCGTCGGCGCGACCGGGATCGGTCGGCGTTGACCTACCGGGGACCGCATGCTAGAAAGACCGAAACCGCGACCACAAAAGGGAACCCCAAGCAATGAGCGACCTGGAGACCAGCTTCAAACAGGCTGCCGACAATGCCCAGAACCTCGATGAACGGCCCGACAACGACACCCTGCTGAAGCTCTACGCGCTTTACAAGCAGGGATCCGAGGGCGACGTCTCGGGGGAGAAACCGGGCTTTTTCGATTTTGTCGGCGTGGCCAAGTACGAAGCCTGGGAAAAGCTCCAGGGCATGGATCGCGACGAGGCCAAGCAGAAGTACGTCGACCTGGTCGAATCGCTGCGAAGCTGAGCACACCGCACCGGTCCGGGCCGGCATGAGCCGGAACACGCGCGAGCGCATACTGCAAGCCGCCCTGCTCCTGTTCAACGAGCATGGCGAGCCGCACGTGCCGACCAACCGCATTGCCGACGAGCTCGACATCAGCCCGGGCAACCTGCACTACCATTTCCGCACCAAGGGCGATCTCATCCAGGCCCTTTTCGCGGCCTACGAGCACCGGATGCTCGAGTTGCTGGCCACACCCGAAGCCCGGGATGTCCACGTGGAGGACATCTGGCTGTTCCTGCACCTGGTTTTCGAGACGATCGGCGAGTACAGGTTCATCTATCGCGACCTGAGCGACCTGTGCGGACGCTTCAGGTACGTGCAGCAACGCTTTCAGGGCATCATCAAGCTGTCCATGCAGACCGCCCGCCACCTCAGCGAAGGCCTGAGCGAGCAGGGGCAGCTGAAGGCCACTGAAGAGGAACTCGATGCGCTGGTCCGCAATATCGTGCTGGTCTCGACTTTCTGGCTTTCCTTCGACCAGGTCGCCGAACGCGAAGCCGAGCCCCGACCGGAACGTGCCGCCTGGCAGGTAATGAGCCTGATCAGCCCGTACCTGGTCGGGGGAGCGCGGGAGGAACTATCCGAGCTGGCCAGGGCTTATCGGGTGCCCGGGCTGTAAGCAACTCCCCGTGAATCGTGAATGGAACAACACTGAACGAAGCCGCTCGATTTACGATTCCCGATTTACGAAGGTCCGGCTAGCGCCCTAAAGCCAAGGTCCGCCGCCCGAGTTTTCGGCCTCCCCGGACAAAAAAAGACCCGGACAGGGTCCGGGTCAAGTAGCAGCTGGTTCCGGGCCGAGGGAGGTAGCCCGGGCTGCTTCGGGGTAGTCTGGAGGAGTCGACTACAACAAATCGATCACGATGCAGCCGAGTCGCTCTTGCTTTCAGCGGCCTTGGCCGTGGTCTTCTTGCTCGCGGTCTTCTTGCTGGCCGTACCCGCAGCCTTCTGCTGCGCGGACAGGGAACGAACTTCCTTGTTCAGTTCGGCGACGCGATCGCTGAGCTGCTTGATCTCGTCGGAAGTCGGAACGCCGAGGCGGGAAAGTGCCCGGGCCACGCGCTGCTCGAAGACCTTTTCGAGCTTGTCCCAGTTGCTCTGGGCAGTGTCCCGCACCTTGCCAACGCGGCTTTCAACATCGTCGCGCACGCCAGTGACGGTTTCGTTGACCGTCTTGCGGCCCTTGCCTTCAAGCTTGCTGCCTTCCTTGACCAGGCGGTCGAACAGCTTGTTGCTCTCGCCGAGCACCTTGCTGCTGGTTTCCTCGACGGACTTGCGGCTGTTCTCGAACAGCTTGCCGCCTTCCTGCTGCGCCATCGAAAAGGCGCCGAGGCCGGCCAGCCAGATCTCGTGGGCATAATCCTGAGCCTGCGAAGTGGCGGTCTTGCGAGCAGCCGTCTTGCGCGTTGCGGTCTTCTTGGCCACCTTCTTCTTGGCGACCTTCTTTTTGGCAGTCTTCTTAGCCATGTCTTAACAACTCCTTTTTCACCGCCTTCGGGCGGGATGTGTCGTGTGAACTTGAGTTGTAAGATAGACCCAGTTTCTAGAGTGGACACACTAATCATGGATACCGCCAACTGGGCCGCCTTCGACAACGCCGACAAGGCTTTTCAGTATCCCGGCAAGAAGCTATCGAGCGCCTGGCCCACGCTTCACCGCGGCGACACCGAGCCGCTTCCCGACGACGAGCGCCTGCTCGACGCCTGGCGCCACTTTCACGCCGGTGACTTCGCCGGCGCGGTCGAACTGGCCGAGTCGATCGGCCTCGAGGCGCATGCCGTTGCCAACAAGGCCTCGGGCATCTACGCCGACTACCTCGAAGAGGACGAAGCGACCAAGGTCGCCATTTACCAGTCCGGCATCGAGCGTGCGGAGCAGGCCATCCAGCGCTGGGACCAGGACGCCAACGCGCACTACTTTCACGCCTTCCTGCTCGGGCGTTACAGCCAGAGCATATCGATCACCCAGGCCCTGGCGCAGGGCATCGGCGGAAAGGTGCGCGAGTCCCTGGAAAACGCGCTTTCGCTCTCACCGGAGCACGCCGAGGCCCACACCGCCCTCGGGCTCTACCACGCGGAGATCATCAACAAGGTCGGAAAGATGGTGGGCAAACTCACCTACGGTGCCAGCGCCGACAAGGCGCTGGAACATTTCGAGCGAGCACTGGAACTGACACCCGAGGCGCCGATCGCCCACCTGGAGTACGGCAACGGCCTGTACCTGTTGTTCGGCGACAAGCGCCTGGACGAATCGAACGCCGCCTACGAAAAGGCCGCCGCCATCAAGCCGATCGACGCGATGCAGAAGCTGGATGTGGAGTATGCCAGGGCGAGCGTGTAACCGCCCTTAGCCACCATAGCCGCCCTCATCGATCCACTCATGCATCAACTCCGCCGCCTCCGGCGGAATCGGGCCGTCCTGGGGCCCCAGCAGCATGGTCAGGTGCAGCAGGTTCTCGAACTCGCGCCTGAAATCGACAACCACTTTGTGCGGGTCCGGCACCAGGCGATTGTCGGTGATCAGCCCCGAAAACACCTGGCCGTTGTAGCTGATGATGCTGATGCCCATTCCGACCGATCCGGTCTGCGGCACCCAGAACATCATCTCGCGGATTTTCGAGCCGACCATGTAGAGCGGCTCCTGCGGGCCCGGAACGTTGGTCAGCACGGTTGAAGCCTTGCGGCTGAACAGTTCCAGCGCCGGCTTCTGCAGGGTGGCCGGCCCCATGCCCAGGGCGGCCAGCAGGCCCAGCGACATCATCGCCTGCCGGGAATCCTTGAGTTCGCGCATGAACTCGGCCACGCGGTAGACGCGTGCCAGGGGATTGTTCTCGGCCACCGGCAACTCCAGGAAAACCAGGCCAAAGTGATTGCCGAGTTCACGCGCGTGCTCCAGCGGCCTGAGATTGACCGGAACCGTGGCGCGCATCGTGACCTCGGAAGGATCGTCGCCGCAGTCGACCATGTAGCGGTGCAGCGCACCGGTCATGACCGCGATCAACACATCATTGACGGTGCAGCCCAGGGCCTTGCCGACGGCCTTGACCTCTTCGAGATCGATCGGCTCGGCCCAGGCGACGTTCTTGCGCACGCCGAGCTTGCCCTTGAAGCGCGAGGGGGGATCATCGGGCAACAGCAGTGCATTGATGAGTTCACCCGTCAAATCGGCCGCCGTGCCGGCATAGTCACTCGCCAGGTGCGGATCGCGCACTATCTGGGCGGCCTCCTCGATCATCTTGTAGCTCAAGTGCTGAACCGCGTCGATCCCGTCCCGAGCCGGCGCCATCAGGCGTCGAAAGATATTCGATTCGGCCGCACGCTTCTCTTTCCAATCCTGCGGGCTGATCTGCCGCAGCGATTTTTCGGGATCGGCCTCGGTCAGTGACAGCAGCACCTCGACCAGCGCAATGCCGTCGGCGTAACAGTGATGAATCCGGCTGACAATCGCCGGCCCGCCGGCATAGTTTTCCACCAGGTGGAACTGCCACAGCGGCTTGGTCTTGTCGAGCGGGGTGGAAGCGAGCTGAGAAACCAGCTCCTCGAGTTCGGCCTTGCCGGCATCGCCGGGGAGCGCCGTGCGCAAAATGTGCGCGCTTGGCTCGAACAGTTCGTCGGTTTCCCACCAGCAGCCCCGGGCGGACTCGACGGCCTTCTGGCGAAAGCGGCGAAAGGCAAGGAAACGATTGACCAGGATCTCGCGAAACGCCTCGAAGTCGATCGGATTCTCGAGGACGATCACGCCGGTGATCATCATCAGGTTGGTCGGCTGCTCCATGCGCAGCCAGGCAATATCGACTTTCGAAATCGCTTCGCGCTTGGCGCTCGTCACCCGGACCACTCCCTCAGCTTCAATAGCAGGATTCTTTCATGCCCCGCGACAAGCGTCAATTTGCGATCAATGAACCTGCCGCTGCCCTGCCCCCGCCTGGTCCTGCGCATTGCCGGCCAGATCGTAGGGCAACTTAACCTGGTCGAGCCCGAACTGCTTGAACACCGGCTGGAGTTGATGGTGGATGAGTGGATAGAGCTGACGCGTGAGGCTGCCGTGGTTGGCCTTGAAGGTTTCGAAGCCTACCGGCTCTCCCTGGAACTGCGAATAGACCACCTGCAGCACCAGCTCGATGGTGAACAGCGGCTTGTCTGGTTGCTCCTCGCGCGAACCGCGACACATCATCCGGGCGGTGACCTGGTACTGGGGCAACTCTCCCTCGTACTTCATCTCCAGCGGGGTGAGCTTGAGTTCGACCTTGGCGCTGAAGGTCTGGTTCGGCGGCACGATTTCGCCCAGTTCCGCATTCAGGCGTGTGACCTGGGTGTGCGCCAGGGCGAAGCGTTCGAGCAGGTTGATCATGGGGTGTCCCTGAAAGCGATCCGAACTGGAGACATGGCCATCGAGCGGGCCGGATTCAAGCACCGACGCGGCAAAAAACGGAGCGCCCGCACAATGGCGGGCGCTCCTGCTCTGTCAACGTCCGGGCAAACTCAGGGCGTGAAGGTGGTTGTATCCACCGCCGTGGCCTCGCCGTCGCTTTCACCCAGTGTCAGCGGCAGGTAGTCGTTGGTCAGCCACAACCTGAGCTGATTGGTATAGAAGGGGCTGACCAGCACACCGCTGCGACCGCCAGGCAGGATCTCGCTGACGTTGGGCGTGCCCGGCGTCATCTCGGCCACCGTGCGGCGCGCCGGACCGGAACCGAACATGAAGTCGTTGAGCCCGTCAGCTCGCACGCCGTGCGAAGAGGCATCGACGGTCTGGTATCCGCCGGCACGGGCTACGCCCGGCAGGTTCTCACCGACATCGCTCAGACCGCCGCCATTGGGCACGTTGAACGGATCGCTGCCCAGCGGGTGGCTGAAGACGATGCGGTGCAGCTTGCCCCAGCGGTACTCGCTCTGGTCGGTGGAATTGCCGAAGGCCGGGGCGAACTCGTCGCTGGCCAGCAGCTCGAGGGTCTGCGCCAGGCTGGCGAGCAGAACCGTGTCGCGAGCCGATGCCATGTCCGGCGCTTCCTCGACGTTGAAGAACGGCACACCGGAGGCGCCGAATCCACCGTTCTGGTCGAAATCGGCCAGCAGGTGATGGAATGCGCGCAGGGCGTCGCTCGAACCGGGGCGGAAATTGCCCAGCTGGAGGGCCTCGAGCGTGGCGTCGATGGTATTCCCGATGGCCTGTCCGCGCCAGACCGAGTAGATGGTGGCGGCCACGCTGTTGGCAACCGCCTCGGCCGAGGGTTCACCGCTGCCGGCGGGGCTGCCGGGATCCCAGCCCTCGGCCAGGCCTGTCGGCGTCGAGAAGTCCCATTCGGCGAGTCGGCCCGCAGCTTCCTGGATACCCGGATCGAGCGCGAACTGCGCCAGACCGGGCCAGGCATCTTCGGCGGTGGCGTTCTCGAACGCCTCGAGGATATGCGGCACGATCAACTCGGCGTCGAACATCTGGTTGTTGGCCTGCAACGCCTTCATCTGGTCCACGCTGATGTCGCCGGCGGAAATCATGTCCTGGAGCTCACGATCGATGCGCGCCATGCGCAGCTCCGAATAGGACGGATTGAGGTAGTAGATACCGTTTCCGCCCGGGCGCAGCTGGTTGAGCGGATTATTGTCCAGGGTCGTGCCGACCGGGTCGTTGTTGGCGTTGGCGATATAGCCGCTGGCCGGATTGACCACGTGCGGCATTTCCGACTTGGGCAAGGAGGCGAACGGCGCGGCCCGCGGCGAGTCGTCGTTGGCCGGCAGCCAGTCGTGGCCCAGCGCCCCGGAACCATCACGCAGCAGGAAGGGCGGAACGCCCCCGCCGACTTCGTTGTTCTGCAAGTCCTGGCGCAGGGGAACCCCACCGGCCGTGAAATAGGCGATATTGCCTTCGACATCGGCGTAGACAATGTTCTGAGAACCGAAGGTCCAGTTGTCGATTGCCGCGCGGAATTCTTCCATGTTGCTGGCGCGCTCGAAGCCTCGCAGGGTGCTCAGCTCGAAGGTCGCGCCCCAGCCGGCGTACTGCACGGATATCGCCGAGTCGGCGTCAGGCTGCGCCACGATCGGGCCGTTGTTGCGGCGCGGCACGAGGAAAGTAATGCCGCCAGAGGCGTAGCCGACGTTGGCGCGATTGAGGTTGTCCATCTCGCCGTCACCGACACCATTGACGAAGTAGCTCTGGAAGGCGTAGAGCACCGGCTCCTCGCCATCGGCGTGAACCGTATGCGTCGGCAGACCGTAGCCGTTGGTCAGGATCTCTTCCTGGAAATAATCGGTCACGTCGACATTGTGGTTGGTCAGGCCCCAGCAGATATCGAGGTTGCAACCGAGCAGGATCAGGGGCGTTCCCGGCGGCGTGACCCCGCTGACCACCCGTTCCTCGTCGCGAATGACGATGTTCTCGTTGATCATCAGGGCCGGCATGTCCAGTCCCAGATGCGGGTCGTTGGCCATGATCGGGAAGCCGTTCTCGGTGTGCTCACCGGAAACCACCCACCAGTTCGATCCGGCGCGATTGTCCGCCCGGCCGATGGTCGTGCCGAGCAAGGGGATGCTGCGGACCCGGTCCATGTAATGCCCCAGGCTGTCGACCACCGAGTCATCGAGCTGCGGCAGGTTCTGCCAACCACCCGTCTCGCCCGCCGAGCCGGATTCGGTCGCCGACTGGAGGCTGGCTTCTGACGTACCCGGCACCGGGAGGATGCCCGCCGTCTCGAAGAAATCCGGAATGCTGATGCGGTCATCCATGGGCGCACTGCGGGACAGGTCTTCTGAAAACAGTGCGCGTCCATCGAACCCGGCGGCATCGCCAACACCCTGGTAATTGGCGAGCCTGAGCGTGCGATCGACGACGCCGGAATCGAACGACAGCTGGAAGGCCAGAAGCTTGCCGATGATCAGCGAATCGACCGGCGACCAGCGCTCGACCTCGGTCAATTCCAGGGCGCCGTACTCGGGCGGCAGCTGGTCGGCACTGGCCAGGAATGCGTTGACGCCGTCGGCATAAGCCTTCACCCAGGCCTTTTCGTCGGCGGTCATTTGTTGCCAGGTCTCGAGCGCGCCGCGGCGGAGCCCCAGGGTCCGGAGCTCGACATCGCTGCTCAGCGCGCCCTGCCCGAGGAGTTCGGCCAGCGTGCCGGAGGCGACACGGCGCAGGTAATCCATCTGGAAGAGTCGGTCGCGCGCATGCAGAAAGCCCCGGACATAGTTGACGTCGTGTTCGGTGTCCCCGACGATGGTCGGAATACCGTTCGCGTCCGTGTGAACCGTGACCGGCGCGGAAAGGGCCGGCATCGGCACGGACTGCGCGTTCAGGCCGGCAGCCAACGCCAGGCCGCCGACGAGCGTGATCAATTTTCTCATTCTCTTGTACCCCTGATGTTTTGTGGTGTGCGTCACCGATTATGGCACACCCGGCGCCGGGGCCTGCATGGGCCGGGATCGGGCGCCAACCGGGCGCTTTTCCTTTCCGCGCCGGCGTTCGCGGCGCGGGTCAGGCCGCCATTTCCTCCCGGGCTGCTCAAGCGCTTATAATACGCACCGCTTCGGAGCCGCCGGCCGGCCTTCCGAACCCCGGCGCATCACTAAAGAAAGAGAGGAGTCGTCATGGCGCACACTGCCGCCGCCTTCAAGGTGGACTATTTCCAATTCCTCAAGCCCGATGGCAAGCTGGTCGACGACCAGCAAGTGCCGTCGCTGGCCAGGGATTTCGATCGGCTGACCGAGCTGTACAAGCTGATGGTTCTGACCCGCACCTTCGACAAGAAGGCGGTCGCCCTGCAGCGTACCGGCAAGCTGGGCACCTACGCCTCCAGCCTCGGGCACGAGGCCGCCCACGTGGCCATCGGCGCCTCGATGCGTGAACAGGACTGCTTCGCGCCGATGTATCGCGAGTACGGCGCGCAGTTCTATCGCGGCGTGAAGATGTCCGAGGTGCTGCTCTACTGGGGCGGCGACGAGCGCGGCAGCGATTTCAGCGGCCCGAAGCACGACTTCGCCTGGTGCGTTCCCATCGCCACCCAGTGCATGCATGCCGCCGGCGCGGCCTTGGCCTACAAGCTCAAGAAGGAAGATCGCGTGGCGGTCACGGTCGTCGGCGACGGCGGCTCCTCCAAGGGCGACTTTCTCGAGGCGATCAACGCCGGCAGCGCCTGGAAGCTGCCGCTGGTGCTGGTGATCGTCAACAACCAGTGGGCCATCTCGGTCCCGCGCAAGAAGCAGAACACTGCCGCCACGCTGGCGCAGAAAGGCATCGCCGGCGGGCTTCCCAGCATCCAGGTCGACGGTAACGACCTGATCGCCTGCCTTTGGGCCATGGACAAGGCGGTCAACGCCGCTCGCCAGGGCAAGGGCGCTTTCGTGATCGAAATGCTCACGTATCGCCTCAGCGACCACACCACCGCCGATGACGCCCGCCGCTATCGTCCCAGCGACGAAGTCGACGAGGCCTGGGACCGCGAGCCGATCAAGCGGCTCAACACCTACCTGGTCGACCAGGGCGCCTGGGACGACCAGAAGGAAGAAGAGCTGCTCGGCGAGTGCAAGCAGTGGGTCCAGCAGGCCGCCGATGAATACATCGACGTGATCGAGAACGACCCGCAGCCAGTGACCGCCATGTTCGACTACATGTTTGCCGAACTGCCGCACGACCTGATCGAGCAACGAACCTACGCCCAGGACTACGCCGAAGACGGAGGGCAACACTGATGGCAGAGATTACCCTGATCGACGGCGTCACCATGGCGCTGGCCCGCGCAATGGAAGAGGATTCGAGCGTGGTCATGTTCGGCGAGGACGTCGGCGTCAACGGCGGCGTCTTCCGGGCCACCGCCGGGTTGCACGACAAGTTCGGCGACGAGCGCGTGATCGACACGCCCCTGGCGGAGGTGATGATCGCCGGCATGACCGTCGGAATGGCCTCCCAGGGCATGAAGCCGGTCGCCGAAGCCCAGTTCTGCGGCTTCACCATGCCGATGATCGACCACATCATGTGCCACGCCGGGCGCCTGCGTAACCGTACCCGCGGGCGCATGAGCTGCCCGATGGTGTTGCGCTTCCCCTCCGGCGGCGGTATCCACGCCCCGGAACACCACTCCGAAAGCCCCGAGGCGCTGTTCGCGCACATGCCGGGCGTTCGCGTGGTCATCCCCTCCTCGCCCTCGCGCGCTTACGGCCTAATGCTCGCCGCCATCCGCGATCCCGATCCGGTCGTCTTCATGGAACCCAAGCGCATCTACCGCTGGCAGAAGGAAGAAGTGGCCGACGACGGCGAAGAGCTGCCGCTGGACGTGTGCTACACGCTGCGCGACGGCAACGACCTGACCCTCGTGACCTGGGGCTCGATGGTCAAGGAAACGCTGCAGGCGGCCGACGAGCTCGAGCAGCAGGGCCTGAGTGTCGAGGTGATCGACGTGGCCACCGTCAGCCCGCTCGACATGGACACAATCATCGAGTCGGTCGAGCGCACCGGCCGCTGCGTGATCGTCCAGGAAGCGCCCAAGCACTGCGGCGTGGCCAGCGAAATCGCCGCCGGCCTGGCCGATGGCGGCATCTGGCATCTCCACGCGCCGGTCAAGCGCGTTTGCGGCTACGATGTGGTCATGCCACTGTACCGAAATGAAATGAAATACATGCCCAGCGTGCGGCGCATCGTCGACGCGGCCAAAGAGATTCTGGAGGTTTCATGAGCGTTTTCAATCTGCCCGATCTCGGCGAGGGCCTGCCGGATGCCGAAATCGTCGAATGGCTGGTTTCCGAGGGCGACGAAGTCGAAGTCGACCAGCCGCTCGTTTCCATGGAAACAGCCAAGGCCGTGGTCGAGGTTCCCAGCCCCTTCAGCGGCAAGGTGGTCAAGTTCCACGGCGGCCCAGGCGATGTAATCAAGACTGGTGCCCCGCTGGCCGAATTCCAGGTCGAAGGCGACACCGGCACGGAAGAATCGACCCAGAGCGAACCGCCGGCCACCGTTGCCGCAGCCGAAAGCGAACAGCAAGACGAATCGCCGAGTTCCGAGGCCACCGAAAGCGAAAGCGGTGCGGCCGAAGACGCCACGGAATCGGACAAGCCCGCCGGCGGCGAGCGCGAGGATTCCGGAACCGTCGTCGGCAAGATGCAGGCCGGGGGCGAAGTCCTGCAGGAGCGCACCTCGACCGTGGGCGGCGTCAAGGTCACCCCGGCCGTTCGCGCTCTTGCGCGCAAGCACAAGGTCGACCTCTCCCAGGTCAGCCCCACGGGTACCGACGGCGTGGTCACGGCCGCGGACGTGCGCAAGGCAGCCGAGGAAGGAACCGCCAAGGCACAGCCGCGCCAGGAGCAGCCGACCCAGAAGCGCGAAGAACCGGATTTTCCGACCGATGCGCAGCGTGAGCACAAGCCGGCCGAATCGAGCCGTCCCAGCCAGCCGGCCGCCTCGGCCAGCGGCGAATGGGAGCCGCTGCGCGGTACCCGCCGCACCATGGCGCGCATCATGAGCGAGTCGCACAAGCGCGTCGTGCCGACCACGCTGATGGACGATGCAGACATCCACGCCTGGCGCGCCGGCGAAGACGTCACTTATCGTCTCCTGCGTGCCCTGGCCGCCGGCGCGAAGGCCGAACCCGGTCTCAACGCCTGGTTCGACGACGAGCAGAACATGCGCATGGTGCACAAGGGCATGGACGTGGGCATGGCGGTCGACACCGCCGACGGCCTGTTCGTGGCCCGGCTCAAGGGCGTGCATAACGGCTCGCGTGAAGACATTCGGGGCGAGATCAACCGCCTGAAGGAAAACGTCAACAGCCGCAGCATTCCGCCCGAGGACCTCAAGGACTACACCATCATGCTGTCCAACTTCGGGGTCTTCGCCGGGCGCTACGCCACGCCGATCATCAACCCGCCCTGCGTGTCGATCGTTGCCGCCGGCGTGTTGCGTCACGAGGTCGTGCCGGTCCTCGGCGGCGTGGAAGTGCACCGCATGATCCCGCTGTCGCTGACCTTCGACCACCGCGCCTGCACCGGCGGCGAAGCGGCCCGCTTCCTCCGGGCCATGATCGCCGACCTGTCAAAGGCCGAGTAAACCGCCAATGCCTGAAAATTCCCACGCAGAGACTCAGAGACGCAGAGGGCGCAGAGAAAATAGTTTTGTTATTGATTTTATCTCTGCGAACTTCGCGGCTCTGCGGCTCTGCGTGAGGCTGACGACGCAACTACTGGCTCCAAACTCATGAAGTCGCGGATATCCCCCCCCAACATGATCATCGGCGCCTGCGAATGGGTAGCGCTGCCGGATCTGGGGATCAATCAGCTGCGCGCGCGGGTCGATACCGGCGCGAAAACCTGCGCGATGCACGCCAGCGATATCGAACAGATCGAACGCGACGGCGTCACACTGGCCATTTTCCATGTGCCCATCGGCCGCCACGAAGCCGTCCGTTGGCAGCGTTGCGAAGCCCAGGTGCGCCGGATCCGGCGGGTGCGCAACACCTCCGGCGAGCTGGAAGAGCGCCTGACCATCCGGACCCCGGTAGTGATCGGGCATTCGAGCTGGGATGTGGATATCACCCTGACCAACCGTGAGAAAATGCGCTATCGTATGTTGCTGGGGCGGACCGCCATGGAGAACCATGCGCTGGTCTACCCGGCACGCACGTTTCTGCAGGGCAAGCCGCGCCTGTAAGCTTCACTCGTTCAATTAAAGGGTTCGCCGCTCATGCGCATCGCCATCCTTTCCCGAAGCCGCCGCATCTACTCGACCCGCCGCCTCGTCGAGGCCGCCAAGGAGCGGGGGCACGATGTGCAAATCGTCGACACGCTGCGCTGCTACATGAACATCGCCTCACACCGGCCGACGATCCACTTCCGCGGCGACCCGATCGAGCCCTTCGACGCCGTCATCCCGAGAATCGGCGCGTCGGTGACCTTCTACGGCACGGCGGTCCTTCGACAGTTCGAGATGATGGGTACTTTCCCGCTCAACGAATCGGTGGCGGTCACGCGCTCGCGCGACAAACTGCGGTCGCTGCAGCTTCTCTCTCGCAAGGGCATCGGCCTGCCGGTGACGGGATTCGCCTACGCCACCAAGGACATCAACGACCTCATCCAGATGGTTGGCGGCGCGCCCCTGGTCGTGAAGATGCTCGAAGGCACCCAGGGCATCGGCGTGGTGCTGTGCGAGACCAAGAAGGCCGCCGAGTCGGTACTCGAGGCCTTCATGGGCCTGAACGTCTCGATCATGGTGCAGGAGTACATCAAGGAAGCCGGCGGCGCCGATATCCGCTGCTTCATCGTCGGGGGCAAGGTGGTCGCGGCCATCAAGCGTCAGGCCCAGCCCGGCGAATTCCGCTCCAACCTCCACCGCGGCGGCTCGGCCAGCCTGATCAAGATCACGCCCGAAGAACGCTCCACGGCCGTGCGCGCGGCCAAGATCATGGGCCTGAACGTCGCGGGCGTGGACCTGCTGCGCTCCAATCACGGCCCGCTGGTCATGGAAGTAAATTCCTCGCCCGGCCTCGAGGGCATCGAAACGGCAACCGGCAAGGACGTCGCCGGCCTGATCATCGGTTTCATGGAAAAGAACGCGCAGAAGAACAAGACCCAGACGCGCGGAAAGGGCTGATTTCGACCGCCCACAAACGGTAGAAGTAACGGGGCGGCCTGCGGGTCGCCCCGTTTATTTACGCGTCGGCCGTGGCAGGCGCCCTCAGAACGCCAGGCGATCGAACTCCCGGATATTGACCAGCATCTCGTGGATGGCTTTCTCCATGGCCCTGCGGTCTCGCGCTTCGGCCAGGCGCCGGATGCTGTCGACGATGGCGATCCACCAGTTCATGTGCGTGGCCGACAGCTGGGCGGCCACCGCGACCAGGTCGCGCGTCATCGACAGCGACTCCTCGCCCTCGCGCTTGAGCGCCACCAGGCTATCGAGGTCGGGGTGCTTGCGCTCGAGCTCTTCGATCATGCGCGTGATCACCTGCGGGTCGCGCTCGAGCTCCTTCGAAGAAGTCGGCTCGGCGTTGGGTTCCAAAAAGGCGATATCGAGCAGCGACAACAGGTCGCGAAACGATCCGCGCAGGCTCAACCACATCTGCTGGCGCCGCTGGTGCTCCAGATAGCGCTGAATCAGGCCGAGCAGGCCGACCAGGAAGAAGGCCTCGATACAGAATACGACCAGTTCCGGGGACAGTTCCTCGCGAAACAGGCCGCCGCCGCTGCCGTAGACAAAATAGAGCCACAGCCCGCCCCCGGCGAGCGCAAAGATCACCATCAGGACGATGATGAACAGGCGGCTCATGACTCTGGCTCCGACTCCCGATCCGGCTTCGATCGAGTCTCGTCATCTTCACTGGCGAAAGCCCGCACGACCCGGGCGATGCGATCGGCCTCCTCGCGTGTCAGATCGAGCGGCAGGTTGGCGACGTACACCGTTTCGTCTTCGCGCAGCGCGATCGGAACGATATTGGATGGATTCTCGGTTGCTTCCAGCGTGATGCGCTCGCCCATTTCGCGTTCGGGCGTGAGCGACCCCCGCGGAACGGCCCGGCGCTGCTCGCCGCCGACGCTCTCGAAGCCGGCCGGATTATCGGCCCATGACAGGAAATCAGCCTGCGCCATGCGTACCCGTTCGGCGTACAGCGACAGGGCCTCGCTGCGAATGCTCGAGCCTTCGAGCTTATGGAAGCGCGAGGCCAGTTCGTCGACATCGAGCTTGCGTACGTCCGCGCGCTCGGCGTCGGTCAATTCGGCCTCGAGCTGCTCGACTGCTTTTCTCCTCGCCCGCGCGACCGCCGGATTGATCATCCCTTCCATCCCCGCGTGCTTGAGGAATTTCAGCAGGGTGTCTATCGAGTACGAACCGTCGGGCATCATGTCGTTATTCTCCGGCTGCCGTTGTGGCGATCATTCGAAGCCACCAGGACCTTCGTCAACTGAAGTGAGTATATCAACGGCGCGAGCGCCGCCAGCGCAGCAGCCAGGCAACGCCCAGACCCGCCAGAAACACCAGGTAGGCGCTGACCACGGCGATGATATTGCGATTGAGGTCCTCGAACTGCAGGGTCAGGTGCAGCCCGATCAGAACCGCCGCGGCCACCACCAGCGCGAGGATGGCCGGCAGCCGGTCGGCCAGCCAGTCTTTCCCGGTCAGTCCCCGCGGCCCCGAATAGGCGTACAGCCACAGCAGGAACACGGTAACGGGCAGCAGGATCAGGGCGTCGATCAACATTGGGTTCTCCGGTTAGTGGTCTTTATGCGGGTTCGTCCCAGGCGCATTCAGGCGTCGTCCGACAAGCAGCCCCGCAGCCGCCGCGGCCAGCCACAAGACGAGCGAGACGACCACATGCCCGGCCGCACGCGCAGGATGCTCGGCCAGTGCGAGGGTTTCCAGCGCAAAGGTCGAAAAAGTGGTGAGGGCACCGCAGAAGCCGGCCATCAGACCAAGGGAAAGCGCCGGGGGGAGCCGGTGGCGACCACCGGATTCACTGAAGGCCAGGACCACACCGATCAGGCCCGCGCCCCCAGCGTTGACCATCAGCAAGCCCAGGGGCAGTTGACCGGGCGCGGCAGGCCAGACGACCAGGACAAGCATCCGAAGCAGGCCGCCGGCCAGGCCGCCTAGAGCCACCGCCAGGTACACGCCCATCCCAACGCTCGACCTCATGCCCGGCCACCTGCCGACTGCGAAGCCAGGCCCCAGCAAGCCATGGCCAGCACCAGGCCGCCCAGAACCGAGGCCAGCACATAGGCCGCCGCCCTGCCCCGGTGGCCCGACTGCCACAAGATGACGGTTTCGAGGGAGAAGGACGACACGGTCGTATAGCTGCCGAGGAAACCGGTGGCCAGAAAAGCCACCAGGTCAGCGTTCGACTGCCAGGCGCTTCCGGCGAACAGGCCGGCCAGCGCGCAGCCGCTGAGGTTGACCGCAAGGGTGGCCGACAGGGGGTAGCGAAAATCCCGGCCCAGAACCCATTGCCCCAGCGCGAACCTCGCCAAAGTGCCTGCGGCGCTGCCGAGAGCAACCAAACCGGTCGCGAACATCGAAGGCAGGTCGCCCGTCACCAGGCTTCAGGCCGAGACGAGCCTGAACTCGAGTTCCGGCAGGCCTTCGACATGCGCGCGGACGCGCTGGCCGGTCTCGAGCGCGCCAACCCCGGCCGGCGTACCGGTGAAGACCACGTCGCCGGGCGCGATCGTGACCGTGCGAGAGAGCCGCGCGATCAATTCCGGCACGTTCCAGAGCATCTGACCGAGCTCGGCCGACTGGCGGCGCTCCCCGTCCACCCACAGGGCGATGGCCGTGTGGGAATCAGGGCGCCAATCGCTTTTGGGCACGATCAGGCCGACCGGCCCGGACTCATCGAAGCCCTTGCTCATCTCCCACGGCTGACCGGCCTGCTTGGCACGCGCCTGGACATCGCGACGCGTCAGGTCCACGCCCGCGGCGTAGCCGAAAACGGCGGATTCGGCCTGTTCGGGCGAAAGATTGCGCCCCCCGTCGGCCATGAAGACGACCAGTTCCACTTCGTGGTGCAGTTCGGCCGTATCGGGCGGATAGACCACTTGATCGGCATGTACCAGCGCCCGCGCCGGCTTGGAAAAGAACACCGGCTCCGAACGCTCGGGATCGACGCCCATCTCGCGGGTGTGCTCGGCGTAGTTTCGACCCACGCACCAGGCGTGGCGGGCCGGGAACACCCGCCCGTCGCTGACCGGCAGCGCCGGAGCCGACCATGTCACCGCCGCCTTCGCGCTCATGCCAGCGACCGGATGCCCACGGCGTCGCGCAGGCGCTCGATCAACGGCCGGCTGAGTTCGCGCGCGCGCTCGGCGCCGCGCTCGAGTTCCTTCTCGACCTTGTGCGGATTGCCGATCAGCGCCTCGTAGCGCTCGCGGGGGCCTTCGAGCTCGGCGTTGATCAGCTCGAACAGCTGCTGCTTGACCTCGCCCCAGGCGATGCCGTCGACAAAGGCCTGCCGCATCTCGGCGCGCTGGCGTTCGCTGGCGAAGGCGGCGTAGACCGAGTAGACGGACGCCGTGTCGGGATCCTTGGGTTCGCCGGGTTCCTGCGAGTTGGTCTTGATTTTCATGATCGCCTTGCGCAACTTCTTCTCGGGCAGCCAGAGCGGGATGGTGTTGTCGTAGCTCTTCGACATCTTGCGCCCGTCGGTGCCCGGCAGCGTAGCGACATGCTCGTCGACTACTGCCTCGGGCAGCGTGAAATGCTCGCCATAGCGGTGATTGAAGCGCCCGGCGATGTCCCGGGCCATCTCGAGATGCTGAACCTGATCGCGCCCGACCGGCACGCGGTGGGCGTTGAACATCAGGATATCGGCGGCCATGAGGACGGGATACGAAAAAAGTCCCATCGTGATACCCCAGTCCGGATCCTCTCCGCCCTCGACGTTGTCGTCGACGGCCGCCTTGTAGGCATGCGCCCGGTTCATCAGGCCCTTGGCCGTCACGCAGGTCAGCAGCCAGGTCAGCTCCGGAATCTCGGTGATGTCGGACTGGCGGTAGAAAACCGAGCGCGAGGTATCCAGGCCCAGCGCCAGCCAGGTCGCCGCGATCTCCAGCGTGGACTGCTGCACCCGGGCCGGATCTTCGCACTTGACCAGCGCGTGGTAGTCGGCCAGAAAGTAGAAAGAATCCGTCTCCGGATTCCGGCTGGCGGCGATCGCCGGCTTGATCGCACCGACGTAGTTGCCCAGGTGCGGTGTTCCGGTGGTGGTAATGCCGGTGAGGACTCGCTTATTGGCGGTCATGATCCTGTGTCTGGCGTGTTGGAAACGCGTTATTGTAAGCCATGACCCCAAACCTGATCGAAGCCACCTACGTCGCCACAAGCCCTGACCGCGATGCGGAAACGCTGGCGGAGAACATCGCCCGCGAGCAGAGCCTCGAGATCGTGCCGGAGCTGATTCCCACTGAGATCCGTGAGCGCCTGCTCGGGCGCGTGCTCGGCGTCGAACAACTCGATGAAGAGCGCTGGGCCCTGAACATCGGCTATCCCGAAGCGCTGGCCAGCCGGCAGATCGGGCAGCTGCTGCACCTGCTCTACGGCAACATATCCTTTTATCCGCGCATTCGCCTGACGGCTGTCCGGCTGCCCGAATCGCTGCTCGCCGAACTGCCTGGGCCGCTGGGCGGCATCGAGCGAATTCGCCGAATCACCGGGGTGCACGAGCGGGCCATGCTGATGACCGTGCTCAAGCCGCGCGGCAGCAGCCCGGAGCATCTCGCCGATCTGGCGCTGCGATTCGCTCGCGGCGGTGGCGACCTGGTGAAGGACGACCAGAACCTGGTCGAGACAGAAATATCTAGCTTCACAAAAAGAATTCGAAAGTGCGCGCAATCAATTGAAAAAGCTTCAGAAATTACCGGCCGTCGCTGTCTCTACCTGCCCCATGCAGCCGGTAGCGGTGACCACTTGAAGCGACAACTGGAAGCCGTCGCCGAAGCCGGCCTGCACGGCGTCGTCCTCTGCCCCTGGGTGATGGGCCTGGAAACAGCGGCTACCGCAGCCAGAGATTTCGACCTGATGTGGCTGGCCCACCCGGCCCTGGCCGGTAGCTTGACCGAACCCGAGGATCGCGGCGTCGAAACCGATGTCCTGCTCGGTACGATGACGCGCGTGGCCGGCGCCGACATCAGCATCTTCCCCGGTAGTGGCGGGCGAATCAGCGCCAGCCACGACGACGAAGCCGCAACCTGCCGCGCCCTCACTGCGCCGCTGGGAAACATGAAAACCACCCTGCCCTGTATCGGCGGCGGCAAGCGTATTGACCAGGTCGCCCAGGCCGGCCAGAAGCTCGGGCCGGACTATGCCGTTCTGGTCGGCGGCGACTTGCTCAGGCAAGGCGAATCGCTGGAGGCGGCGACGCGCCACGCGATCGACAGCCTTGGCTGATCCAGAAGGCGCAGCCTATTCTTCGCGGACGGCCGGAATCGGGGCCATGTCATCGTCGACCGCCACCATCGCCAGGTGGCCCTCGATGGCCAGATCCTGATCCCCGCTGCGCGAACTCTCGAGCATGATCTGGACACGAACGGTCATGGAAGTGCTGCCGACCCGGGTCACCTCACCGATGAGTTCCACGATGGCGCCTTGCGGAATCGGCACCTTGAAGTCGACGCGGTCCATCGAGACGGTGACGACCTGGCAGCGTGCGAATCGCGTCGCGGTCAGGAAGGCCACCTCGTCCATCCACTTCAGCGCCGTGCCCCCGTAGAGCGTGCCGATGGGGTTGGTGTCCTGGGGGAAGACCAGCTTGGTAATGCGTGTGCGAGACCGCTCGCTGCGTTCGGGATATGCGTCCATGCGTTAAGTATAACCGCCCGCCAGAAAAAGAGCCCCGCCGGCCTGCTTGAGCACCTTTTCGTGGCTGTCGATGCACAAGCCGCAGCCGTTGACGGCGGAGACGGCCAGCGACATCAACTTGAAATCCGCCTTGTCGATGCCCGGGCGGCCGATCACGTCCATGCGCAGGGCCTTGAATCAAGCCGCCTTCAGAGCATCCTCGCCGGGCTGCCAGTTGCAGGGGAACTTGTCGCCAATCGTCACCTATACGGTTGCGGGTTAACTGGCGCCGCTCTGCGACGAATCAGAACCCCCGCTGCCAACAAGAGAGAAAGCACGATCAGCAGAGCCCGACCCGGAATACCGAGACCGGGAACCGGATGAATCTGTCCGCAGCCGGGGCCAAAAGTGCAGCTGGAATCAATGGGGGTGACCACCGTATCGTCCTCCGGGGGCGTCTCGTCGCTGTCGCCGGTGCCGGTGTTGGATACCTGGCCCCCATCGACGTCGGACTGGGTCACCGTGTAGGTTCCCGTCAGTACGCAGTCATCGCCCGGCACCACCGTGGCACAGGTGGCCGGACTGGTATCCAGCAGCGGGTCGGTAACGACCACGTTGTTGAGCGTGACGTTGCCGGTATTGGTTGCCGTGACCGAGTAGGTCAGCACGCTGCCCTCCTCGATCGGGGTCGGCGCGTTGTCGAGGGTCTTGACTACACTCAGTCCTGGCGTGCCTGAGCCATTGGCCGTTGCCGAATCGGTAGCGCTCACCGGGTTGCTGTTGGAATCGCTTCCTTCAACTGTCGCCGTATTGGTAAAGCTGCCGTTGTCAACAGCGGCTTGCGTAACCGAGTACGTCGCTGCACACACCAGTGTCTCTCCCGGGGCCAAATTCGTCGGCTGCGCCGGCGTGCACGTTCCGATGACCGCATCCGGATCACTGATCGAGACAGCAGTCAGTGTGACGTTGCCGGTGTTGGTCGCCGTCAGCTCGTAGCTGATCGTGTCACCCACCGAATCGTACGGATCGCCGCCGGTGATGGCCTTGACCAGATCGATGCCGGGGTTCTGATCAACCTGCGTAACCACCGTGTCGTCCTCTGGCGGTGTTTCATCGCTGTCGCCGGTGCCGGTATTCTCGATCTGACCGGCATCCATGTCGCCCTGGGTCACCGTGTAGGTGCCCGACAGCACGCAGTCGGCGCCTGGCGCCAGCGTGGCGCAGGTTTCCTGGTCCGGTGAGAGCATCGGATCCGACACCAACACGTTGTTGAGCGTGACGTTGCCATCGTTGGTGGCTGTCACCGTGTAGCTCAGCGTATCGCCGATCGTCACACTTCCGCTGCCGTCTTCATCGGCGTTGCTTGTCAGCGTCTTGACGACGCTCAGTGCCGGCGCATCGGCGGCACTGGCTGTCGCCTGGTCGCTAGCGCTGACCGGGTTGCTGTCGGGATCACTTCCTTCGACCGTCGCGGTGTTGGTAAAGCTGCCGTTGTCCACATCGGCCTGCGTGACCGAGTAAGTCGCGGCACACGACAGCGTCGCGCCCGGTGCCAGGCTGGTCGGCTGGGCCGGCGTGCAGCTGCCAATCGTGGCATCGGGGTCGCTGATCGAGACGGCAGTCAGCGTAACGTTACCGCTGTTGGTGGCCGTGATCGTGTAGGTGATCGTGTCGCCGTCCGCCGAGTACGGGTCACCGGAGTCGATCACCTTGGACAAACCGATACCGGGGTTCTGGTCGATCGGAGTGACCACCGTGTCGTCACCGGGTGGCGTTTCGTCGCTGTCGCCCGTGCCGGTATTGGTCACTTGGCCGGCATCGACATCGGACTGGGTCACCGTATAGGTGCCCGACAGAACGCAGTCGGCACCTGGTGCCAGCGTGACGCAGGTCTCCTGGTCCGGTGAGAGCATCGGATCCGACACCACCACGTTGTTGAGCGTGATGTTGCCGGTATTGGTTGCCGTGACCGAGTAAGTCAGCACACTGCCCTCCTCGATCGGGGTCGGCGCGTTGTCGAGGGTCTTGACGACGCTCAGCGCCGGTGTGCCCGAGGCATTAGCCGTGGCCGAGTCGCTGGCACTAACCGCGTTGCTGTCCGGGTCAGTCGCGTCGACCGTTGCGGTGTTGGTGAAACTGCCGGCGTCGATGTCGTTCTGGTCCACCGCATAAGTCGCGGCACACACCAGCGTCTCTCCCGGGGCCAGACTCGTCGGTTGGGCTGGCGTGCAGCTGTCAATCGTGGCATCGGGATCGCTGATCGAGACGGCAGTGAGGGTGACGTTGCCGTTGTTGGTCGCCGTCAGCTCGTAGCTGATGGTGTCGCCCACCGAGGCGTAAGGATCGCCGCCGCTGATGGTCTTGACCAGGTCGATCAAGGCATCGGCCGGATCGATCGGTGTCGTCGTCGTATCTTCCGCGACCAGGTCGGGTGCGTTCGGGTCCGTCGGATCCGGGGCGCTGCTCGCCGCTTCGTTGACGATGTCGTCGCCGGCGTCCACATCGGCCTGCGTGACCTCGTAGCTGCCGGTGCACACCAGCTCTTCGCCGGGAAGCAGCGTTGCCGGCTGCGCGGGCAAACAGTCCAACCCGGCCGGGGTGGCATCAAGCAGGTCGTCGATGACCACCACGTCCGTCAGGGTCACATTGCCGGTGTTGGTGGCCGTCAATGTGTAATCGATGACTTCACCGACGTCAGCAAAGCCGTTACCGTCGATATCGTCAAGCAAGGCTTCCTTGAGCAGATCGAGCCCGGGAGTCTGATCAACCGGCGTCACCACCGTGTCGTCCTCCGGTGGCGTCTCGTCGCTGTCGCCAGCACCAGTATTGGTTACCTGGCCAGCATCGACATCGGACTGGGTCACCGTGTAGGTGCCCGACAGCACGCAGTCGGCGCCTGGTGCCAGCGTGACGCAGGTCTCCTGGTCCGGCGACAGCATCGGATCCGACACCACCACGTTGGTGAGCGTGATGTTGCCATCGTTAGTGGCTGTCACCGTGTAGCTCAGCGTATCGCCGATCGTCACACTGCCGCTGCCGTCTTCATCGGCGTTGCCTGTCAGCATCTTGACCACGCTCAGTGCCGGCGCATCGGCGGCACTGGCTGTCGCCTGGTCGCTAGCGCTGACCGGGTTGCTGTCGGGATCACTTCCTTCGACCGTCGCGGTGTTGGTAAAGCTGCCGTTGTCCACATCGGCCTGCGTGACCGAGTAAGTCGCGGCGCACGCCAGTGTCTCTCCCGGTGCCAAGCTAGTCGGCTGAGCTGGCGTGCACGTTCCGATGACGGCATCCGGATCGCTGATCGAAACTGAACTCAGCGTGACGTTGCCGTTGTTGGTGGCTGTAATCGTGTAGGTGATCGTGTCGCCGTCCGCCGAGTACGGGTCACCGGAGTCGATGACCTTGGACAGACCGATACCGGGGTTCTGGTCGATGGGCGTGACCACCATGTCGTCACCGGGCGGCGTCTCGTCGCTGTCGCCGGTGCCGGTGTTGGTTACCTGGCCGGCATCGACATCGGACTGGGTGACCGTGTAGGTGCCGGTGAGCACGCAGTCTGCACCTGGCGCAACCGTGGCGCAGGTCGCAGGACTCGTGTCCAGCAGCGGGTCGGAGACGACCACGTTGTTGAGCGTGATGTTGCCGGTGTTGGTGGCCGTCACCGAGTAGGTCAGCACGCTGCCCTCCTCGATCGGGGTAGCGGCGCTGTCGAGTGTCTTGGCAACGACCAGTGCCGGAGCTGCCAACTCAACGGTAGCACTATCATCGGGCGAGTCGATCTCGGGGGTGCTGGCGAAGGCGGTATTCACCACCTGCCCGTTGTTGACGTCGGTCGGACTCGTCGTATAGGTGCCGCTGCAGTTCAGCGTTTCACCGGGATCGAAGAAATTGTTGTTGTTGCCCACTGTGTTGAGGTCGGGGCAAAGCGCGTCGGTAATGAGCGGATCGTTGATCGCCACCGGTCCGGAGAGAACGGCGCTACCGGTATTCGTGACCACAAAACTGTAGCTGATGACCTCTCCGGCAGCGTCAAACACGCTGCGATCGGCCTGCTTGTCGAAACTCATGGCCGCGGTGGCAACCATCGCATCGTCGACATCACTAACGGCCGTACCGTTGCCGTTGGCGTCGGCCGTCGCAGTATTGGGAAATACGCCGCTGCTGCTGATGCTTACCGGACCGATAATGCAGACGTCGATGTGAGCCTCGGGGTCCGCGAACTCGGCCGTCGGCAGGGGATCGGTCCAGGTGCAGGCGGTCGTGTCGACATTCGGATCACTGACACTCAGACCAGTCAGCTCGGTTTCGCCGATGTTTTCAACAGTCAGCTTGTAGTAGACGCTGTCGCCCACCTCGACCGCCAGGTAATCGGACCAGGCACCGTCGACAGTGGAGCCGAATCCAACTTCCTTGCGCATCGCAACGTCGGGAATCGGTTCATCGACCAGCAGCGTCGCTTCAGCGTCATTGCCTTCGTAAAGGACGCCTTCGAATACATGGCTGACGGTTGAGGTCTGATTGTCGAAGATGGCGGGCAGATCACCCGCCACCAGACCGGGTGTAACGATGTCGATCGAGATCTCGCAGACCTGCCCGGCGAGAATCTCGCCGTTGCTGAACGACAGTGTGTTTGCCCCCGAATCATAGGTAAGCGTGGGCGACGCCCCGCACTGGCCGTTGTCAGTGAAGACCAGGGGACTGTCGGCGGGCTCCATACCCACAGGCAGCGGGTCGGTGAACGCCACGCTGGCAATGTCGAGCGCCGGATCATTGTTCGTAATCGAGAACGTCAGCGTGGAGAAGCCGGCAGGATCGAGCAGCGGATTGCCATCGAAAGTCTTGGCCAGCGACGGCGCCTGGGGCGGCGGAAGCACTTCGAGTTCGGCCAAGGCGCTGTTGCCAGGAAATGTCTCGACGGCGTCGACGGGGTCGCTGACGTTCGTGCTCGTACCCGTCTGGGTCGAGGACACGTCGACCGAAACGACACAGCTTGCGCCGGCCGCCAGGTCGACGTTTTCGAGTAGCAGAATCCCGGGATCTCCGGATTCGTTACCCCAACTGCCCCCGCATCCGTTGACGAAACCGCCCGTCGCAGTCATGCCGGCGGGTAATTCGTCACGGAAGGTCACGCCGGAAAGCGCGTCGGCGGCGTTCGGATTGCTCACTGTAAAACTCAATGTGACCGACTCCCCGGCCCGCACGGGATTGGCGGAGAACGCCTTGCTCAGTTCGGGGGGATCGGGCTCGGTCCCGGGATCGGCCGGGCCACAGATATCCCCTTCGCCGTCGATGCTGACATCGAGCAGGCTGATCGGCTGATTGCTGTTGCTTGCGCCATACGCATAGACCCGAAAAACGGTGTCGCCGGAAGCATTGAGGTTGGCCAGACCGGTCGCGATGAAGTTCGGCACGCCCGGGCGACTGTTCTGGGTCGGTACCGGTGAGAACGTAATCGATTCGGCCAGGCTGCCGACGGGGCCGTAATCAAGCGTGATGGACTCGGGAGCATTGCCGTTTCGCCGAAAGGCTTCCAGGCTGAAGTCCATCGAAACCAGGCCCGTTGTGTCGACCACAAACTCGTAATAGGCATCGGCGGCTCGCGCCGCGGTCAGGTCGCGACCCGTCTGGGTAACAGATCCTTGCCATTCCACGGAAGTATTGTCGAGCGCAAAAGCCAGGCCGCCACCACCGGAGGCAGACGCAATGCCCGGCACGACCTCGAATGTCGGAATCGGTGTCGCCGCGTTGTCGAACGAAGTCCAGCCGGCCACCGCGGATCCTGCGACAAGGGTCTGGCACTCCAGCGGCGGAGGCGGTTCTTCGGTCACCGTCAGGTCAGCATCAGCCGTGGCAGAAGGGTCGCCGGAACCGCCAATGAACAGGTCGACCGAGTTGCTCAATACGACCGGGTAAGTCGCGCCCGCAACAAAAGGCACGGTGACATCGACCAGTATCGAGCAACTGGCGTTGGCGGCGAGCGTGCCGCCGCTCAGCTCGACAGTGCCAGAACCGGCCGCCGCGGTCGCCGTGCCGCCGCATCCGTTGGTCAGATTGGCCGGTGAGGCCACGACCATGTTGCCGGGCAGACTGTCCGTGAACTCGTATCCCGAAACGGCCAGTGGATTGGGGTTGGTGATAGTCAAGCGCAGGGTCGAGACACCGTCTGCGCCGATCGTGTCGGGAATGAAACGTTTCGAGAAATCCGCATCGGTCGGATCCAGAACGACGAGATCGCCGGGCGACTGCGAGAAATCGGTGTTGTAGTGAAAGCTGCTGCCCGAGCGGTCGTAGATCAAGGCCAGCAGACCAACCGATGAACCGCCACCGCTGATGATGTCGATTTCGTAGCGCGTAACGACGGTACCACCGGCCTTGCCGTCGGCCAGGCAAGAGTTGTAGTTGGGGCTATCAACATCCGGCTCCCACAGGCAACCGTCCGCATAAAGGCGCGGATTCGGGACCGGCACGCGCGAATCGGGCGCGGTCTTGACACCATAGGTCGTCTCAACCGACTTGACCTGGAAAATCGTGTTCGAAAGCGTCAGGAACGACTCGAGCTGTTCGTAGGCAGTTGCCGTTTCCGTCGTCAGCTCGATGAAGTAGGTCTCACCAATCGCAAAGTTCAGCCCCCCGCCGGCTCCCAGTGTCTGCCAGTCGGATTCATCTTCCTGCTGCCCCCAGCGGATGAGCGTCGTGGTGTTGCGATTCTGCGAGACCAGCTGCTCGATAAGGATGGCACGTGGCGTCGGGCTCGAATAGACCAGGCCCGTGTCGTCATCCGTGGCCTCGATCCGGTATCGACGGCTCTCTCCGAAAGCCGCCGCGTCTCGGATCAGCTGGATCTCGAAATAGGCATCGAAACACTCGTCCACCGCCAGCGGGCCCGTCTGCAGAACCGCGAGGGATCCGGGACGAGTATCCACATAGGCATTGGGCTCTTCCCAGATCAGCTCCACTTCGGCATTGGAAATCGCCACATCCGAACAGACGCGTGCGCCCACGGGAAAGAGTTCCGGGCCGCTGGTCAGCGGCCGGTTGTGATCGAGCCCCACCACATCCCAGGTTATGGGCTCGACTGTGAGCCCGGCCAGGACGATGCTCGATGACAGCATGCCCACCGACATCGCCAGCAGCCTGATCGCTGCGAGCAAGACAGAATTTCGCACTGATATCCCCTTTTTGATTGACAGCGGTGGCACTGCCCGCAGCCGCGGATCCGGCACCGCCCTGAAACAATGCACCGATCGTGCCAGCGTTCAACCGAGGAATCGGACTCTCCCGATACGGCGGGCAGAAAAATCAGGCAAAACCTGACGCAGCGCAAGTAAATGCCGCGGAAGTTTAGACCGGATCCAATGCAAAAAGCCAGTCTCACTGTGACCAATTTCGTCAATCCCCGCCCATAAGGGGAGGTGTTCGCCAGATTGACAGGCTTGCCGGCGCCAATGACAATGATCGGCTTGACCGGCATACGGCTTCGCCATGAATCTTCGAGCCCTTCAGTACCTGATTGCTCTGGCCGACGTCCGCCATTTCTCTCGTGCCGCGGAACGCTGCCACGTCAGCCAACCGACCTTGAGCACCCAGATCAGAAAACTCGAAGACGAACTGGAAGTGCAGCTCGTCGAACGCCACCCGCGCCAGGTGATGCTGACGCCGGTGGGTGAAGAAATCGTCGGTCGCGCACGCACCCTGCTGGGTGAGATGGACGCCATCAGGGCCATTGCTCGACGCTCACGCGACCCCCACAGCGGCACGGTCCGGATCGGCATCTTTCCGACTCTCGCGCCCTACTTCCTGCCGCACGTCATCCCCGGCATTCGCCAGGCCTTTCCCCGCCTGACGCTGCGACTGTATGAGGAAAAGACCGAGGATGTCATTCGCATGCTGGCCGAGGGAAAACTGGATGCGGGCTTGCTGGCCCTGCCCCTGAACGAGGACTGGCTGACCAGCCGAACCTTGTTCGAGGAACCATTCGTGCTGGCACTGCCGGAGCGCCATCCGCTGGCCGCGCGAAGTGAGATCGCCATGAAGGACCTGGCCGACCAGGAGCTTCTGCTGCTCGAGGACGGCCACTGCCTGCGCGACCAGGCCCTTGAAGTCTGCCAACTGACCGGCGCCCACGAGAAGCTCGATTTTCACGCCACCAGCATGGAGACCCTGCGTCACATGGTCGCGGCCAATGCCGGGATCACGCTGATGCCCACGCTGTCGATCAAGCCGCCGAACGCCAATACCGACAACCTGGTCACCCGCCCCTTCCAGGCCCCGGGCCCGAAACGCACCATTGCGATGATCTGGCGCAAGTCGTCGGCGCTGAGTGACTTTCTTGAAGAGCTGGCGGAAATCTTCGCGGACATTGATCCGGAACTGTTGATCCCGCCCCAGTCCGGGTCTTAACGCCGGCGGCGCTCAGCCGCCGCTGTCTGTCGCCTCCGGGGCCTGCTCGGGCTCCTCCAGCAGGTCCTCGGTGCCGACGCGCAGGCTCTCGAAACGATCATCGGAAACGGCAAACTGCCACGGCGACAGCCGCCCGTCGATTGCCACGACGTCGAGCTCACGATCGGTCAGGTCCGAAGTTTCGCTGACACCCTGCGCCGATTCCGAGGGCGTCTCGTCCGAGCCGGAAGATTCGTCGGCACCTGCAACCCGGAATCGCAGCCACTTGCCGCCTTCATCCTCGAAGGTGGTGGCCTTGAATACCAGGCCGTCGCGGGTGGTGAAAATCGCCTCCACCGCATCGGATGGCACGGCGGCAGACTGATGGGGCCGAACATCTTCCATGTTCAGCCGCGCAAGGACGTTGGCGGTCTGCCCAAGCGCCCAGGCGGGCTTGACCTCCCGCCCGGCAGGCGGATCGAGCATTACCCAGGTGCCCCCTTCCTCGTCACCCGGCCGGAGCTCGACCGTGTCGCCGCCCGGGTGACGGATGGTGACCGCTGCGATATCGGATGGTGGAATATCCATGATCGCTCGCTCGAGCCACTCCATTCGCTCGCGCGGCAAATCGATATCCTGTCCGACGAGCCAGGCTCGGGATTCCCCCTCGAGGCGGACGTAACGACCGATTCCCGCCGGATCGGGCTTGCCGATGATCACGCCGGGCAGTTCGGCTTCCGGGAAGCGAACCGTCATACCCCGCTCACCGTCGGACTCGACAGCGTCAACGCCGAGGCGCCCGTACCATTCGGGATTGTCGGTCTTTGCCTCCAGTCTGTGCGCCTGGGAAAGGTCGCGCAGCAATTCGTGGATGCGCGCGAAATCGGCCTCGTAATCGTGCTTTTCGCGCAAGCGCCAACGTTCGCGATCGCGGTGCAGGCTGGCAACCGTGCCACCGTCGGGCCCGACGATTTCCAGGGCTTCGATCTCGTTGACCTGATTCTCCAGCCCCGGCAGCAAGAGCTCGCCGTCCGATTCCGGCGAGGACTCACCGGCCCGATCAACCAACCCGAGCGCCAGGAGAACGGCGACAACCGTGCAAAGTCCCAGGACAATCAGCAGATTCCTGCTCATGAGGGCACCTCGTCGTTGCTGCGGCCCTGGCGCCGTTTGCGCCAGGCCATCGCCAGTGCGAACAAGGTGACCAGCAAGGGCATCAGAGCGATGTTGGCCACCTTGATGCGAGTGCCAAGCGCTTCGATCTCTTCGTCGAGCTCGCGCCGCACTTGCCGCAGCTGACGCCTGATCTCCAGGCGCTGGTCCATGAAACGATCAATTTCGGCTTCCTGCTCATCGGTGAGAATGTCGAGATCGGTATCACCGCGAGCCTGCTGCAGCTCGGTCAGGCGCTGTTCGGCATCGGCCAGCTCTCCCTCGAGCCTCTGTTCGGTGGAACGCAGGTTCTCCTCGGCTTCGCGCCGCAGCGATTCGACCAGCGTGAAGGGCCGATTGGAGGTCGCCCGGGAACGCACGCTGATCAGATCGGCGTTACCGATGAGATTGTCGATGGCGTTGATCACGAAGTCGCCGTTGTCGGCGAAGGGCTCGAGCATGGTCGTGCCGAAGAACTGCTGCCGCTGCACCCAGTAGCGGTCGGCGAGCATGTCGACGTCGGCGACCACGATGGCGTTGAGCGAATAGCGATCGCCCTCCTGTGCCGACTCGTCGCTTTCGAATGCCCTCGGAACCTCCCCGGTGAGGCGGGCCGCCAGGGTGTACTGTTCCCCGGTCGCACCCATCTGATCGATCAGTTCCGACGGATCGGAAAGCATCTGCAGGCGTTGCGCGTCGAGGGGACCGGCCTGGCGGCTCGAGCGCATCAGCGGCTCGAGCTCCAGGGAGCTGCCCTCGGCCAGCCCCAGGCTACCGACGCTGGCCAGATTGACCGCTTCGAGCTCGCCGGTGACAACATCGTCGTCGTTAAGGTTGTCGCGCGTCACGCCCAGGATGCCGACGTGGCGTACCGGCCGCTGACCCTGCCCGACGTTGACCTGCAGCGCCAGCCCGGCATCGGCCACGAAACGCTGCTCGCTGAACTCCAGGCCCCAGGCCTCGAACAGGCCGTCCAGGTTGGACGCGCGATCCATGTTCATGGCCGCCATCGGATCGTTCGGGTTCGGCGGCGTGGCGCTCTCGGCGTGGGGATCGACGAAAGCCAGCAGTCGGCCGCCGTCGGCCAGGAATCCCTCGATATCGGCCAACAGGGCGTCGGACAGCTCCTGCGGGTGAACCAGCACCAGCACGTCGACATCCTCCGGAAGAGAATCATCGTCGGCCGCGACCGACGCCACATCGAACATCTCGTTGATCTGTTCCTGAATGGCCCAGGGCTCCCGTTGCTGACCGGTCTGCATATCCATGCCACCGTCCATGTCGATGCCGCTCAACAGCGCGGCCCGCGGTTTGTCCGGCCGGCTGAGCAGGGAGACCATGCGGGCCAGTTCATACTCCAGGAACTGCTCGCGCGACGGCGACAGGAAGGGCAGGACTTCGAGACCATCGATCGTGTTGGTACCGACGACACCCAGGTAGAGACTCTCGTCGCCGTTGCCGACCGGCACGGCCTCCAGGCCGTAACTGGCCGCTTGGTCCTCGGCCTCGCTGAAGGGCTCGGGTTCGACCCGCCGCACCTGCAGCTTGCCGTTGGAGCGCTGAGCCATCTCGTCGAGCATTTCCTGAACGCGCCGGGCGAAGTTGCGCACCATCGGCAGGTCAGCGCTGGCATCATCACTGAAGTAGAACTCCAGGGTGACCGGCTCGTCCAGGTCTTCGAGAATACTGACGGTTCCGGAGCTGAGCGTATAGAGCCCTTGCTCGGTCAGGTCGATACGCATTCCACGCAGGGCCGCGCCACTGAGGATGGTCAGAGCCAGAAAAAGGATTGCGAGCAGCACCAGCCCGGTTGCACTGTAGACGTTTCTCATGACTCAATCCGCCTTTTTCAGTTCGAGCACGATGCGGTTGGCCGTCAGCCAGAAACCGATCACGAGGGCGAAGTACACCAGGTCGCGCAGGTCGATCACCCCGCGCGAAATCGAATTGAAATGCACCAGGAAACTCAGGTTGGCCACGCCGTCGAGCAGCACCTGCGGCATCCAGCCACGGAACAGATCGAGCACCATCGGCAGGCCCGACAACAGGAAGCCGAAACAGACCACCACCGACAGGATGAAGGCCACGACCTGGTTGCGCGTGACCGCCGACAGCGCTTCGCTGATCGCGAGCATGCCGCCGGCCATCAGCCAGCTGCCGACGTAGGCGGCCAGGATGACGCCGTTGTCGGGGTTGCCCAGCAGATTGACGGTGATCCAGATCGGAAAGGTGAGTGCCAGAGCCAGGCCGACGAACAGCCATGCGGCGAGAAACTTGCCGACCACCGCTTCACTGATGGTGATCGGCAGCGTCAGCAGCAGCTCGACCGTGCCGTACTTGCGCTCCTCGGCCCACAGTCGCATGCCGACCGCCGGCACAAGGAACAGGTACAGCCAGGGGTGGAAGCGGAAGAACGGCTCGAGATCGGCGATTCCACGTTCGTAGAAACCGCCCAGGTAGAACGTGAAGGCTGCCGACATCACCAGGAAAATAACGATGAAGACGTAGGCGACCGGCGTGGCGAAATAGCCAACCAGCTCGCGCCGAAGGATGGTTCGAACGTTGGCCAGGCTCATGCCGCCTCCTCGCGTGTGATGGTTCGGAACACCTCGTCGAGCCGGCCCGGCTCGTATTGCAGCTGCTGAACCGGCCAGCCCTCGGCCTCGATCACCCGGGTGACCGCCTGGAAGAGATTGCCCTGGCCGGAGGGAAACACGGTGACCCGAGCGTTGCGCACCTCGACTTCGCGCGCCTCTTCGAGTCGGCCCAGGCGCGAGGCGGCGCGCTCGGGGTCTTCGACGTGCAGGGTCACGGCGTTGTGGTAGCGCGAGCGCGTCAGCAGTCCGGCCGGCGTGTCGTCGGCCAGCAGCTTGCCGCGAGCGATGATCATCGCCCGGCCGCACAGGGCGTCGACTTCCTCGAGGATGTGGGTCGAAATGACGATGATCTTGTCCGGCGCCATCTCGCGGATCAGGTGGCGCACCTGCTGCTTCTGGTTGGGGTCGAGCCCGTCGGTCGGTTCGTCGAGCACGAGCACCGGCGGGTCGTGCAGGATGGCCTGGGCCAGGCCGACGCGCCGCTTGAAGCCTTTCGACAGCGTCTCGATGGTCTGCTGCATCACACTGCCCAGCTCGAGTCTCGCGGCTGCGTCACCCACCCGCCGATCACGCTCGGCGCCGGAGTAGCCGCGCGCCTCGGCGATGAACCGAAGCAGCTGCGAGACCGTCAACTCACCGTACAGCGGCGCCCCCTCGGGCAAGTAGCCAATCAACCTGCGCGCCGCGATCGAGTCGCTGCGGATGTCGTGGCCGAGAATCTCGGCGCTACCCGATGTCGGCGTGAGAAAACCGGTGAGCATTTTCATGGTGGTGGACTTGCCCGCCCCGTTGGGGCCCAGGAAACCGAGAACGGTTCCGGGTTCCACCTCGAAGCTGAGATCGTCGACGGCCAGCAGGTTGCCGAATCGACGGGTCAGGTTTTTGGCTGCAAGCATCCGTTCGTACTCTCCTGGTGGGTTGTCCAGCAAACAGCGAGCGCCGTTGGGGCGCAATATGGACGGCCGCGCGATTTTTCAAGACCGACTCGAAGCCTGGCGGGCCGCCTTAATCCCGGGGGCGCTCAAGCACATCACACGCCGCGCTCCGAGCACTTTCCGGATCGATGCACCTTAACAGGTCTTTCCACGAACACGCGAAGCGGTTACGTTATCCAACGATATGGAACCCGTCATTCTCGATCATCTGCCCGATGGCCTGCTCGACCGGCCCGCAAGCCGCCTGCACGAAGTGCTCGACGGCCCCACCCTCGTTCACCTGCCGGGCCGACGACCGCAGCCACTGTTCGTCTGCGTCCTTCAGCACGGCAATGAAATTTCGGGCTGGGAGGCCGTCCGCCGCCTGCTCAAGGGCCGTTACGCCCGCGATCCGCTGCCGCGCAGCCTGATACTGCTGATCGCCAACGTTCGCGCCGCCTCCCGCAACCGCCGCCATCTCTCCGATCAGCCAGACTTCAACCGCTGCTGGCCCGGCTCCGACACCCGGCCCGGCCCCTTTCACGACCTGTTCGCGCGGGTCACCGAACACCTGCGGGCGCAAAAACCCCTGGCCAGCATCGACATCCACAACAATACCGGCGAGAACCCCCACTACGCGGCCATCAATCGCATCGACACAGCCCACCTGCGGTTGGCTTCGCTTTTCTCGCGCACCGTCCTGTACTTCACCCAGCCGCACGGCGTTCAGTCCATGGCCTTCGGCGATTTCTGTCCCTCGGTGACACTTGAGTGCGGCCCCCCTTCGCGCCTGGACGGCGCCGATCACGCCCTCTCCTACCTGTCTTCTATCATCAACGCCGAGGAACTCGACCGGCGCCCACCCTCACCGGAGGATATCGAGCTGTTCCAGATGGTGGCGACGGTCAATCTGCCGCCAGCCCATTCCTTCAGCTTCGCGCCGGACGGCTCCGACATCGTGCTGCGCCCCGACCTCGACCAGCTCAATTTCCGCGAACTGCCGCCGGGCACCCGGCTGGGACATGTCAATGCCCCGGTCGAACGCGCTCTGTTGGTCCGCGGCCACGACGAGGTCGACGCTTCGGCCAACTGGTTCAGCGTCGAGAAAGGCGATATCCTCACGTCCAGGCCGATGATGCCGGCCATGCTGACCACCGACGAACGGGTGATCCGCCAGGACTGCCTCTGCCACCTGATGGAACGCATCCCGGCCGTCGGTCCGGCCGACGCAGGAGACGACTGGCATCAGCTGCCCGAGAGCCGGCCATGACATCAAACATCATCAACAGGATAGACGCATGAACCTGTTTTCCGCCCTGGTCGCCATCGCCGCAATCATGGGAATCGTGGCGATTGCGCGCTACTGGTTCGACGCACGTGGCCGCCAGGCCGTCGACCGCGAACATCTCGAGCGCGTGGAAATCGAATTGCGCGAACGCATCGAGACCCTGGAGCGCATCGTCACCGACCAACGCGACCAGTTGAGAAGAAAGATCGATGACCTCTGAGCACGACAGCGCCGTGGCGCGCCTGATGCGCCTGTTCTTCAAAGGCCTGGGCACGATCATTCCGATCGCCTTGACGGTTGTCGTCGTACTGTGGCTGGCTGGCATTGCCGAACGCGGCATCGGCTCGCTGATCAAGCTGGTGTTGCCCGAGGAGTGGTATATCACCGGAATGGGCCTGGTCGGCGGCATCCTGGTGGTGCTGGCGATCGGGCTGCTCAGCCAGGTCTGGCTATTCCGCAAGCTCATCGACCTGGGCGAGGCCATCCTCGACCGCATGCCGGTCATCAAGTCCCTGTTCCGCGCGACCAAGGACTTTGTCGAGTATTTCTCCAGCGACAACAAGGATCGGTTCAGCCAGGCCGTAATGGTGCGCCATCCCGACCTGAAGCTCGGCGTGATGGGCTTCGTGACCCGGGAGGACTTCTCGAACCTGCCGTTCGGCGAGGAAGGCGAAGTAGCCGTTTACCTGCCCCTGAGTTACCAGGTGGCCGGCTACACGATCTTCGTTCCCAGGGAATGGTGCGAACCCATCGACCTGCCGTTCGAGGACGCCATCAGGCTGATCCTCACCGCGGGTATGTCGCGCAGGTGAAGCAAATCCGAAATACGAAGCACCAAATCCGAAAAACGACTTGGTGCCAAGCTAAGCGCAGGCACACGCATAACCGATCGACTCAACACCGTAAACCACCGAATCCGGCCAGTTTCGGAATTTCGAATTTGGTGCTTCGGATTTCGAATTTGACCGGGCTGGGCGGCGCCCAGCCCGGTCGTCCCGTCAACGTTCGTCGATCGCCGGCACCCCACGATCTTCCGGACCGATGTAGTCGGCGCCCGGACGGATGATGCGATTATTGCCCCGCTGTTCCATGATGTGGGCGCACCAGCCGGTCACGCGCGACATCACGAAGATCGGCGTGAACAGCCCCGTGGGAATGCCCATGAAGTGGTAAGCCGAGGCGTGGTAGAAGTCGGCGTTGGCAAACAGCTTCTTCTCGTCCCACATGGTTTTCTCGACGATTTCGGAAACGTCGAAGAGCGTGTCGTCTCCGACGTCGTCGGCGAGCTTGCGCGACCACTCACGAATGATGGCGTTGCGCGGATCCTTTTCGCGGTAGACCGCGTGGCCGAAGCCCATGATCTTTTCCTTTTCCTCGAGCTTGCGCAACACGTCCTCGCGCGCCTGTTCGGGCGTGTGGTACTGCTCGAGCATGGCCATGGCCATCTCGTTGGCGCCGCCGTGCAAGGGCCCCCTGAGCGAGCCGATGGCACCGGTCACGCAGCTGTGCATGTCCGACAGGGTCGAAGCGCAAACGCGTGCGGTAAAGGTCGAAGCGTTGAACTCGTGCTCGGCATAGAGGATCAGCGAGACGTCCATCACCCGCGCGTGCAGCTCACTCGGCGCCTTGCCGTGGAGCAGGTGCAGGAAATGCCCGCCAATACTGTCGTCGTCGGTCTCGACGTCGATACGCTTGCCGTCGTGGCTGAAGCGATACCAGTAGGTGATCATGGACGGGAAGCTCGCGAGAAGCCGATCGGCCACATCCTGCTGCGCGTCGAAGCTCTCCTCGGTTTCCAGGTTACCCAGGAAGGAACAGCCGGTACGGAGCACGTCCATCGGATGCGCCGATGCGGGAATGCGCTCCAGCACTTCCTTGAGCGCATCGGGCAGGCCGCGCAGTGACCTCAGGCGCTTGCTGTAAGCGTTCAGCTCCTCCGCATTGGGCAGGTGGCCCTTGAGGATAAGGTGAGCGACTTCGTTGAACGAGGCCTTCTCGGCCAGGTCATCGACGGCATAGCCGCGATAGCGCAGGCTGTTACCGGTCGCACCGACGGTGCAGATCTCGGTC
The DNA here is from genome assembly GCF_042310355.1 of Wenzhouxiangella indolica. Taxonomy (NCBI): domain Bacteria; kingdom Pseudomonadati; phylum Pseudomonadota; class Gammaproteobacteria; order Chromatiales; family Wenzhouxiangellaceae; genus Wenzhouxiangella; species Wenzhouxiangella indolica. The sequence continues at coordinate 197,812 of NZ_JBHJMR010000002.1, read as the reverse complement.
TGGCCGGCAGACTGGCCGCGCAGGCCGGCTCCGGGTTTCTTCTCGGTCATGACGACTCCTTGCTGAACAACTGATCCAGTTTCTGCTCGAACTCGTGGTAGCCGAGCACCTCGTAAAGCTCTTCGCGCGTTTGCATGGCGTCAACCACGCCCTTCTGGTGGCCGTCACGGCCGATGGCTTCGTACACGGCCAGCGCGGCCTTGCTCATGGCGCGGAAAGCCGAAAGCGGATAAAGCACGAGGCCGGCACCCGCCTCGCGCAACTCGTCGACGCTGAACAGCGGCGTCTTGCCAAACTCGGTGATATTGGCCAGCACCGGCACGTCGACCTGGCGGGCGAATTCGCCGAACTCCTCGAGCGTGTGCAAGGCCTCGGCGAAAATCATGTCGGCGCCGCAATCCACGTAAAGATTGGCGCGATCGACGGCGGCAGCCATACCCTCGCCGGCGTAGGCGTCAGTGCGCGCCATGAAGACGAAGGCGTCATCCATTCTCGCATCGACGCCGGCACGCACGCGGTCAGCCATCTCTTCGGCACTGACCAGTGCCTTGTTCGGCCGGTGCCCGCAGCGCTTGGCCGCCACCTGGTCCTCTAGATGGATGGCGGCCACGCCGGCGCGCTCCATTTCACGCACCGTGCGCGCGATATTGAAAGCGCTGCCCCAGCCGGTGTCAACATCGACAAGCAGCGGCAGGTCACTCACGGCGGTGATGCGGCGGGCATCCTCGACCACGTCGGCAAGCTGCGTGATGCCCAGGTCCGGTAGGCCGTAGGAGGCATTCGCCACCCCTGCACCAGACAAATAAATGGCCTGGTGGCCGGCTTTTTCGGCCAGCAGCGCGGAATAGGCATTGATGGTGCCGACGACCTGTAGCGGGGGATGGTCGGCGACCAGCTTTCTAAAGCGTGCGCCGGGCGTTGGATCGCTCATGCGAAGTCAGGCTCCGGGAATGTGGACAGCCCCGCATTTTATCACGTGGGACCCCTCGCCTCTCTTTCCTCGCAGTCGTGGTCAAACGCGGTGGGCGTGCGAAGTCTCGGCCGCATGGACGGCCTGATTGACCAGCTCGACCGCGTCGGCGCGGGCGATGAACGGCACGGTGACCTGCCCCTGCGGCAGAACCAGCCGCACCGAAGCCAGGCCGTGGCGCCTGAAATACGGCGTGCTGACAACGGCGGCCTGCTGGACCATGGCCAGCTCGAAGGCGTCGCGCCGCAAGCCGAACAAACCCTGTTGAACCCAGCACACCCCGTCGACCACCTGCCAGCCCCAACAGCGCCAGCTGCGGTGGACGAGCCAGAGCACCAGCAGCAAGACCGCCAGCGCGCCGCCGATGAGCAAACGCGTATTGGACAAGTACCACCACGCCAGCGCCGCCAGGAGCAGGACGGGTGCACTGATGCGCGACCAGAAAAGCGCCCGAAAACGGCGGCTGATCGGCCGCATTTCCTCCGGCACGGAGAAACCCGGCATCAACCGACCGACCAGCATCCAATCCGAGCGCCGCATGCCCGGAATCAGAAAGTGCTTACCCGAGGGATCAACCTCGAACTCCTGACTGCTTGCCTGCTTGCCGACCAGGTACCACTGCCCGATCAGCCGCCCCAGCGCGGTCTGGTAGAGCGTCAGGCCAGTCAGCTTCCGGCGGCGGATGTTCTGTTCGCGCCGGTCCAGCAAGCCGCCGACGGCCAGGAAACGGTCGCCGAGGTCGCGCAGGATGAAGTCGTGAAAGCGCACGAGGGACAACAGGCCGGACAGCGCGAACAGGAACACGACGAGCATGAGCACAAGCCCCGCCGCCCCGCTCCATCCGAACTCGAGGATCCGCTGCACGACGACGCTCACGCCGATCGAATCGATCCATTGCTCAACACGCTCCCACATGGAGCTGAACAACCAGGCGGCGATGCCGGCGATCAGCCAGACCTGGTTGCTGACCAGGCCGTGGGCGAACAACCGCAGGTTGCCGGGGGCATGAATCAGGGTCGTGTCGGAATCTCCGCTGTCGTCTGAGTCGTTTTCCTCACAGGAACGATCATCCGCCCCGGCTCTCGCGGCCGCTGCGCCGCCAGCAAGGGCAATATGGTCGCGCAAGGCCAGTGCAAGGTCCCGGCTCACTCCCGGCAGGGACACTTCGGTCGATTCCGCGCCGGGCGTTTCGAGCGTAAAACGCACCAGACCGAAGGGCCTGAAGTAGAACGGCTGGCTCAAGCCGACGTTTTGCACGCGGGCGAAACGGATGCGCAAATCCTTGTTCTCGATAATTCCGCGCCGCACGCGAATGGCGTCGCCCTCGATCCGGAACCGGAAGCGGCGGTGATAGATGGTCCCGATCAGGATGGCCACGAGCAGTGCAAGCAGACCGCCGAGGACGAATTCGCGCAGGCCCAGGCGATCGAGGAAGGCGAAACCGACACCTGCGCCGGCGAAGACGTAGAGATTTTCGCGAATGAACTTCGCGCCGCCGTTGAGGACCAGAAACAGCAGCGCCATTGGGGCCAGGCGCTGCCAGGTGTTCAGATCAATCGGCCTCACGAACCGGCCCTTCGACATCACCGTCTTCCTCGCTATCGGCCGTCTCGGCGATCTGCTCGAGCAGATACTGGCGAACCCGCCGCGCATCGCTTCGATCAAGGCCCTTTACCGTCAGGTCGGCGGTCATGCCGCCAGCCGTGAAGCACTTGACCCGCATCAGGCCCAGATACCGTTCCAGCGGGCCGTGCACCGCCTCGACGTGCTGAATCCGGGCGAATGGCACGATCACCGTCTTGCGCCAGAGCACGCCGTAGCGATAAATCAGGTCGTGCTCGCGCAGCGCCCAGGCCCGGGTGCGGGCATCGAGCCGGGCGTAAACGGCGCCGGTGACGGCCACGGCCAACGGCGGCAGCGGAATCCACCAGAATCCGTCCAGCGGCACGAAGGGCAGCATGGGGACAAGCAGCGCGGCCAGGGCAAGCCCCAGCCAGAACACGGTCTGCGTGACCAGCGCCCAGGGCAGATACGCGTCCGCCACGGGCGTAAGTTCCACGCGCTGGAAATCCGGCAGCGTCGAGGCCTCGACCTGCTCGTTGCTGAAAATCTCTCCCTGCTCCATCCCCGATCCGTTCCGATTGCTCGATCTCGACTCAGTGTCGCGCGAGAGCGCGCGGCGCAATAGTGCCTATAGTCACGACGTGATTCAGCGTGCCTGCCGGATGATGCGCCGGCAACGCCATAGCAAGTAGTTCACGGCCACCCAGAAGTGCTTGAAGGCCTTGTTGCTGGTCTGACCATGATGGTAGCGGTAATAGATCTGCTGGGCGATGACAGCCAGACGGAACAGGCCATAGACTTCGTAGAAAGCCCAGTTCTCGGGCTGCAGGCCGGTGCTTTCGCAGTAGTAGTCCACCACTTCATTGCGAGTCATCATGCCCGGCAGATGGGTGGGCTGGCGGCGGAAGCCGCGGAAGTAGAAGTCGTCGTCGGCCTGCACCCAGTAGGCCAGCGAATTGCCCAGGTCCATCAGCGGGTCGCCCAGCGTGGCCAGCTCCCAGTCGAGCACGCCGACGATGCGCATCGGATCGTCGGCATCCAGCACCAGGTTGTCGAAGCGGAAGTCGCCGTGGATGACTCTGATGGCGACTTCGTCGGGAATATTGTCGGCCAGCCAGTCCATGACGTAGCGGCCGGAACCGACGTTCCAGGTCTTCGCCTTTCTGAATCGCCCGGACCAGCCTTCGATCTGGCGGCTATTGTAGCCCGCGCCCTTGGCCAGCTTGTCCAGGCCGGCAGCCTCGATATCGACCGAATGCAGCTCGATCAGCCGATCGACAGCATTTCGGCAAAGGGTGCGCACCTGCTTCTCGTCGAGCACCAGACCCTCGGGCAGATTTCGCCGCAGGATGATGCCCTCGATGCGCTGCATGACGTAGAAGTCGCAGCCAATCACATCGTGATCGGTGCACAGCGCCACCATGTCCGGCACGTAGGGAAAAACCGGCTTGAGCGCAGCCTGAATGTCGTGCTCGCGCACCATGTTGTGGGCGGACTTCGCCTTGGTGCCCGGCGGCGGTCGGCGAAGGATCAGATCGCGATCGGGGTAGCGCAGCAGGTAGGTCAGGTTCGAAGCACCCTTCGAGAACTGACTCACTTCCAGCTGCCCTTCCAGCCCCTCGACGCGCGCTTTCAACCAGGCGTCGACGGCTTCGACGTCGAAGCGATCCTCGTCGCGCAGGGCCCTGGGCCGATCAATGAGACGCTTGTCCTGCATGGCTCTCCCCGAATCCTGGAAACGCACATGATACACGCGCGTTCCAGTCGCGCCGATCACCGCCCCTCGAGCAATCCGCCCTATTCCTGTCCTCGCCTCGCTGCAGAACGCGTAACCAACTACAGGACCTCAACAAGACCGCAGGATGCAAACAGGAAACTTGATGCAACTCTTTCGTATCACCGCCACAGACTACGGGAACGGAGTGCACGGCCTTCAGGTCCTTGGATCAGAGAACATCATCGGGGCCGGGGGATTAGGCCGAAACCTGATCGGACACTCGGGCGAGAACGGCATCGTGATTGGCAAGGATAGTGGCTCGGCCGCCGACGCCAACGAAATTGTCTCGAACTGGATCGGAACCAACGACATAGGGGACGATCTCGGCATGGAAATTGGCATCCAGATACTCAACGGGGCCAACAGTCTGGTGACGAACAACAAGATTTCGAACAATACGAACGGCTCCGCCTACCAGGGGGAAAGCGGCGTCTTCCTTCACGGAAATACCATCAGCGACAACCAGACCGCTAGCGCTTACTTCCCCGCGCCAGGCCAGCTCGGATCGCTGGACTCGAGCCAACCCAATATCATCGGAAACAACACATTCGGAGTGCTTGTGGATGCCTACGAGAGCGCCAACCCGACAGGACTGGCAATTATTCGCAACAACTTCATCGGCACCTGGTCACCCGGAACCGCGACCGGAAATGTGAATGCCCACAACAACACAGGCATCCAGTTCAATCCAACCGACGATAGCTCGTATGGCAATACGATACGCGGCAACCGCATCCATGCCAATGGGTCGACTTCAACACCGGGGATCAACCTGGGCATGACCGAGCTCGACTACGGCGGAGATGGAACTGGCCCGAACACGCTGCTCAACTACCCGGATTTCGATCCCAATGCCACATCCTTCGACCAGGCCACCGGCCAGTTGAGCTATCGCTACCGGGTCCAGACCACGCCGATCAATGCAGATTGGCCGTTGACCATCGACTTCTACCTGACCAGCGACAGCAGTCCCCAGGGGCTCACCTACATTGGCTCCGAAACCTACCCTGAATCGGCCGCTTTCGAATTCCGCTCAGGCACCCTGTCCACGAGCGAATCCGTCAGTGGCTCGACCCATCTGGTTGCAACGGCAACAGACTCTTCCGGCAACACCAGCCAGTTCACCCATCAGCCCTTCCCACTGGTTGTTTCTGATGTGCTCTTCTCCGATCGCTTCGAAGGACCATAGCGTCATCGACGGAGAGCCGCGTAGCCACCCTGCAAGCTGCCGAGGTGCCACTGGCATCGGCTTGAGTATCTTCATGATCGCAGCCATCATTCTGCTTGCAGCCTGCTCGCCGAACGAGCCGAGTGACGGTTCGCCAACCGATCCACCAAATCGAGAAGTCGCCAATCGGGCACCAACCGCCTTTACCCTGCCCGATGACTTTCCGGAGCAGATTCCCTTGCCTGATACCTACCTGATCGTCCGCAAAAGTTCAGGAACCCGGGAGCAGACCGGGCGAGAGATCGCGCTCAATATCGCCATGACGGGAGACATCGACGAATGGCGGCGCACCTACGATGCAGCCCTGAAAGCGGGGTTCGAAGCCGTCGAATTCGAGGAGAGCGTCAGTGCCCTGCGCTGGCGCTTTCACGGGCAGGGTTTCGAGCATGCCATCCTGTACCTCAACGACAACCAGGGCTACCTCGATCGCGGCTCGACCGACTCGACCCACCTGCCGGTCATGCTTTCGCTGCGATTGACCGAACGCAGAATCCGATAGCAGCGCTCATGAATCAGCGGCCGGATCAAATTCGGCCAACTCGACCTTCAGCCAGGCCCGCGCCCTGCGCAGGTCGCGAATAACGGTGCGAGTGGACAAGCCGAAGCCCTCTCCGATCTCCTCGACGGTGGATCCGGCGTAGAGCTGGGCCGCGAGGGCTTCGGTCATGCGGGGATCGTGCTCGGCCATGCGCTCGAGCGCCTCGTCCACGGCGATGACCCGCACGAGATCCTCGGTTTCCATGCTGTATTCAGCCTCCTGGAAGGTCTCCCGAACCTGGTCGCCACCGCGCTTGACGGCCAGGTGCTTGCGGGCGTAGTCGAGTATCAGCTGGCGCATCACGCAGGCCACCAGGCGCTGGAAATGCAGACGATTCTCGATATCGCTGCCGGCGCTACGCCGCATTTTCAGGAAGGCTTCGTGTACCAGGGCCGTTGTCTGGAGCGTTACGCTACCACCCAGGCGCTGGCGCTGCGCGCGACCAATGCGTTTCATGTCGTCGTAGACCAGGGGCATCAGTCGCTCGAACAGCTCAGGCTCTTCACGGATCTCGGCCAGCAACTGCGTCACTTCGTGATCTGGGGCTGCAGCAAAGGATTCGTTGTTCACAAGCATGCTCCTCCGGCGCCGGGCAATTGTCTCCCGTGGGGGGTGTCGGTTCGGACGTGAAATCTCATCGGCTATCTTCCCCGCTGCCCAGCTGGCTCTGCCAATGGGCCAAACGATCGTCATGCCCGGCCTCCGGATCAGCTTCGTGCCAGCGAGCATAGAGATCGGCCAGGGATTCGACCACCACTTCCGTACGGTCATGCTCGGCACCCAGCGCGTCGACGAAGATCTGATAGGACTCCAGCGTGGCCGCCTCAGCTTCCTCGTAGCGATCCAGTGCCGCCAATTCCTGGCCGTGGCGATTCAGGAAAACGGCCAGGTACCAGTGCCCTTCGTCGAGCGAACGCCGGCCGCCTGATACCGCTTCGGCCGCAAACGCTTCTGCACTGTCGTAGCGACCCATCCTGTGCAGCAAGCCAGCCAGGTTGCTCATCAGAATCAAGGTATTGGGGTGGTCATCGCCACGGACCCGGCGGGATATGGAAATGGCCTCCCGATAGTGCCTTTCGGCTTCCTCGGGGCGTTCGGTGTGCTCCAGCAGGTAACCCATGTTGTTGGCGGAGATCAACGTGGCGGGATGCTCGCGACCGAGTACGGTCCGGCGTCGCTCAAGCGCCTCGCGGTAGTACGGTTCGGCATCGTCGAATCGATCCTGGCCGACGAGGAACACGCCAAGGTTGTTAATCGAGCGCATTGTCTCGGAATGGTTGTCACCGAGAACCTGCCGCCGCTTTTCGAGCGCTTCTCGGTAAAGCGGCAAGGCCTCGTCGGGCCGGTCGAGGCCGTCGAGCAACGCCGCCATATTGGAAACCGAGACCAAGGTATCGCGATGGTCGTCACCGAGCACCGCTCGCCGACCCTGCAAGGCCTCGCGGAAATAGGTTTCGGCATCGACGTACTGCCCCATCGCTTCAAGCGCAGTCCCTGCATTATTCAGCGCGGTCAGTGTCGCCGGATGCTCCGGCCCGTGCAGCGCCTCGAATCCCGCCAACGCCTCGCGATACTGGGCAAGCGCCTCCTCGCGTCTGCCCTCGACGGCGAGCTGCCGGCCCATTTGATTGACCGACTCGAGCGTATCGGGATCGTTGTCCCCCAGCCATTCGCGCCGTATGGCCAGCGCCTCCCCCTGTGGCAGGGCGGCTTGCCGGAACAGACCCAGGCTGCGCAGAGTGATCGCCACCGACTGCAGCAGGCGGGCACGAACCAGCGGCTGGCCAGTGAACTGCTCGTCTATGACAGCAAGTGCATTATCGAAGATGTTTTCCCAAAGCGTGTCGCGCGCCAGGTCGGTGAAGTTGACCCGAGCGAGCATCTCCCGGGCGTTCTTTGTCTCCTGACTCAACTCGTCTTCGTTCAGGTCGTCTCGTTCGAGCGCTCCGCGATGGCGATCGGCAATGGCCGCGCGCAGGCCGGTCCCCATTCGACGTGCGTCGATGGCGGAAAGCTGCTCGGCCTGGAAGGTCACGACCTGCTGAAGTTCACGCGCCATCCGCGTGCTTTCTGCTTCGGCCTGCAAGGCACGCTCGGTCTGGGCGGCAGCGCGGTCACGCTCGAGGGTTGCCCGATGCGCCTGCCAGACAGCGCCGACGAGTGCCAGGCATAGCGCGAGCGAAACCACTCCCGCGGCGCCAACAGCCAGCCGGTGACGCTGCACGAAGCGCTTGAAAAGATACATGCGCGAAGGCGGACGCGCGCTGACGGGAAACTGCTTGCGATAGCGACGAACATCCGCAACCAGGCTGGATACGGAAGCATAGCGGTCCCCCGGCTCCTCGGCAGTTGCCCGGTCGATGATCGCCGCCAGATCGTCGCGCCGGGGCATGCTGTCGGGCAACCGTTCCCCATCTGCGACGACGCAATCCCTTTCCAGCAGATGGTCCGTCACGAGCCAGTAAAGCATGGCGCCCAGAGACCAGACGTCCGATTGTGTCGAGACGGGTTCGCCTGTCAGCAATTCCGGCGCCGCAAACGCGGGTGTCAGTGCCCTCATGGGCGCGTTTTCACGCTCCTGGTCCTCGAGGAGCTGGGCAACGCCGAAATCGACGAGCCGAACGGAGCCGCTTTCGTTGACCCGGACATTGCTGGGTTTGAGGTCGCTGTGGACCACCCGGCACTGGTGGGCATGGCCGGTAGCAGTCGCCATCTGTTCGAACAAGTCGAGGCGGGCGGCCAGATCCGGCGACTCGTCTCGAATATAGCGGTCCAGGTCGCGCCCGGGAACCCACTCCATGACCAGGTAGGCGTGGCCGTCCTCGGTCGTGCCGCCGTCGATCAGGCGGGCGATATTCCGGTGACTGAGCCGCGCCAGCAGTTGGCGTTCTACGGCGAGGCGCTGGTCCAGTGCCTCTCGGCGAACCCGGATAAGCTTGACCGCGGCATCCATCTCGAAGGCCCCGTCGGCACGCTCAGCCCGGTAGACCGTACCCATCCCTCCGCTGCCAACGGGTTCCTCGATGCGCCACGGACCCAGGCGAGTGCCCGCTGGCAGCACCACCTCATCCGTTTCACGAGCTTCCTGCCTGGCAGCGTGCCCGACGCGCTCGAACATGGTGTCCAGGAAGTTGGTCGGCTCGGTGCTCGCTGCCAGCAATTTGACCAGCCAGCGATGGACGCGGGGGGCGCGTTCGGCTATGGCAGAGAGTTCGCGCTCACGCTCGAGCTCGTCACGCTCCAGCAGGCGATCCAGAAGCCGGTCCAGAAGTCTGCGACGGGCCACGGTCAGCCGCGGCCGCGCGGAATCAGCGGGCACCCGCCGAGCCCTCCGCCTGCTTGTCAGTGCGCACGTGGCGCGCCCTCTGTTGAATCCATCCCCATCGCCGACCACCCTACCATGGCCACCGCCGGAGTTCTCCCGCAGACAGTCCGTCGTCTTGTGTCAATCACCGGCACCGGCCCGGCAACGAACCGGATGACCGAAGCGTTTTGCGTCGACACAAGTCTACTTCCCCCGAGCACCAGGTCACTCGTCCCTCGGGTTGGCGTGAAGATTGCACTTCCATGACAAGTGCGGAATCCGCACTTTCTGACTGGCTGCCGCAAGGGCGATCGCTCATGAAAGAACTCGTACTGGTCGACACAAGAACCCTGGCCCTGGTTTCGTGCATCGGCGGTTTCATTCTGCTGGCGACCATGCTCGGGCTCTGGGCCGCCGGCACGCGTCAGCGCGAACTGCCGCACTGGGGAATCGGCGGCCTCTTCTACGGGCTCGGCTACCTTTCCGGCTACCTCTTGCTGACCTTTCAGGTTGAGTTGCCCGGCTGGGTGGCATCGAGCCTGGCCAACAACCTGATCCTCTTCGGCCACATCCTGATCCTGCTCGGTATCCAGATTCACCTGGGGCGGCCTGGCTTTTGCTGATCCCCGTGCTGCAGGGGCTGTCAATGAATATTGCAGCCCTACGAACGTTTCCCACACCTTTCATTACCGATTCGGTGCTGATGGCCCTGCCCGACTTGTTCGGCGCCTGGCTGCTTTGGCGGGCGCCTGCCGCCGGACTGGTCCTGATCAGGCGCACGACGGCCGTATTCCTTGCAGCGTTCGGGCTGTTCCTGCTCGGTCGGTTGGGCTACGTGCTGATCACGCGCGCGGTGTCGAGTTCATTCGACCCGCATCTCCTGCAAGCCCTGGCGTTTCTCGCTGGAATGCTCTTCGCCTTCTTCATGACCATGCTGCTCGTGCTGATGATTTTTCGTGACAAGGAACTGCAACTGCGCCGCACGGCGCGGCGTGATGCGTTGACCGGCCTGCGCAATCGCCTGGCCATGCGCGACCTCTCGAAACGTGAGTACGAGTCGGCCATGCGCTACCGCACGCCGCTTTCACTCATCGCACTCGATCTTGACCACTTCAAGGCGATCAACGACCGACACGGTCACGCTGCGGGGGACCGTGTGCTCGTGGATATTGCCTCCACCCTGTCCGACCAGCTGCGCGAAGCCGACCTGGTTTTCCGCACCGGCGGCGAAGAATTCCTGATCCTGCTGCCCCACACGCCGCTCAAGCCGGCACTGGAAGTTGCCGAGCGCCTGCGGCAGGCGGTAGAGAATGAGAGCTGGGCGTTCGATACGACAACGACCCGGTGCAGCACGAGCCTCGGCGTCGCTGAAATCGGAATACCTGACGAGACCTGGGAAAAGGCCGTTCAACGCGTCGATCAGGCGCTCTACAAGGCCAAGGCGGGCGGACGCAACTGCGTGATCGAAGCCGCAAGGACCGACGCGACTGGATAGGGCCCTGCTCGCTCGAAAGAAAACGGCATGGCCCGATCAGACTCAACGCCGCAACTGTGAAAGATCAGGGTCAGCAGCACGAGCAGCAAGGGAAGCACAACGGCCGAGCCGATCCAGGCATGCCGTCGCCGCTTTTCCAGGCGTTGCCGTTCGTCCCGGCGCCACTTGTCCGGGATGCCGCCACCGCAATGGACGCATGAGGCTTCCGCCAGTGGCGTGAGCTTTCGGCAGGACGGGCATTCCAGCCGTTTTTCGAAGCGAACCGGCGGCACCAGATGCATTGCAAGCAATCAGCCGTGCTTGTACTTGGACAGTTCAAAGCGGGCGACCAGCGCCCGGTGCACTTCGTCGGGTCCGTCGGCGATACGCAGCGCCCGGGCCCCGGTCCAGGCGGCAGCCAGCGGAAAGTCGTCGCTCATTCCCGCCCCGCCGTGGAGCTGCATGGCCATGTCGATGACGCGCTGCGCCATGGACGGCACAGCCACCTTGATCTGGCTGACCTCGCTCATCGAACGCGCAATACCGCGATTGTCCAGGCTCCAGGCCGCTTTGAGCACAAGTAGCCTCGCCTGCTCGATGGCGATGCGCGCCTCGGCAATGCGCTCACCGTTACCTCCCAGTTTCGCAAGCGGCCGCCCGAAGGCCTCGCGTTCGAGGCAACGGCGGCAGGCCAGTTCCAGCGCCCGCTCCGAAAGCCCGATCAGCCGCATGCAGTGATGGATGCGGCCCGGCCCGAGACGGCCTTGGGCAATCTCGAAGCCCTTGCCGGGCCCGGCGATGATGGCCGATTTCGGCAGACGCACGTCGGTGAAACTGACTTCCCCATGGCCCAGCGGCGCGTCGTGGAAACCCATGGCGTTGAGCATGCGCTCGATCTTCACGCCGGGAGTGTCGAGCGGCACCAGCACCATCGAGTGCCGGTAGTGGCGCTCGGCATCGGGGTCGGTCAGGCCCATGAAAATCACGACCCGGCAGTTGGGATGACCCAGGCCGGTCGACCACCACTTGCGGCCGTTGAGCACCACCTTGTGATCCTCGACGGTCGCCGTCGCTTCCATGTTGGTAGCATCCGAGGAGGCGACCTCGGGCTCGGTCATGCAGAAAGCCGAGCGAATCTCGCCAGCCAGTAGGGGCTTGAGCCACTGATCCTTTTGTTCATCTGACCCGTAGTGGTAGAGCACCTCCATGTTGCCGGTATCGGGCGCGTTGCAGTTGAAGATCTCGGGCGCGATCAGGGAGCGGCCCATGCGCTCGGCCAGCGGCGCGTAGTCGAGATTGGAAAGCCCCTGCCCCAACTCGTCGTCGGGCAGGAAGAGATTCCACAACCCGGCTTCCCTTGCCTTCGCCTTCAGTTCATCAATGACCGGCAGCACCTGCCAGGGATTGTCGAGCGCGGCCATCTGCCGGTGAAACTCGGGCTCCACCGGCTCGACTTCGTCGCGCATGAAACGGTGCAGTCGTCGGGCAATGCCCTGCCCTTTTTCAGACGGCGTGAAGTCCATCGATATCCCACTTGTCAGCGAAACCAGTCCACAATCCTACCCGATAACCAGTGGGCGAACGGGTTGATGGGCCTCGATTACGGCGTCGGGCACGCTGACCCAACACCAAAGCTGATTACTCCAGAGACGGTAACGCTCGCATTGCCGTTGACCGTGCTGAGATTCGGGGCGGCGCCGCTCGGATCCGCCTGGACGACGTTATGTGTTCCCGAGGTCTGGCGAACCCGCATATCCGAAATGCCTCCGATGTTGCTGAATGTATTGCCGGATACATCCGAGCAATGCGTACCGCCCACCCGTTCCTGAATGACAAGGCCCCGGTCATCGAAGATGTCGCGAATGATGTTGTTGGTCACCGTTGCATTCATCCTGCCTGCGTTGACAATGTCGTTGATGAAAATGCCTTCGAACCCATTGCCGGCGCCGTCACCCACCCCCTGAACGGTGTTGTTGTCGATCAGCACGTCAATCCGGTTCGCGCCTTCGTTGGAAATGTCGATGCCATTGCCGATCGCGCTACCGGAGTTGGCGACTCCCTGGGTACCGATCGTGTTCCCGAGAATGGAACCGGTCACGGTGGTGGCGGCTGAAGTCGACGCGTTGGCGAAGAAGTTGATCCCGATGGCGCGATGACCGGTAAAGGTGCTGTTGGTGATTGAGAATGAGGCCGAGCCTGAGCTGGATGTCGACACGTTCACACCTGCATTCTGCGCGGCCGGGTCAGTTGGATCGCTGTTGCCCGCGCCGGTGAAGGTGCTGTTGTCGACATCCACCCGGACCGACGACCCCGACGTACCGCCAGCATCGGCCTGGATGCCGTTGGACTTGTTGGCAATGAAGCTGGAATTGATCACCGTGGTGCCCATCGATGCCGTTCCGATCGCCTGGAGCAGAACGCCATTCGCTCCCGTTCCGACTGGGGTATCCCGGATGATGCTGTCCTCGATTACCAGGTCGGCCAGGGTGCCGGTATCGTTATCGATTTTGACATTGTGCGTGGTGGAACCGCTGATCGTGGTGTTCGAGATCGTGGCGGTGCCCAACAGGTTGTCGAACAGCAGGCCGATTCCTTCGATCGGATTGCCGTTGTTGGTCACCAGGGAATTACTGAGCGTGAAATTGGTGACGTTCTGTCCACGAATGCCGTTCAGGGCGCTACCCGAGATTTCGATGGAGTTGAGGATGATGTTGCCGGTATCGGTCAACTCCACGCTGTCGCCGGTTGTGTTCGGGATCTGGCCGTCGAGCACTTCGAGGCCAGGCCCGTTCGTATTGACCAACCGAAGGCCGGTGACCGAATTGAAGGCCTGCAGATTGCCGATCTGGATATTGATGGTGCCATTCTCCAGATCGACTGCGGCCGCCTCATCACTCCAAACGGTGCCGGTCGCCACACCACCGGGCGAAGTAGCACTATTGACGGTTGCCAGGTTCAGCGTGCCGAAGTTGTTGCCGAAGATGGCGTTCTCGAAGCGGCTGAAAAGACCACCGGAGATGTCTTCGACGGTCCAGACGCCCGGGGTGTTCACCAGAGAGATCGCCCCGCCCAAACCGCCTGCGTTATTCAGAACCGCCGCGAGGGCTTCGACCGTCACGCCGTTGGATGTGACGTCGCTGAAGTCGAGGCAGTGCGTATCCCCACCGACCGTCAGGTTGCCGTCGCATCGGACCCGCAGCCGGTCGATCGCGATGTTTCCGCTGGTCAGACCCTTCGCGGTCGCCGTGTCCCGAGTGGTCGCATCGACATAATTGAACGAGACCGGGTTCGTCGCGCCGGTCGCTTGCAGGTACAGCACTTCGGCGGTGGCCTGACCCTGAGGCTGGTTGGAGCCCGCGAGCACAAGGCCGTCCAGCGAGATCGTGCCCGTCCCGCCGATGATCTCGACCGTGCGCGACGACAGCAACGAGCCCGCGTCCAGCGTGTGCGCGATGCCGCCATCGTAGTCGATGTTCATCGTGCTGCTGTTGACCCGGAACGGAACGCCCTGGATGCCTTCGATCAAGGAACCGGCATTGGTGATGTTCAGGGTGCCGCCGCTGCCGTTGACAACGTTGACCCCCGCATCGCCGCCGCTGATCTGGGCCTGGCCGGACAGGTTGTAGGTGCCGTCGGCGTTGTCAAACTGCAACCCGGTGCCGGCCGATGCGGTCATCGCGCCGCTGAACGTCAGCGACCCGGTGTGCCCGCCGTGCACCCGAAGCAGCGGGCCGTTGCCGGCGGTCTGATTGAACGAGGCCGCGACGGTGCCGCCGATGTTGCCGCCGGAAATCGAGATGGTGCCCGATCCTGCGTCGGAATGGGCGACCGAACCGCTTGCGCTGTCCAGCGTGCCGCCGACGTTGACGAGCTCGATCTCGGTATCCGGTGCCGAGGTCGCCGAGGTTTCATTGAAGCTCGCGTTCAGCGTGCCGCCGTTGACAATACTCAGGATGCCGCCGGTGCCGTTGACGCCCACGTCCGTGATGGTCGCCGTTCCGATCGTCGCGCCGCCGTCGGCGAACGCGTAGCCCGACGTCGTGTCGCCGATATCCAGGCCGCGAACGGTATTGCCGCTGCCCAGCGTTAGACAGTCGCCGCTGCTCGCCAGCTGCGGGTGGGCGCCGGTCGTGTCGGGCGCGAGTACGGTCTCGGCCACCGGCGAACGCCCGGTCAGCGCGTCAAGCGTGCCGGCGGCTTCGCCTTCGCCGATCACGGTCTGATTATCGAGCAGGGTCAGGCCACACTGCACCGATGAGTTGTCGCTGGCCGAGTCGTAGACGAATACGGTCGCGCCGGCAACATCGCCGGGTGATCCATCGAAGCCGTTTCCGGAAACGGCCAGGTCATCGAATGGGAACGCCGCGGTGCCGTTGTAGACCGGGCCGGTCGCGTCGGCGTCGACGTACCAGATCACCGGGCCGTCGATGGTCATCGTGACGGTGGCCTCGTCGAAGCTGCCGGCAGGCGTGGTCAGGCGGTAGACGAACGTGTCGGTCGTTCCGGTAACGCCCGGCGGCGGGTTGTAGGTAAAGCTGCCGTCGTTGTTGACCGTGACGATCGCGCCGTCGCTGAACGTGGCCGTGTCGCCGGCGTTGTTGACGCTCGCGTCGCTTTCGCCGAAGGTCAGCGTGCAGCCGGTGCAGTCGTCGTTGACCAGCAGGTGGTCGTCGTTGCCGCCGGCGCTGCCGTCGGTGTAGGCCGCTTCCAGCTGCGCGGTGACGGTGCGGGCGTCGTCGTTGACGACCGGGGTGATCTCGAAGGCGAACGTCCCCGTGACCGGCTCGAGGTTGTCCGGCGGATCGTTGGCGTCGGCGTCGTTGATTTCAGTGACGTTGAATCCGAGCTCGCAGGTCTCGCCGCTGCTGAAGGTGCCCGAGGCACGGGTCAGCGTGATCGTGGCCGTGCCGTCGCCGCCGATGGCCAGATCGGTGGGCGTGGCGACCGTGCCGGAGTCGGTGCAGATCAGGGATACGCCGTCGTTGGTCACGTTGACCGGCTCCGAGAACCCCAGCGCGATGGTCGTATCCTCATCGACATTGCCCAGCGTCGTGCCGTCGATGACTGTCGTGAGCGTGTTTCCGACTTCGGCCTGGACGCTGTCGAGCACCGGGGCTTCGTCGATGGTGAAACTGAACACGAAATCGGCGTCGGGATTGTCCGGCGGGTCGATGCTGTCGACATCGCTGATTTCAGCAGCGACGACAGTGACGGTGCAGGTCTCGCCGCCCGGCAGATCGGTACCCGGGGTCAGCGTGTATTGGTCCTGATCGACATTGGCGCTGGCCGTCAGGCTGATCGTGCCCGGGCATTCGAGCACGAACGCCCCTGCCCCGGCCGTGACCGGTTCGCTGAAGTCGATGACGACGTCGGTATTGCCTGCGATATCGGTGGCGCTATCTGCCGGCGTCGTCGCGATGACTTCCGGTGCGGCTTCGACGTCGAAGCTGGCCGTGAAGTCGTCGCCGCCGACGCCGTCGCCGTTGCCGTCGAGCGTGTCCAGCCCGGGGCCATCGGCGCTGTCCTGGTCGTTCACGCCGTTGCTTACATCGGCGAAGATATCCAGCACACAGTTGGAGCCGAAGCCGAAATCGGTGTCCGGGTCCAGCGTGACTTGCGTGTTACTCACGTCGTTGCTGGTCACGTTGACGTTGCCGTTGCCCGGGCTGAACGTCGTCGCGCCGCATTGCAGCGTGAACCAGTTGCCGTTGAGATTAACCGGCTCGTCGAAACCGATGACCACATTGGCGCCCGGTTCGACACTGCTGCTGCCATCAGCCGGCGACAGGGCGTCGACCTGCGGCGGCGCCTCGACGACAAAGCCGAACACCGCATCGGCAACCATGTTGTCCGGCGGATCGATGGTGTCGCTGTCGCGCACGTTCGCAGCCAGGACGGTGACCGTGCAGACCGCACCCGGGGTCAGGTCCGAGTCCGGGATCAGGTTGATTGTGGCAATGCCGGTTGCCGGCAGCGGCGGACTGGTCGTAAAGGCCACCGGCGTGCTGTCGCATTCGAACGTGAATGCGCCAGCATCGATATCGACGTTTTCAGAGAAGTCGACGGTCACACCAGCGGACGGGTCCAGGTTGGTCTCGTTGTCGACCGACGAGCTGGCCTCGGGCGCCTCGTCGAAGTTGATGGTCTGGACCGCGCTGCCGGTGGCGCCACCGTCATCGGTGACGGCCGATTCGGCGCTGCGCGTAGCGTCGTCGGCCGAGGTGCTGGAGAACTGGAGCGCGCGCAGCAGCGCTTCGGTCGCGGCCTGGTCGGCATTGGTGCCGAGTTCGATAGTGAAGGGAATCTGCGCGCCGAAACCCGGATCAACGCAGGCCCAGGGCTCCACCGAGGTGCTGATCGGCGTGCCTTCGAAGCTGACCGTGGTGCCATCAAAGCCGATCTGGCCCGCGCCGGTGCCCTGGTCTTCGACGGTCAGCGTATCGGACGGATCGCAGGGGCCACCGATGTCGAGCGTGGTCTCGACGCGGCTGAACTGGTTGGAATCAACATCGGTCAGCGTCCCGGCCGGATCCAGGTTGACCGGGCCGGTACTGATGTCGAAGTTGGCGCCGGCAGTCGGGAACACAACGTTCGGGGCGTCGTTGACGCATGTCACCGTCACGGCCACCGTCGCCGTCGAGCCGCCGTTCAGGGTGTAAGCAAACTCGTCGGTCGGGCTGCCGTCGTTGCAGTAGTCCGGATCCGGTTCGTAGGTCAGATCGGCTCCGGCGTTTGTGATGGCCACGCTGCCGTTGGCCGGCTGGGTAACCCCGGTGACGCTAATCGGCCCGCCGTCGATGTCGGTGTCGTTGGCCAGCACGTCGATCGTTGTGGCCGGATCGTCTTCGGTCAGCGTCGTGGCATCGTCGACCGCCACCGGCGGGTCATCGACCGGATTGACCGTGATCGTGAAGGTCTGGACCGGGCTGGTATCGGTGCCGCCGTTGGCCGTGCCGCCGTCATCCTGGACGGCGACGTCGAACTCCGATGTCCCGAATGCGTCCGCCGCCGGCGTGTAGCTCAGGTTGCCCGCGGTATCGACCGTGGGACCGGTGCTGAACAGCGCGCCGTTGGAGACATTGCTGACCGTATAGGCCAGCACCGACTGACCGCCCTCGTTCGGGCCCGGATCGAACGACGTCACCCAGCCGTTGACCGTCTGCGCCCCGGCGTCCTCATCGACCGCCGGCGGATTTCCGGCCGTGAACGACGGCGCGTCGTTGACCGCGTTTACGGTGATGGTCACCGTCACCGTAGCGGAGTCGGCGCTACCGTCATTGGCGTGGTAGGTAAAGCTGTCGGTGCCGTTGAAGTCGGCAGCCGGGGTATAGCTGAACGAACCGTCCGCGTTCAGGTTCAGCGCTCCGTTGGACACATCGGCATCCAGTACCGCGGTGAGCGTATCGCCGGTGTCGACATCGTCGTCATTGCCGAGCACACCGGGTACGGGCACAACCAGCTCGATATCCTCATCCGTCATGTAGGCGTCGTCATTGGCCGTCGGGGCGTCGTTGACGCCGTTGATGGTGATCGTGACCGTCGCGGTATCCGTGCCGCCGTTGCCGTCACTGACGGTGTAGGTGAAGCTATCGGTATCGCTGTCGCCCTGGGCCAGGGCCTCGAACTGTCCGTTCGGGTCGTAGCCGAAGCTACCATCACCATTGTCGGTGACCGATCCCTGGGTGCCAATCGTATCGATCGAGTCAACACTGAGCGTGTCGCCCTCGGCATCGCTGTCGTTGGCCAGCACATCGCCGGTGGTCAGCGCGCTGTCCTCGTCGGTGGCAAAGGCATCGTCGCTGGCCACCGGCGCGGTGTTGATGCCGGTGATGGTGATCGTCACCGTGGCCGTGTCCGTGCCGCCGTTACTGTCGGTGACCGTGTAGTCAAACGTATCGGTATCGCTGTCGCCGTCACCCAGGCTGTCGAACTGACCGTTCGGGTCGTAGTCGAAAGTACCGTCGCCGTTGTCGGTGACTACGCCGGCGGTTGCGGTGGTATCGATCGAGTCGAGCGACAGCGTATCGGAGGTATCCGGATCAGTATCGTTGGCCAGCACGCTGGTTGTGGTGATTGGCGTATTCTCGTCGGTGGCAAAGGCATCATCGCTCGCCGTCGGCGCGTCATTGACCCCGTCGACGGTCACCGTCACCGTGGCCGTGTCGGCGCTGCCGTCGGGATCCTCGATGGTGTAGGTGAACGTGTCGTCCTGAGACTCGCCGACAGCCAGGGCCTGAAGCGCAGCCACGCCGGTCGGGTCGTAGTCGAGATCACCGTTGGCCGCGATGTTGACCGCCGCGCCCTCGGCGCTGGTCGCATCGAAGCCGGTGACCGCCAAGGTATCGCCGTCGGGGTCCGAGTCGGGGCCGGCGCCATTGTCGGCCAGCACGTTTTCGCCGGTCAGGACGGTGTCCTCATCGGTAGTAAAAATGTCGTCGGCCGCGGTAGGTGCGGCGTTCTCGATATCGGCCAGGTCGACTCGGAACCACAGTCGGCCATCCTCTTGCGCGGTGAAAACCGCCAGGATATCGGCGCGGTTGCCGCCGGCGGTGGTGTCACCCGCCGGGTCGATGATCGGACTCACTCCCGCCCAGTCGGCCACTTCACCATCGAGCATGAAATGCGCTGCCCAGGCCGTGACCGCAAGCAGGCCCAGCAGCAGGGCCGTCGGGCCGCGATGGCGACTGAGCGCCCACAAGGCAATCGCAAGCAGTGCAACCGCCAACAGCAGCATGGCCCAAGGCGCCAGCGGCACCGGCACCGTAATGCCCAGGCCACCACCGGCCGCCTGGTCCACGGAGCTACCGTCGTCGGCCATCATCGTGAATGAATACTGCGCCGAACCGCTGCCGAGCTGGGCGGCATGAACCGCCAGTTCAACCACGTCAGCCCCACCCTCGCCGTTGTTCAAGCCCACCGGATAGCCGCCGTTCAATGTCTGCGGTGCGCCAAAAGAGCCGCCTTCGCAGCGCTCCAGGGTCAAGGCATCCACCTGGGCCGTGGCCGGGTCTACGCTGGCCCTCAGCCGGGCAACCACCCCGCTGACAGGATCGACCGCGTTCACGGAGCAGGCCCCGGACCCACCCCGGTCAATCAGAACCGAGACATCAACGCTCTGGGCAACGGACACACAGGAGAAAAACGACAGAAAAATCAGGACGAACAGGCGACGCATGGGGTTCCCTCTTGGCAATAGCCAGGATCCGACGATCCTGGCCCCGCCACTATAAGCGGCCCCCTGGACAATTTTAAGCGACGTCTCTCAGCCGGGCCGCATCGACTCGACCACGAAGTCGAACTAATCCGATTCGCCGAGCGGCGGGCGCAATGCCGCCCACGGGTTGACCGGAACTTCTAGCACACCCGGAACCCGCTACGATTAACCCGACCGCCCTTCCATCGTGGTCAGGACGCATAGCCCGATTGCACCTTCCTCGAAAGGCTGATCTCGCGGTGGATTGAGCGCGAGACGGGATTCCGGGCCAGCCTGCACGCCGAGCAGGGTCTCACCGCGAGCGGCCACAGCCAACTCCATCTCCCCGAACCGCTCGCCGCCACGCAAGCCATACTCGGAAAGCGCGCGGAACTCGATCTCGGGTCCGCCAGCGGTGAACAGCTCGTCGAAGATCCGGCGAATCGCCGGCTGCAGGGCAATGCGCGCCAGCAGGTGGCTGACAATCATCGGGCTGATCACCGATTCCACGCCGGCCACTCGCGTCAACCCCTCGTTGGCGGCGTCGGCCAGCTCGACCAGAACCTGCGGTCGCCGTTCCTGGCCGGCCAGCAAGCTGTCGACCAGTCGATGCCCCACAATCGTCCGCGCATCGGCGGCCTCCTCGCTGCCCGCATGGTCGCTGGCCAGCACGAGGACCGACGAGAAGCCTTCGAGATGCGTGGCGCGCAGACTGCCGGCAAGCAGGAAGTCATCACGGACATGCTCGATCGGGACACGCGCTGCCCGGGGCGAATAGCGCTCGATCTCTTCCTGGCGCTTGGCGACATCGACCGAAGAAACCAGGCGAACCTCGAAGCGGTGATCGGCATAGCTACCGAACTCGTCGAGCAGGTTGGGCACACGCTGGTTCCAGCCGAGGATCAGGAGCCGATGCTTCCGCGCCCCCTGACGCAACGGCCGCCGGGCACTTCCGCGTTCGATCGGAGAAAGACGCTCACCCGCATTCCGCGTGGGCTGGGTATCGGCCAGGCTGCTTGCGAGCAGCACCAGCTTGTCACCCGCTTCGATGCGGGTGGCCGAGGGCGGATTGAGCAGCGCATGCGTTTCCTCACCGGATCCGCGAACGATCCCCATCACGACGGCGTGCGGAAACTGGCCCGCGACTTCCTTCAACCTCGCCCCGGCAAGATCCCCGGCCCGGCGAAGCAGGATTTCATTGCCCTGGCGGGCCGTCAGCACTTCGCGGTAGAAAGCTGACAGCCCGGGATGCAGCACGTTCTGCACCAGCAGCCGGCTGATGGCATCATCGGAAGCCACGATCTCCAGCGGCCCACGGTAGGCGCTGCGCGCCATGCCCATGTGCCGAATGTCCTGCATTTCGGCCACTACCAGGGGCGGCGGCTGGCCAAAACGCGAGGCGCGCGAGTCGATCGACAACAGCGAACGGATCGTCGCCACATCGGCACTGACCAGGCTGTCGGCCCGGGCGAAATCGGTGGGCATGATGACCACCGCGGCATTCAGGCATCCGGCGCGATGAATGGCCTCTTCCTCGAGCGGCGAGCCGTCTCGCAGAACGACATGCCTGGCCCGGCGACCGAGACCGGAGTCCACGCGCAGCGCCTGCGCCTGGGCTGCCGAGACACTGTCGGAGAGCACGACCGAGCGCAGGCGCCGGATGCCGAAGGCGCTCTGGAATTGCTCTCGGGCCCGATCGGATCCGACCAGCTCGCGCAGCAGCGGCAGCGTTCGGTTGGTCCATCCGATGATCACGACGTGCTGGCGCATCGCCACCGGCGTGAGCCCGCGCTCGAACTCGCGCATGCGGGCGATCAACCACTGCGTCATGATCGCCACCAGCGCGCCCAGGAAGACAACGTAGCCGCTAACCGTCAGAACGGTCGAGACGATGCGCCGCCAGGCACCCTCGTCATCGCCCAGGTAACCCGGATCGGTCAGCCGCAGGAAGGCCCACCAGATCGCGTCCGCGACCCCTTCGCCGCCGCCACCCAATCGAAGGGCCAGGCCGCCCGTCAGGGAAATCAGTCCGATGACCGCGGCCACGACCAACAACTGAAATCCGGCGCCCTTGACGAACTGACGCTCGACAATGAACTTGAGTCGGTCGACCAGCGGTAGCTTGATCACGGAACCACCGAACAGCTGTTGATCCTGCCAGCATCATAACGGTTCGGGCAGCCGCCGTTGATTCGATCGTACCCAGCCAGATTCGCGCTTACATCCGGCAGGTCGCATTCTTGCCGGCACCGAGGAAACGGATTCAGCGGGCTGAATCGGCGATTCCGGGCAAAACCGCCCTACGCTCCGGCTCCAACTGGCGGCGAAGCAGCTCGAATAGTTCACTGACCATCAGCACAACCGCACTGACGACCATCACGATGATCGCCATTCCGGTAAAAAACGCGAACCAGCCGAAAAAACTGCCCTGATACGTCGTGGTACCAAAGAAATAGGCCACGAACAAAAGCGCCCAGCCGACCAGAACGCAGATGACCACGACCCTCAACTTCTGCGCAAGGGTTCGCGGCGGTCGTGAACCAAAGACCAGGCTGCGCAGCAGGCTAAACAGCCACGCCGCCAGGGCGATGATGCCCCAGGCCTTCATGATCCACGGCATCACATCCCCCAGGTCAAACTCGACCGGCTCCTGTAAAGGCGGCTCCGTAGCGTCCGGATCCCTCTCACGCTCGGCCTGCTGTTGCACATAGTCCGCTTCCTGCTCTTCGATCCAGTCGATCGGCCCGAACCATTCGCTGTAGGTCTCATAACCACGCTCCACCCCGTCCCAGACGGAGTCCTCGAAGTTGACGTAGACCATGAACACGACCATGAACAGGTAAAACGCCCAGACCACCACCATGGGCGTGAGGCTCACCCAGCGAAGGTAATCAAGGCCAAGGCCGAGAAGAATCCGCAGCGGTTCGGGGACCGCGGCCGGACCTCTCGCATTCTCAGCTTGCATTGATCTCACGTTGCGCCTCCATCGAGATGGGTTCGGGTTCCCGACGCCGGGGATGCCGGGTTTCCCGAGCGGGTTCAGCGATTCTATTCGACAAGCGGCCGAATTCCGGGCCATTCCATTCGATGACGGTCCGCCCGGCCTTTACCGACAAGTGGATGGCCAGGTGTCCGCGCCTTTTGCGAATAAGTATCCCGAACAGTATCGGCAACCGAGGAATGGACCCATGCCAAGAACAATGCTTGCGGTGATCGTCACGGCAACCGGACTTGCCCTTCCCTTCGCGTGTCGCGGAGGCGATGTCGAGGACCTGATTTTCGCCGACCGTTTCGAGTTTCCGAGCCCGGGCGGCCCGCTGACCTGTCCCGAGGACGATGCCTTCGAGCCCAACGATGAATTCGAAACGGCCGCGCCGATTGTCCCGGGCACCGTAATCGAGGCCATCGTTTGCAGCGGCAATCAGGACCACTACGTGGTTATGGCCGACGACGGCGATGAGCTCGCCATCTTGTCGAGCTTCAGTCACGCTGAAGGCGACCTTGACATGCAGCTCTTCCGCGAAGGCCAAACCGACCCCATCGACTCTTCGCAAGGGACATCAGACTCGGAGTTCATCGCCTACACCATCCCGCCGGGCGAGGGCGGCAACTACATCGTCCGGGTTTTCGGCTACGCCGGCGCCTCCAACACCTACAGCCTGCAGGTGGATATCACGGGCAGCGCCTCGTTATCACCCTCCGGCCCTTGATCGGCCAGGAAGGCGAGATTCGCGGCGTTTGAAGCCAATGCGCACACCCGAATGACCAACTTTCTCGGCGGAATCCGGATAGCCCTTCAGGACATTGATTCACGCCGAGGAAATTTCGATGTTGCGCATCGCATCCATGGTCATTGCAGTACTGATGGCGCTGCCCGTCGCCGCCCAGGACAGCACAATCACCTATCAGGGTCAGCTGCAGGAAAACAGTACGCCGTTTACCGGCACGGCCAACCTGCAGTTCCAGCTCTACGACGCGCTGGTTGACGGCAGCCAGGTCGGCACCACGGTGATCCAGACCAACTGGCCGGTCGAGGACGGGCTGTTCCAGGTAGAGCTGGATTTCGGACCGGCGGCGTTCGACGGCAGCGCGCGGTTTCTCGAGGTTTGGGTCGACGGGGCGCCATTGAGTCCGCGCCAGCCGATTCGGCCGGCGCCCGTAGCGCTGTTCGCGCTCGACGGCAATGAAGGCCCCGAGGGCCCTCAAGGGCCGGCCGGGCCCCAGGGTGATCCCGGGCCCTCTGGGCCTCAAGGCCCAGAGGGTCCGGAAGGGGCATCGCCTTTCACGCTCGACTCGGCTACCGGCGCAATAGAGTACTTGTTCGAGACTCAGAAATTCAGTTTCGAACCCCGTGAAGGTGAGTTGGGTGGCGAATCATTTTTCTCACCCTCCCTCACGCTGGGGTATTCCGGCAATGAAGCCTCAGCCGCCGCTAGCGTTGTTTCCGGCGGCGGGTTTGATGCCGGCCCCAATCTCGCAACAGGTATTTACAGCACCGTCGGCGGGGGCGTCAATAACAAGGCCTTTGAAAGAGGCAGTACAGTCGGCGGCGGCGCGAGTAACGAGGCATCTGGAACTCTAAGTTCCATTGGAGGAGGCGCCGGCAACTCTGCCAATACAGGAGCCCACGTTGGCGGCGGTAGCAGCAACACCGCCAGCGGTATTTCAAGCTCCGTCGGCGGCGGATGGATCAATACCGCGAGCAACACGTTGGCGGTGGCTCAAGAAATTCGGCACATGGTGGATTTAGCACCGTTGGCGGTGGCGAAAGCAACACCGCTAGGGGTTCCATGAGTACCGTTGGCGGTGGCGACAGCAATACTGCAAACGGCGAAATGAGCTCCATTGGCGGGGGTAGTTCGAATGAGGCTGGCGGCGAGTCATCTAACATCAGTGGTGGTCATCAGAATGAAGCCCCTGGCTTTGCCGCCACGATTTCCGGTGGTGTTGAAAACTCCGCAAGTGGAAGCATGAGCACGGTGAGTGGCGGTCATCTGAATGAGACGTTCGGGCAGTTCAGTACGGTAGGTGGAGGTTGGATGAATACTGCCGTAACTGAAAGTGTTGTAAGTGGCGGCTGGCGTAACCGAGCGGCGGGAGTATGGAGTACTGTGAGCGGGGGGCGCCAGAATATCGCAGGCCGATATAGCGTGGCACCGGGTGGTTTCAACAATTGTGCAGGCGGTGAATTCAGTTGGGCCGGTGGAGCCGGGGCAAAAGTTCGTCCACCAAGTGGGGCAGATTTTTCAAGCTATGGTTGTTCGGGGGTTCCAGAAGGAGGTCCGGACGGAGACCGAGGAACTTTCATCTGGGCTGACTCCGCTGCCCCGAATGGCTCCTTCACGTCAACTGCGCCAAATCAGTTTCTGATCCGCGCTGCCGGCGGGGTTGGAATCAACACCAATGCGCCAGCCACCAATCTGCATCTTGGCGGTCTGAACACATCCTCGGGAACGCCGGATGGCATTCGGTTTGAGAATAACCAGGGGCGGCGATGGGATATTCATACCTCCGGAACGTCTCTGCTCTTCAACTACGATTCCGGGAATGACAGCACGAGCGTGGTCGCGTATGTAAGAAATGATGGCACGTGGATCCAGCTCTCTGACAGGCGGCTCAAGAATGACATCCAGCCGATCGAGGCCGTGTTGGGAAGAGTCGCCGCTCTCGAGGTTGTCGACTACCGACTCAATCACGATGCTCCAGACACCAAGCGTCAGATCGGCCTGATCGCGCAGGACGTCGCCGAGCAGTTTCCCCAGCTGGCCAGCCGGGAGGGAGAGGACGGGTACCTGGGCGTGAACTACGCCGGTTTTTCCGTCATCGCGCTGAAAGCCATCCAGGAGCAGCAGGCCTTCATCCAGGCCCAGGACGCGCGCATCGAGGAGCTTCGCACCGAAGTATCCGCACTCACGACCCAAGCCAGCCGGATCGAGGCGCTTTCCGAGCGCAACGTCGAACTGGAAGCCCGCCTTGCAGCACTCGAAACGCTGCTGATCGAGGACCGATCGCTGGCCGAGCATTTTCGATTTGAAACGAGGAAATAACCATGCACCCATCCACAATCGACCCGTACCAAGCAGCAAGCTCGAACAATTTTGCTCGTATGATCAGATCCTGGATGCTGGCGCTGACTATTTTCGGTCTACTCGTTTCGCCCCCACTGGCAGCCGACATCCTGCGTCTGTCGCTGGAAGGCCAGCTGAACGACGACGGCCTCAGCGTGAACGCCGACTACGACAACGCCACTTTCTCCGGCTTCTTCGAAATCGACCTCTCAAATCCACTTTCCAATCCGGCCAGCATCCGATTCTACGAGATGACCTCCTGGGCCATCGACCTGGTGCCGGAACCACCGAATCCGAACAATGCGCCGGTGATTCGGTTTTCCAGCAACAACGAACCCGATGACAAGGCCGAGGTTTTCCTCGACCGATTCAACAACACGATCAATATCTCGATCGAGGAGGACAACTCACCGTTCAGCCGGAGAAGACTGAGCCCGACCTTCGATCCGGACTTCAATATTTCCCCCGGCACTCGCTTTGAAGATCTTCTGACCGCAGACAACGCGAGCTTTCAAACCGTGCCGAGTTTTCTCAATGGCTCGCTGCAATTCGCTGTCAGCCAGGGCCCAACATCACTGGCTACGGCGTCCCTGGGTCTGGCGCTTCGCTATGTCGACGGCGTGAGTGGCGATGACGAAGGTGGCGTGAACGACTGCTCGACCCCGGCCAGCCCGTGCGCAACCATCCAGCATGCGATTGATTCGGCGCAACCCTGGGATGGCGTGATCGTGGCCGATGCGGTCTACACCGAGACGCTTGTTGTCGACAAGGCGCTGGACATACGCGGCGCATCCCGCCATGGCACGATCATCCAGGCTGCGGCAAGCCAGGGCCAGGCCGGTGATCGGGTCATCAGCGTCAACGACAACACCTATTTTGAGCTCAGCGACCTGACGATTCGACACGGCAACAGCGATGCGAGAGGCGGCGGACTGCGCAGCGTCGGCGATGATCTGCTCATCGAGGGCGTCACCTTCTTCCGCAACGACGCCGAAGGCGCGGGCGGCGGCCTTTCCTCTGGGGACAACACCGTGGTAATGGACAATGTCATATTCCGGGAGAATGAAAGTGACAGAGAGGGTGGCGGCGCTTCGCTTGGCGTCAATTTCGATCCGACGAGTGTGACCCTGACCCAGGTAAGCTTCGAAAACAACGCGTCCGTCATCGCCGGGGGCGGACTCGACCTGTTCAACAGCCAGGCCACGTTGGCCGATATCGCGCTTATCGGAAACAGCTCTGAAAAGGGCGGTGGGCTATCCTATCGAGCGACCAACAGCGTCGACTCCAGCCTGCAGATGACAAGCGTGGCGTTCAGAGGCAATAGCGCGACGCTCGACGGCGGCGGCATGTATACGGAGCAAGATACGCCATTCGAGATGATCAATGGTTTGTTCAGCGGCAACCTGGCCAACCTGGGCGGCGGCCTGTTTAACCAAGGCGGCACCGATGGCAACCGGGTTCTGACCAACGTGGCGATGACCGGCAATGACGCGCAGTTGCGCGGCGGTGCGATAGACAGACCCCTCCAGATGACGTTTCGCAACACCGCCATCTGGAACAACCGCGACAGCTCGGGCACGGGTACGGCGGAAGCGACCATGGACGACTATTCCGCCAGCAACATCGTCGAGGTCAGCAACAGCCTGCTGCAGGGCTACCCGGCCGGCGAATTCCCGGGCAGCGGAACGCTCGACGGCACCGACCCGAACAACAACCCCAAGTTCCTTACCCCGGTCAGCCCGATCGCTGCACCCAGCCCGGCCGGCAACCTGCGCCTGCGCGACACCTCGCCGGTGATCGATATGGGTGAGAACGCATTCGTGAGCGGCATCAGCACGGATCTCGATGGCTTTTCGAGAATCAACGACGGCATTGTCGACCTTGGACCATATGAGACCGGCAACGACAAGTTGTTCCAGGATCGCTTCGAACAACAGTGAGCGCATTGCCGGGGCGCAACATCAATGTCGGCTTGCCGCCCGCCCAATGGAGATTCGTCAGGGATCTCCCGAGCGGAATCCGGCCTTACTTTACGGTTCGATCGAGTTCCACAACTGATCGATCTGCTCGAATAGTTCGGACTTTTGCTCCGTATCCGTAGCGGCTTCGGCGGCGCGTCGTGCGTAATCCAGGGCCATACTCGCACGCTCGGACTCGTCGGCTGAGAGGCTATCGCGCGCCAGCGCAACGAGACCCTCGGCGGTCCGGACAGCGAACGGATCGGCGTAGTCACCAAGCGACTGAAAGGCCCGCACATAGACAGCCAGGGAATCGTCACGACGCCCCAGCCGGTCGAGCGTTTCGCCAAGGGATATCCGCAACTCGAGCTTGGATGGATGAGGTTCCGGCCTGATTCGGTCGTAGATTGCGAGTGCATCCTCCAGATGACTCACCGCCAGGACGAGGTCGCCCTGGCGTTCGGCGAGGGCCGCCTGCCAGGAAACGATGGTGGCCAGATTGCCGTCATCGGGCCCGCGGCTGAGTCGCCGAATCCGCCTCGCCTCGGCCAGCAGCTCGGCACTGCGCGCGTAATCCCCCTGCTCCAGCGCGATCCGTCCCAGCCGGTACTGGACCCGGCCGAATTCGTCGCTGTCGCTCCCGTAGAGTTCACGCATACGCGGACCGAGTGCTTCGAACACCGAGCGGGCCTGATCAAGACGGCCCAAGTCCATCGCGGTTGCAGCCAGGTTGCCCTGGGCGTGAAGCGTGTCTGGGTGGGCATCTCCAAGAGTGGCGATGCGATAGGCGACCACGTCCTCGAACATCGGCAACGCCCTCTCGGGCTGCCGAGTGAAGTTGTAGAACGCGGCCAGATCATTGACGATCAAGTGTCGTTCGGCTTCGAATCCGCGCTTGTCGGAGTAGATTGCCAGGGCCTGTTGCAACGTGGACTCGGCACGTTCGAACTCCCGCAGATTGGCCAGGGTGATCGCCAGGTTACGCAGGGATGTGGCGTGCAGAACCGGGCGACCCGCCACACCCTCCAACCGGGCGTTGGCCCGATTCAGGTAGTCCAGAGCCATCTGATGATCGTTTTGCAAGGCTGCCACTCGCCCGCGCCACAT
This sequence comes from Wenzhouxiangella indolica, assembly GCF_042310355.1. NCBI lineage: Bacteria > Pseudomonadati > Pseudomonadota > Gammaproteobacteria > Chromatiales > Wenzhouxiangellaceae > Wenzhouxiangella > Wenzhouxiangella indolica. Next base: position 168,632 of record NZ_JBHJMR010000002.1, on the reverse strand, counting down.
CATGACCTCCGCGTAGTCTGCTACCGGCGCATCGGGCATTGCCTTCAATCGGGCCAGTGCGCGGTCGAGCAGCGCTGCGGCCTGATCGAAATCCAGCAGATTACGATTGGCGATCGCCAGGGAAAGCAGCATCTCCACCTGCACCTCGGGTTCATCGTCCAGTGCATCGACAGACGCCGCACCCTGCTGCAGCAGCTCGTAGGCCGTGATATCGCGGCCGCCGTCGTTCAGCGGTGAGGCCTCTTCGAAAAGGCTGACCAGGTAGTCGCGCACCTGTCGCGCCTTGGCCGTCTCGACCTGGGCGCGTTGCGACTCCAGCGCCGCCCTGTCGCGCTCGGTAGCCAGTTGCCGGGACTGCATCCCAAGCAAGACCACGGACGCCAGGAGCAGGCCGATAAACGCCGCAGTGCCACTCACGGCCGCCTTGTTGCGTTGCACGAAACGCGAAAGTCGGTAGCGCCGGGTTGCCGCGCGTGCCTTGACCGGGAGTTGCTCGAGGTGACGACGCAAGTCGGCGGCAAATTCCGCAACGGTGGCGTAGCGAGCTTGCGAATCGCGCGCGAGCGCGGTCAATACGATATTGTCGAGATCGCCGCGCAGGGCCCGACGCAGTTTCCGGGGCGGTTCACGAAAGCACTCGGCGACCGTTTCGTCGATTTGGTTGTCGCGCCAGCGCTCGCTCGGCGGCCGTATGGTCGCCTGGTTGATCGTGTTCGCAATTTCGAAAGCGGTGTGTCCGGAAAGCCGATACGGCAACTCGCCGGTCAGCAGCACGTGCAGCACCAGGCCGAGCTGATAGACCTCGGAGCCCAGGGAGACGGGCTCTCCACGGGCCTGTTCCGGGCTGGCGTAATCAGGCGTCATGCGCCCGGCGCCGATCGTGGTTTCGGCATCGGCGACGCGATCGGGATCGAATATGCGGCCCAGCCCGAAATCGACCAGTCGAAGCATGCCGGTCGAGTCGACCAGCAGGTTGGCCGGCTTGATGTCGCGATGCAGGATCAGTCGCCTGTGAGCATGCTCCAGCGCATCGCAGGCCTGCAGCAACAGGCCCAAGCGTCCCCGAACCGACAGCTTGTGCTGGTTTGCGTAATCATGCACCGGCTGCCCGTCGATGAACTCCATCGCGAACCAGGGGCGTTGCGCCTCCCCTACCCCGCCATCGATCAATCGCGCGATATTGGGGTGCTCGAGCTGCGCCAGCATCGAGCGTTCGCGGTGAAACATCCTGACCAGCAGCGGGTCGCCCGCAGCGGCGCCGACGAGCTTGAGGGCTACGCATTGTTCGAAGTCACCCTCGCATCGCCAGGCCTTGAAAACCACGCCCATGCCACCGGCGCCGATTCGTTCGCCCAGGCGGAACGGACCGACGCGCATCCCTGCCCGCACGTCGCCCGATAGGATGGCAGCAGAAATCTCGGACGCGAAGTCCGGGTGTTCGCCACACGCGGAATCCAGGCCCGGCATGGCCGCACCGGACGCGTTGACCAGTTGCTCCAGGAGACGACGTTCCTCCCCGGAGAGGGTCGATTGATCGACCTTTTCACCGTCGAGAATTCGTTCCAGCAGTCGGTCAAGCTCGCTCAGCCGTACTATCTGCATCCCGCACCCGAGCATGAAAAACTGATGGGTTTCAAAACTCGATAACCGTTCCGTCGCGGAAACGGTCGGAGAAAATCGCATCTTGCACCGCCAGGAGTATCTGCTGGGGCGAAAACTGGCTGGTATTGCCCTGGTTGTCCGTCGTCTTGGCGACCAGGTAACTTCCGGGCAATACCGGCGGCAGGGTGGGCACTAAACTGCCGGTGACCCATTGCTGCGCCTGTGTATCCGGGTAGATCACAGTGCCCACGTGGCGCTCGCCCTGCGTGGTATCGGTCCCCGCGACGTAGAAGTCTACCCGCAGGGGATAGGCCGCATTCTGCGTGGCGGTCAGCACACGAAAGCGGTACTCGATTTCTCCGGTTTCGGTGTCCAGCTCGGTTGCCGAGACATCGAATTCTGGAAAGTTCTGCAGCCGGTTGGGACCTTCGTCGGCATCTCCCGGATCGGCCGAATCACCGCCGGGGCCCAGATCGATACCGCGCTCGTTGCCGACCATCCGGTTACCGCGAATCGAATGGCTCAGGACCGAAGCTCCAGGATCACCGGTGAATTCAATGGCGGCCCCGACGTTGTGAAACGAATTTCTCAGGAACGCCTTGTCCGGAATCTGCTCAGTCGGCCCGTAGCCGATGCGGTGATTCAGGACAGGGGCTCCCGAACTTCGAATGCGAATTCCAGTGCCGTTTGGCAACAGGGTGCTGGTGCCATGCAGACCGATTGAATTCCCCTGTATCCAGGTTTCCGTGGAGCCGTCATCGAGTTGGATCCCGGTTTCGTTGAATCCAATAACGTTTTCGAGGATGTCGACTGTGTTGTTCGGCCCATTCACAAGCACACCGACTGTGTTCCCCAGATCGGAGCCTTGGTCGTCAGTACCGATGAAGTTGCGGCTGACAACCACGATCCCGCTTCCGACATTGTTGATGAAAACGCCCCGATCATTGCCGACAATCACGTTGCCGTCTCCAGGACTACCACCCACCATAGCCAGACCGCCCAAGCTAATACCGTTGATAGCGCCGCCGTAGAGGTGACTGCGGGTGATTTCATGCCCAGTCCCGGAGACGATCTCGATATTCGATGTGCCGTGATGTGCGACTATTGCGGAATCGATGATGGTGTTATCGGCATTGAAAACGTTGATTCCATAAGGCGCCCCGACTTGATCCCCGTCAGGCGTAACTCCCACACGAACGTGCCGTATAAGATTGTCACTGACCGTATTGCCAAAGCCTCCAACGCGCACATTGAAGGACGTGGCGTTGCCGATGTGATTGACGATACTGACGTCGCCAACCGTGTTACCGGAACTGTCGATATCCAGAGCGACCTCCCCCCTGCCGAAATCGCTGGCTTCGAAATTGGGCGGCACCAGGAAGTCGTGCGGCATGCCAATCAGGTTGCTGGTCAGCGTCTGACCGTCCGCTTCGATCAGAATTTCACCGTCGACGTTGTTGGAAATGGTATTCGAGCCGAATCCTCCGATGTAGTTGTCGGGTCCGGCAGTCGGGGCGATATGAATACCGTAGGCGCCGTTACCCGCGGCCGGCTCCGGAATGAACGCCGAACCGGATCCAGTCGGAGGACGCAGGCCGATAACGTTGTTCTGAACAAAGGTCGCCTCGGACCCACCGCTGATCAGAATCCCGCTGGTACCGTTATAGGAGATCACGCTGTCGCGAACCATCGTCACATTGCCGCCACCGCTCGCCGACGCTCCGTCAACGACAATGCCGAATTGTCCATTCCCCAGACTACTGAGCGACTGTGGAAGCCAGGCAAAACCGATGGTGCACTGCTCGATGGTGAAGCCGTTTCCGCCGAGCAATACGATCCCGCTGTTCGGGAATGCTTCAATGGCTAGCGCCCGGACCGTCGATCCTCCACTCCCCGCACCAAAAATCAAACCACTGGCGCCGGGCGCGCCAGTGGCCGAGTATCGCAGCACGACGCGAGGCTGGCCGCTGCCGCTGACATAGTCAGCATGTGTCGAGCCATCGATGGTTATGCGATCCGTCACGGCCGGCAGGATCGTGGACGGCTGGATGACTGACCACCCAAAATTATCCGTAGGCAGGGCATCGTCGAAGGCAATGATTACATGACCAGCCGTCGCGTTGGCTTCCTGGATGGCCGCTCTGAGCGTGCACGCTGTGTCGAAGGGCAGCATGAACCCGGTATCGCACACGCCATCGCCGATATCCATGTCGGATTGGTCACCGAGGCTGTTGATCGTAAACGTCGCCTGGGCGGCGACGCCCGTCGAGACAAGACACAAAAGGGTCATCGCTAGTTGCCGCAACAGTCGTGATGCCCGCAAGCGCACTCGCAAGTTGACCGATCCAATCCCGCTGCCGCGCTTGCCGCTCGTGACATGAAAGTACTGCCGTACCGGCTCTCTGCTCATTCGTTTCCTCCCGATCACAGGTTTCGCATATTTTCCGAAAGGTCTATTCGGAAATGCGCGGAAACCTTGGCCAATCGATCTGTGCAGAAGTCGATTGGAGATGAGGGATGAGTCGTGAATCGAAAGGGGCAATCGGTTCAGCTGGATGGCGTTACTTGGCCAAGCGCCGCCAGCCAGGCGCGCGCGCGCTGCCATTTGCGCTGAACCGTTCGCCTGGAGATCTCCAGCGCCTGGGCTGTTTCATCGAGCGTGTAACCGGCAAAGAAGCGGCACTCGACGATGCGGGCCATATCGGCATCCATCAGCTCGAGCTTTTCGAGCAACTGGTCGACGGCGAGCACCTGCTCGGCCCGCGCCGGACCGTCGTCCGGCAGCTGACCGAGATCGACGTCCACCTGGATACCGCTGCGCTTGTCTGCGAACAGACTGCGCGCATAGTCGACGATGATGCCGCGCATGGCCCGGGCGGCAACGGCGTAGAAATGCCCGCGATCGTTCCAGTCCAATTCCGATGAGCGGGCCAGTTTGGCGTAGCTCTCGTGCACCAGCGCGGTCGTGTTGAGCGTCTCGCCCGGGCGCCAGCGAGCCAACTGACCGCGGGCGATACGCCGCAGATCCTCGTAGACCACCGGGACCAGCTCATCGAACGAACCTTCGTCCCCGTCGCGACAGCGGTGCAGCAACATCGTAATGGTATGCGGATCCGACATGGATGGCGCGCCTCCTCGCGCCGTTTCGGATAAGCTTGGAGTGGAGTATATCGCCTTGGTGGCCAATCTCGAAAAATGGATTCGTGGCGAATCGTAGCGGGCATCGATACCGAACGCATGGCGCGGCTGGATCGGGCGCTCGAGCGCGCGCTGGAAACCGGTGAAATCGACCCGACCATCGACGACCCTCGGGAAATCCAGCTTCTCGAGAATCTGATCCGCGCCGCCGGCGTCGAACTGCCCGGCCTTCAACAGCCGCTGATCCAGCACGAATCCCTTGCCGCGGGCCTGTCGGCCGCGCTGGCCGAGGAAGACACGCTCGTCCCGGGTACCTCGGTGGGCGCCTTTCGCCTCGTAGAGCGAATCGGACGAGGCGGCATGGGTGTGGTTTTCCTGGCCGAACGGATTCACGGCGGCTTCGAGCAACGCGTCGCGCTGAAAGTCCTGTCGGGAAGCCAGCCCGATTCGACGGGCTTCCTGCTGTTCCAGCGCGAGCGCGAACTCCTGGCCCGGCTCGAGCACCCCGGCATCGCCCGCCTGATCGACGGTGGCGTCACCGAACAATGGCGACCCTGGCTGGCGATGGAGTATATCGAGGGCACGCCGATCCACGACTACGCGGCCGGCAAGCGCCTTTCCGTCGACGAACGCATCGAACTGTTCCTGCAGGCCTGCGACGCGCTTGACTATGCCCACCGTCAGCTCGTGCTCCACCGCGACATCAAACCGGCCAATATCCTGGTCGATCGCTCGGGCAAGGTCCGACTGGTCGATTTCGGCCTGGGCCGCTCACTGGCCCCGGATCAGCCCGACGACGACCAGCCGACCATCAGCCTGGGCCGCTTGACGCCCGGCTACGCCAGCCCGGAGCAGGCGCGCGGCGAAGCCGTGACCGTCGCCTCCGAGGTATACCAGCTCGGCCTGGTGCTATACCGGCTGTTATGCGGCAAGCTGCCGTACCAGGCCAGGGGGCTTAGCGCTTTCGAGCTGGCGAGAAACATCAACGAAGCCGTGATCGCGTCGCCCAGCACGTGCTGGCGCGACGGCCGGCACAAGGCGCCGGAACGAGACCAGTTCGGCGAATCGCCGCGCCAGCTTACCCGCGAGCTGCGCGGCGACCTGGACAACATCGTGCTGGCAGCACTGGCTCGCGACCCGGCACGGCGCTATCGCAGCGTCGAAGCCCTCGCCGCCGACCTGCATCGTCACCAGCTGACCCAGCCCATCCAGGCGCGGGCCGCGACCCGCCGCTACCGCCTGGAGCGATTCGTCCGCCGTCACGCCGTCGGCGTCATCGCAGGCGTCGCCCTGGCGGTCGTTCTTGTCGGCAGCGTATTCACCCTGGCGCTGCAGGCGGATCGACTGGCCTACGAGCGCGACCGCGCGGTTGCCGAAGCCGCGAAGAACCAACGCCTGATCGACGCGATGAGCAGCATGATCCGGCTGGCCGACGCCGACCAGAATGCCGGGCAGCTGATGACCCTGGGCGATCGCCTGCAACAGTACCAGGCCCACGTACGCGCCGAGTTGAAGAACGACCCGTCGGCGCGCATGCGGCTACTCGGCATCGTCGGCGAGGCGATGCAGAAAATCCGCTACTGGACCCAGGCCGCCGATACGCTCGAGGAAGCGCGCACGCTGGCGCTGGACCAGCACGGACCGGCACATCCCGAAACGGTCGAATTGACCCTGGCGCTGGCCGAATCCCGGGCCTTCAGCGGCGACCTGGCCGGCGCCGAAGCGCTGCTTGCAGAATTGATGGACTCGAGTTCGAGCGAAGACGCTCTGGCCGACAGCCTCTACATGCGCGGCTACCTGCGCACCTTCCATTTAGCCAAAGACGATCCGCACTGGAAGCGGGGCATCGAGGATCTGCAGGCTGCGCTCGCGATCTACCAACGACGAAACGACGCTCCGCATCCCGACATCGCGCAGGCCATGCACGCTTTGGGCATCAAGCACCCGGACCCGGATCGGCGACTCGACATGACGCACGCCGCGCTCGAAATGACCATCGAACTGTTCGGTCCCGATCATGTCACCACCGCCTCGCGCATGGCCGAGCTGGCCCTGGTGCACGACGCCCTCGGCCAGTTCGAGCAGGCCGCGGAAATCGGCCGCCGCGCCTGGGAAATCCACGCCGCAGAGCGCGGAGAGAGTAACCCGGCTTCAATCACGATTCTCAGCAACCTGGCCGGCAGCTTGCGCCTGGCCGGCGACCTGGATCGGGCGGTCGAAATCTACGAGCAGACCCACGACCTCAGGCTGCAGACGCTGCCCGAAGACCACCTGCTGCTGGCCTTCACGGCCCACGGCCTGGGCAACACACTGCGCGAACTGGGCCGGCTTGAAGAATCGGAACGCTGGTTGCGCGAAGCGCTGCGGCTTTGCCTGAAACATGGGTCCGGCAATGAGGCGATTACCCGGGTCAATCTTTCCAGAACGCTCCAAGCAAGCGGCCGGTTGGAACAGGCCGTGACGGAACAGCGCCTGGCGGTACAGGCATTCGAGACCCATCGCGGAGCCGAATCCGATGCAAGTCGCATGGCGATCGCCCGGCTCAATGAATTACTGAGCCGGACGAACTGAGCAAGGCCATCCAAGCAATCCGCCTCACGGCTGCTCGAAGCGATCCGAGAAAATCCCATGCGCGCGCCGGCCCACGCACCCAGGCCAAAAGTGCCACCGGGCTCTGGATGACGTCTAACCACCTGCCGATCCGCGCTCTTGCCGGGAAATCCGTTGCAGGACGGCTCGAACTGCAGACTGCAGCGGCCGACTGGGGGTTATCCGGAAGCGTTCGCCAAACAGGGCCAGCAGCATTCAGCCAAGTGTGAGCTCAGCCCCGTTGAGCCCGCTTGCGCTCGTGTTCCTTGAGGTGGCGCTTGCGCAGGCGGATGTGCTCGGGGGTGACTTCCACCAGTTCATCGTCGTTGATGAATTCCATCGCCTGTTCGAGGGTCATGCGCTGGTGCGGCGTCAGCTGCACGGCATCGTCCTTGCCGGCGGCGCGGACGTTGGTCAGCTTCTTGCCCTTCATCGGGTTGACGACCAGGTCGTTCTCGCGTGCGTGAAGGCCGATGATCTGGCCCTCGTAGACGTCCTCGCCAGGGCCGACGAACAGCTTGCCGCGATCCTGAAGATTGAACAGCGCAAAGGCGACGGTCGTGCCGTTTTCCATGCTGATCATGGTGCCGTTGGCGCGCTCGGCCACGCGCTCGGTGGCCGGTCCCCAGTGGTCGAATACGCGGAAGAACAGGCCGGTGCCGGATGTCATGGTGCGGTAGGCACTCTGGAAGCCGATAAGGCCTCTAGCCGGCGCCATGTAGTCGAGACGAACACGACCCTTGCCGTCGGGCTGCATGTTCTCGAGCTGGCCCTTGCGCTCGCCCATGGCCTGCATGACCGCGCCCTGGTAGCTCTCCTCCATATCGAGCACGACCTGCTCCCAGGGTTCCTGGATATTGCCCTGCTCGTCCTCGCGCTTGCGCACTCGCGGGCGCGAAACGGCCAGCTCGTAGCCTTCGCGGCGCATCGTCTCGATCAGCACGGCCAGGTGCAGTTCGCCACGACCGGCGACGTCGAACTGATCGGGGTCGGACGTGTCGGCCACCTGCAGGGCCACATTGTGCGTTGACTCCTGGAACAGGCGTGCGCGCAGTTGTCGGCTGGTCAGGTACTTGCCTTCGCGGCCGGCAAACGGCGAGCTGTTGACCTGGAAGGACATGTGGATGGTCGGCTCGTCGACGGTCAGCGCCGGCATGGGCTCGACCCTGGCCGGATCGCACAGCGTGTCGGAAATGCCGATCCCGTCGACACCCGATACGGCGATGATGTCACCGGCGGAAGCCTCGTCGACTTCCTCGCGCTTGAGCCCCTTGAAACCGAGCACCTGCAGGATCTTGCCCGCCCGCTTCTTGCCTTCGCGATCGACCACCGTCACGGCCTGGTTCGGCCGCACGCGCCCGCGCTTGATGCGACCGACGCCGATCAGCCCGACGTAGGACGAATACGACAGGCTCGAAATCTGCATCTGGAACGGCCCTTCCGGATCGACGGCCGGCGCGGGCACGTGTTCGACCAGGGTCTCGTACAGCGGGGTGAGGTCGCCCTCGGTCACGTCAGCCTCGAGCGAGGCGTAACCATTGAGCGCCGAGGCGTAAACGATCGGGAAATCGAGCTGCTCGTCGGTGGCACCGAGCTTGTCGAAAAGATCGAAGGTCTGGTTGATGACCCAATCGGGCCGCGCCCCGGGCCGGTCGACCTTGTTGACCACCACGATCGGCCTGAAACCCATGTCGAAGGCCTTCTGCGTGACGAAACGCGTCTGCGGCATCGGCCCGTCGACGGCGTCGACCAGCAGCAGCACCGAGTCGACCATCGACAGCACGCGCTCGACCTCGCCGCCGAAATCGGCGTGGCCCGGGGTGTCGACGATGTTGATGCGCCAGCCCTGCCAGTCGATGGCGGTGTTCTTCGACAGGATCGTGATGCCGCGCTCGCGCTCCTGGTCCTCGGAGTCCATCACCCGCTCGGTCAGGCGCTCGTGTTCGGCGAAGGAGCCGGACTGGCGCAGCAGCTGGTCAACCAGCGTTGTCTTGCCGTGGTCGACGTGGGCGATGATGGCGATGTTACGCAGCTTCATGGATGATCCGTGAATTTCAGAAAGTCAGCCGGCCATTATAACCTTGATTGCTCATGGGCAGGCAGATTGCATTCAATCAGAGCGCCCGCCTCCGGGAATCCGGCGCGATGTCGCCGATCGAGACCAGGTTCGGGAATTCTGCGTTAATCTGCCAATCCTGAGATCTTCGGCAAACATGGCTAACATGAGCGCATGAACCCTGACATCGAACCGTTCATCCGCCTGGCGGTCGCCCTGGCCATCGGCCTGCTCGTCGGAATCGAGCGCGGCTGGCATCGGCGGGAGAAGGAGGAGGGCGAGCGGGTCGCCGGCCTGCGAACCTATTCACTGCTCGGCCTGGTCGGCGGCGTCGTCGGCATCATGAGCCCGGACGGCGACTTCTGGCTGATCGGCCTGGTCTTCATCGGCCTTGCCATCGCCAGCGCGACCGCCTACGCGGTGACGACCCGGGCCGGACACGACTACGGCATCACCAGCGAAACGGCCGCCATGGCCACCTACCTGCTCGGCGCGCTCGCCGGTGTCGGGGAGGTGGCCCCGGCCGCGGCCGGGTCAATCGTCATGGCGATGCTGCTCGGCTACAAGGAGCGCCTGCACGGCCTGCTCGACACGCTGCGCCGCGAGGAGCTGACCGCGGGGCTGAAGCTGCTGTTGATCTCCGTAGTGCTGCTGCCGATCCTGCCCAATCGCGGCTTCGGGCCCTGGGATGCGCTCAATCCCTATGTCATCTGGTGGATGGTGGTGCTGATCGCCGCCATCTCGTTTTTCGGATACATCGCGATACGCGTGGCTGGCCCGCGCCGCGGTATCGTGTTCGGCGGATTGTTCGGCGGAATGGCCTCGTCGACGGCCACGACGCTCGCCTTCGCCCGCATCGGGGCCCGCGAAATTCGCCTTTCCCCCGAGCTGGCGGCCGGCATCCTGCTCGCCTGCGGCGCCATGATCGGCCGCATGATGCTGCTCGCCACGCTGATTCACGCCCCCCTGTTCGCCACGCTGTGGCTCCCGGCGCTGTTGCTGCTTGGTTGCACCCTGGCGCCGGTTCCGTTTTTCCTGCTGCGTGGTAGGGCTGACCAGCCCGACGGCGAGGAAAGCACCCTGCTTCGCAACCCGATGGAACTGAAGTCCGCCCTGTTCTTCGGCGCCCTGCTGGCGGTCATCATGCTGTTGGGCAAGGCGCTGTCCGAATGGGCCGGCGATGCCGGCCTGTGGATCCTGGCCGCCGCGTCGGGGCTGGCCGACGTCGACGCCATCACCCTGTCGCTGGCGCGCATGAGCCAGGGCGAGGTCGCGCTGCAGGTCGCCTCGGTCGGCATCATCATCGCGGCCGGCGCCAACTCCCTGCTCAAGGGCGGCATGGCACTGGGTATCGGCGGTCGAGCCCTGGGATGGCGCGTACTGCTGCCGCTGGCCACCGGTTCGGCAGCGGCGCTGGCTACGGTCTTCACCTTCTACTTCGCCGGATTGCAGGCATGAAGAAACACAATTCCCCCATCACGATCGGCGGCAACACCGTCGAGCCGGGTCAGCGCCGCAGCATCGATCTCGAGGTCGGGCGGCTCTACACGCATTCGCCGACGACCATGCCGGTGCAGGTTCTCTGCGGCAAGCGGCCGGGCCCGGTCCTGTTCGTCTCGGCCGCCATCCACGGTGACGAACTCAACGGCGTCGAGATCATCCGTCGGCTGCTGGCCGTGCCCCAGCTCAAGCGTCTCCGGGGCACGCTCATCGCCGTACCCATCGTCAATCTTCACGGTTTCATCAACCTGTCGCGCTACTTCCCGGACCGGCGCGATCTCAACCGCAGCTTTCCGGGCTCCGAGGGTGGCTCTCTGGCCGCCCGCGTGGCGCACATTTTCATGACCGAGATCGTCAGCCAGGCGACCCACGGCATCGACCTGCATACCGGCGCCGTCCATCGCGGCAACCTGCCGCAGATCCGCGCCAACCTCGACGACGAACAAACCCTGTCGCTGGCCCAGGCTTTCGGTACGCCGGTGATTCTCAACTCGGCCCTGCGTGACGGCTCGCTGCGCATGGCGGCGATGGATCATGACATTCCCATCCTGCTGTACGAGGCGGGAGAAGCGCTGCGCTTCGACGAAGTCGCCATCCGCGGCGGCGTCGAGGGCGTCGTGCGCGTCATGCGCCAGCTCGAAATGCTGCCCAGAACCCGCATGAAGGCGCCGCCGAACCCGGTCGTGGCTCGCTCGAGCAGCTGGGTGCGCGCCCCGCAGAGCGGACTGTTCCGGGCCTGGGGGCGGCTGGGCGACCGCGTGGTCAAGGATGAAACCGTCCTGGGCATGGTTTCCGACCCCTTCGGTGAGGCCGAACGCGAAATCGTCGCCCCCTATTCCGGCATCGTCATCGGCCGGCTCAACCTGCCGCTCGTCAACGAAGGCGACGCCGTCTACCATATCGCCCGCTTCTACCGCACCGACATCGCCCACGAGCGCGTCGGCGACTACACGGAATCACTCGAGTCGGACAGCTTTCCGTATGGCGAGCAGACCTGAACGATTACCGGCCGAAGTGGCGCACCCGGCCAGCAGTTTGCGTATACAGAAGTTAGACTCGTGCACAATCCAAGGACGAAAAGGAGCCCGGCTCATGAAAACCTTCGCAACACTGGCTTTGCTCGTGCTGCTGGCAGCACCGGTGATGGCCCAGGACTACGAGATCACGCGCTGGAGCATCGCTTCGGGCGGCATCATGCAAAGCGAGAGCAACGACGGGCAATGGCAGTTGTCCGGCACCATCGGACAGTGGGAAGCGACCGAAGCGCGCGAGCTCTCCGGCGGACAGTGGCGCCTGACCGGCGGATTCTGGGCCGACATCCTGGAGAGCCTTGGCGACGTCCTCTTCTCCGACCGCTTCGAGGACGATTCGAGCTCCTGATTACCTGCGTTTCGACGGATCCCAGGGCCGGATCACGCCCTCCTGGGCCGTCGACGCCACCAGCTCGCCGGACTGCGTGAAGAACTGACCTCGCGTGAACCCTCGCCCGCCGTGGCTGGTCGGACTGTCGCAGGCGTAGAGCAGCCACTCGTCCACCCGAAAAGGCCGGTGAAACCAGATGGCATGGTCGATGCTCGCCATCTGGACCGGTCGGCTGCTGAAATCGAGATCGTGCGGCAGGGTGGCCGTACCCAGCAGTTCGTAGTCCGACACGTAAGTCAGCAGGTTCCGGTGCAGTTCGGGGTCGTCCGGCAGGGGGTTCCAGGCCCGCATCCATACATGCTTGCGCGGCGGCCGCTGCTGCGGGTCGATGAACTTTGGCGCCTCGACCGGCCGGAACTCCAGCGGCGGCCGGTGCGCCAGCAAACGGCGCATCTTCTCCGGCACCTTGTCGATGATCGAGTCGTGGATATCGATGCTCTTCGAAAGCCCCTCCGGCCCCGCGACCTCCGGCATCTCGAACTGGTGGTCGAAGCCCGCTTCGCCGGCGTGAAAGGAGGCCGCCAGGTTGAGAATCGGCCGACCGTGCTGGACGGCGACCACGCGCCGGTTGGAATAGCTGCCGCCGTCGCGAGACCGCTCCACCTGGTAGACCACCGGCTGATTGAAATCGCCGGGCCGGAGAAAATAGGCATGCAGCGAATGCGGCGCCCGCTCGTCGACGGTGCGATGCGCGGCCGAAAGCGCCTGGCCCAGGATCTGGCCGCCGAAGACCTGGGGCGCGCCAATGTCGCGGCTCTCGCCGCGGAAAAGATTGTCCTCGAGCCGTTCCAGGTCGAGCAGGCCCACAACCGTCGAGAGCGCTTCGTTCATGGCCGCCTTCAGTCTTCCCAGCCCCAGGGCGCCGGCGGCGGCTCGATCGCTTCGCTCAGGTCGAAATCGATCCGGAATACCCGCGGCGTTCCAAGGCGCCAGAGACCGTAGGTGAAGGTTTCGCCGGGCGAGACGCGCATCGTCCAGACATTCGAAAACGCCGGCTCGATCAGTTCCCGGGTTTCCTGGTCGGCCGGGAAGTACTGCGCTTGCGCGGTGCCGGTATTGGTCGCCGTGCCACCGTACATCGTCACCTCATCGTGGCTACCATCTTCGTGCCGATGATCATGCTTGAGCTCGATGCGCCCGTCGCGGCGGGTCAGAACCCAGGTGCGCGAACGGTCTTCACCCACCATGAAAGGAATCCGGATCACTTCGTCGCTGCATGCCCGCACGTGCATCACAAGGCGCTGCCCCGAGAATCCGTCCTCGCCTTCGGGTTCCTCGATGAGTTCACCTTCGAACGCTTTCCCGCACAGGTTCTGAAGCGATGACCAGTACTCGTCCTGAGGACCGGAAACGGCTGCGATCGGCAAGGCGGCCAGGGCCAGGAACAGCAACTTCTTCATGATGGGCGTCTCGTGTGGGATTGGCTGACACTATACCGGAGTGACCGCGCGGCCAGGAACGTACGGAGGCGTTCGCGTCCAGCATGGTCATCCGACCCGCGCGTCGACCCGCCGAGCGGGCCCGACTCCCGGCACGCTGCTGATCAACCTGATGCGCAACCTTCGCCGCACCCTGCGCCCATCGTGCGGGTCTGAGCCGGTGGCGCCGGGCCCCATGCGGTAAAATGTCGACGTTTTCACTCAAACGCCTTTTCCAGGAGTTCAAGCAATGAAGCAACCCGTTCGCGTGGCCATCACCGGTGCCGCAGGCCAGATCGGCTATCAGCTGTGTTTTCGAATCGCCGCCGGCGACATGCTGGGCCCGAACCAGCCCGTCATTCTCCAGCTGATCGAGATTCCCCCGGCCATCGACGCGCTCAGGGGCGTGGCCATGGAACTCGAGGATGCTGCCCTGCCCCTCCTGCACGGCATCGTCACCACCACCGAGCTCGACGAAGGCTTCAAGGATGCCGATGTCGCCCTGCTCGTGGGCGCCAAGCCGCGCGGCCCGGGCATGGAGCGCGCCGACCTGCTGGCCGAGAACGGCAAGATCTTCGGCCCGCAGGGCAAGAGCCTCAATGCCGTCGCCAGCCGCGACGTCAAGGTCCTGGTGGTCGGCAACCCGGCCAACACCAATGCGCTGATCGCGCAGGCCAACGCGCCGGACCTGCCGCCGGAGAACTTCACCGCCATGACGCGCCTGGACCACAACCGCGCCCTGGCGCAGCTTGCCGACAAGACCGGCACCCACCACACCCGGATCAAGCAGATGACGATCTGGGGCAATCATTCCTCGACCCAGTATCCCGACCTGCACCACGTCAACGTCGACGGCAAGAAGGCGATCGAACTGGTCGACCGGGACTGGTACGAGAACGACTTCATCCCCACGGTGCAGCAGCGCGGTGCGGCCATCATCAAGGCCCGCGGGGCATCCAGCGCCGCTTCGGCCGCCTCCAGCGCCATCGACCACATCCGCGACTGGACCCTGGGCACCGACGGCGACAGCTGGGTCTCGATGGCCGTGCCGTCCGACGGCAGCTACGGCATCGATCCGGGCGTGATCTTTTCCTTCCCCTGCACTTGCGAGAATGGAAAGTGGAAGATCGTCCAGCGCCTGGAGATCAACGAGTTCTCGCAGGCACGACTGGACGCCACCGACAAGGAACTGCGCGAAGAGCGCGAGGCAGTCGAGGGCTTGCTTTAACACCCTCGAGATCAATCCCGGGCCGTGCTGTAGCGGCCCGGGATCGTCGCTTCAGTGTTCGATCACGCCGCAGGCGACACGACTGCCGGCACCGCCGATCGGCTGACTGAAGTGGTCGTCACGGTTTTCATGAATGACCATCGCCGCTCCGTCCTCGTCGTCAAGCTTCGCGCCGGTACTGCCGTCCAGGCTGGCCCGGCCCGTGAAGAACTGGGCGCGTGCCCGTCCGTCCGAACCGACGAAGAAGTTGGGCAAATCACCCGCATCAGGGCCCTCCGGATTCATCAGGCCGTGGCTTCGCCCCTCCGGGTTGATATGGCCGCCCGAGGCGACGAAACCGTCACCGGGGTCTGCGCAGGTTCCCTTTGTGTGAATGTGAATGGCCTTGGCACCTTCACTCAGACCATCGATCGACAGGTCGATCAGCAAGCCATTGGGCCCCTGATGCAACGCCGCCTGACCGACTTCGCGGCCTTCGCTGTCGACGAAGCGCGCCTCGGCGCGTGGGACATCACCGTACGGCTTGTCGCCGCCGCCTCCGGCATGGACCAAGGTAGTGAACGAGGCAGCCGCAAGACACGACAACCCGGCAACCACAAAATTGAATTTCATCTGCATACTGGCCTCCGCTCAGTGTTTCACGATGGATGTTCGCTCACAACGCCCCGGCGCACCCGTGTTCAGGGCGTACCGAGACTGCGGTGCTTGCCGACAATGCGCATGGACAACTCCAGCGCCTGCTCGTAGTTGAGCCTTGGATCTACGGTCGTCTTGTAGGCACGAGACAGGTCGTGTTCGGCAAGATCGCGGGCACCGCCAATGCACTCGGTGACGTTCTCGCCGGTCAGCTCAAGATGCACGCCGCCCAGCCGGGAACCGCAAGCTGCGTGGATGTCGAAGCTCTGCTCCACCTCAGAGACGATGTTCGCGAAGCGCCGCGTCTTGTAGCCGTTGTCGGTCTTTTCGGTGTTGCCGTGCATCGGATCGCAGATCCACAGTACGGGCGAACCGGTCGAGCGAGCCGCCTCGATCAGTGGTGGCAGCCTGTCGGCAACCTGAGCGGCACCCATGCGGTGAATCAACACCAGTCGGCCCGGCTCATCGTCCGGATTGAGTGTCTGGATCAGGCCCTTGAGCCAGTTCGCCGACATGCCCGGCCCCACCTTGATGCCAATGGGATTGCGAACGCCGCGGAACAACTCCACGTGCGCGCCCTCGAGTTCGGCGGTGCGCATGCCAATCCATGGGAAATGGGTCGACAGATTGAACCAGCCCCATTGGCGCGGAACGCGCCTCGTCAAGGCCTGCTCGTAGTTCAGGTGGAGGGCCTCGTGGGAGGTGAAGAAATCCACGCGGCGAAGGCTGCCCGGCTGCTGCCCGGTAATCGTCTCCATGAAGCGCACGGAGTGACCGATGCTCTCGGCGATGCGTTCGAACTCGTCGGCCAGCGGGGAATGCTCCAGCCAGCCCAGGTTCCAGTACTCCGGGTGATGCAGGTCGGCGAAGCCGCCGTCGACGAGGGCCCGCACGAAATTCATCGTCATCGCCGAGCTGGCGTGGGCCCGCAGCATGCGTTCGGGATCGGGGGTGCGAGCAGCCTCGGTGAACGCCGGCGCGTTGACCAGGTCACCACGGTAGCTCGGCAACGTCACCCCGTCACGCGTTTCCGTATCGGAAGAACGCGGCTTGGCGTACTGTCCGGCAAATCGGCCGATACGCACCACCGGCTTTTCCATGCCGTGCAGCATGACCAAAGACATCTGCAGCAGCACCTTCAAGCGGTTGGCGATGATGTTCGGTTCGCAGTCGTCGAACAGCTCGGCGCAGTCCCCGCCCTGAAGCACGAAGCGCTTGCCGGCCTGCGCCTCGGCGATCTGCTGCTTGAGCGCGAGAATCTCCCAGGAAGTGACCAGCGGCGGCATGGTCGCCAGCCGGCCCTGCGCATGACGAAACGCGATCTGGTCGGGGTAGTTCGCTTGCTGACCCGCATCATGCTGCTGCCAGGAATCCGGCCGCCAGCCCTTCGCGGGAGTGATTGTCTTGAACTTCTCGCTCATCGTGACGGCTTCCTCGAAGCGATCGTGTTCGCCAACAGCGCCCAGAGAATGAACACCGAAAGTGCAACATACCAGATCAGCGTCCAGGCCGGCATCGACAAGCCGAGGAAGTACCAGTCCACCTCCGCACACTCCCCGGCCCCGGTGAAGGCTTCGTTGAGGATCTCCATGAGCGGAAAGTCGTACTCGAGCATGAAATACATGCCGGGGCCGCAGTCAGGGACCTGGTCGGCCGGCAGACCCTGCAGCCAAACGTGGCGCGAGGCCGTGGTGATGCCCCAGCCGGCACCGGCCAGGATGGGAACACCATAGAGCCAGCGCCCCCAGCTCCGGGGGCCGTGGAGCGCACCGAGCAACGCGAAAGCGCCCATGACCATGAAGCCCAGGCGTTGCAGAATGCACAGCGGGCAGGGCTCCAGGCCCAGCACGAACTGCGCGTAGTAGGCGTAGGCCAGCAGCGCGGCACAGACCGCGAACACCAGCGCGAAAGGGGTACGTCCCCGGATTGGATTCATCATGGCCGTATTGTATTCAATTCCCTTCAATGCCCGGTGGGACATTTGCACCCGATGATGGTTCGGCCCCGGCGCGTTGTCGAAGAGCCGCGGGGGCCCGGATTCAGGGCGGGCTCGACAACAATGCCTCCACGCGTGCCTGCGCCGTCGAATCCGAAAGAATCTCGACGTGCCCGGTATCAACACCGAAGACCGAAGCCGCGCCCCTCTGTGCATTCACTGGCAACATGCTGGCCAGCGCCGCCACGCCGTCGCCCGAATCGCTCGACATCCAGCCGGACTGGCGGAAGCTGAACAACAGGTGATGCGGCGGCAGCCGCCCTGGATCGACTTCGGCCTCGAACAGGCCCTCGAGGAAGGCACTGCCGCTGGCCATATCGCGCCACACGGGCACCACGACCGGCGAGTGATCGACTCCTTGCTGGGCCGACGGATAGCCCAGCCAGGGCGTGGACAGGCTGATGAAAGAAGCGATCGTGGCCCGGCGGCTGGAGGCAGCCCGCTGCAGCAGCCAGGCCCGGGCGATCAGCCCGCCCATGCTGTGGGCGATGACGTGATAGCGCTCCATCTCGTGCCGATGCTCGATCTCGCGCATGATCCGGTCCAGGTGCCAGGCCACCTGCTCGATGCGCAGGCCGGAGGGATAGTAGAAATACATGGCCTGGAAGCGATCACCGTCGATGTGCCGGATCATCGGCTCGAGCACGCGCGGAGACCCGTTGATGCCGTGAATGAACAGCACCGGCGTACGCTCCGGGTCCAGCGGGGCATCGAGATAGACCCCGGCGTGGCCGGCCCGCAGGAAATCGACCGGCCGCCACAGACTGTCGCGCGCCCGCTCGAGATCGAAGCGAGTATCGCTGAGCGGCACCACCTCGCCGAAGGCCGTGAGCTGGCCGAGACTGACGGCCGAGCTCATCGCACTCTCGACCAGGTTGCGGCTGTCGCTGATTGTGAGCTCCTGCCCTTCCGACTCGCTGCGGCTGGCCCGAATCACGATCGGATCGACCCCGATGCTCTCCCCGGGGCCGCAATCCAGCATCCTGTCGTTGTCCGGCCGACCGGCCGCCTCGTCATCGTCGAGTTCCAGGTCGCTGTCGCTGTCGACAAAAGCCAGCAAGCGGTAGGCACCGGGCGCGAGCGCGAAACTGAAATCCCCGGAAGACTCCGACAGCGTGTAGTCGATCGGCTCGGGAGGCTCGCCGAGCTCGGGATTGCCGGCCGACAACGCAACCACCACGGCCTGACCCTGTCGCTCACCCTGAACCACCCGGCCCTGGAGTCCGCAGGCCTGGTCGAGCATCGCGACCTGGTCGCGCAAGTCGCGCAGCATGCAGCCGCTCGCCAAAAGAGCGATCGAAACGAGGGCCAGTAAGATTCTGAGGCGATTCTGCATCTTCAGTTGCGCTGTCTCATCGTGCCTGCCCGTGCCCGGCTGCGCCGACTACCGGGCTTGTTAAAGAGTCCCTTGAAGTAGTATACAAGGCATACCGGCGTCACCCGCCGGCGTTCAGGCCCGCAGCCGGAGAGCCAGCATGATGCGATCCCGATCCAACAGCTCGCGCAGTCTCAGCGAGATGATCCGCGACAATCCCTTCCTGTGCGCGGCCTTTCTTTCCGGGCTCGCGCTGTTCGCCCTGGAGTCCAGCGTCGGCTCGCGCAACATCCTGGAATGGCTCTGGGCCGTTCTGGGCTTCGGATTCCACCTCACGTCCGACTGGCCGCAGAAACTGATGCCCGGAACCACCGGCTGGCTTGCAACGGGCATGGGTATTGCGCTTGGACTGATCCCCTACCTGCTCGGCGACGTCGTCTGGCGGCACCTGCGCAACCGCTGACGGGGCCTGTAGACAGCGGGGATTGCTATACTGGCATCCTTCCCCGACACGCAGGACAACGATGACCCGACAGGAATCGTCAGCGCCGACCGTGCGCGCCCCGCACGGCCCCTCCCTGAGCTGCCGCGGATGGCACCAGGAAGCGGCCATGCGCATGCTGATGAACAACCTCGACCCGGCCGTGGCCGAGCACCCGGACAAGCTGATCGTCTACGGCGGCACCGGGCGGGCGGCGCGCAGCTGGGACTGCTACCACGCCATCATCGCCACGCTCAAGCGCCTGAAGGACGACGAAACCCTGCTGGTGCAATCGGGCAAGCCGGTCGGCGTGATCCGGACCCACGACCAGGCCCCGCGCGTGCTTATCGCCAATTCCAACCTGGTTGGGCGATGGGCCAACTGGGATGTCTTTCGAGACCTGGAGGACCGCGGCCTGACCATGTACGGCCAGATGACCGCCGGCTCCTGGATCTACATCGGCTCCCAGGGCATCGTCCAGGGCACCTACGAGACCTTCGCCGAACTGGCCCGCCAGCACTTCGACGGTTCGCTGAAAGACAAGCTGACCGTCACCGCCGGCCTCGGCGGCATGGGCGGCGCTCAGCCGCTGGCCGTGACCATGAACGAGGGCCACTGCATTGCCGTGGAGGTCGACGAGACGCGCATCGACCGGCGCGTGGAGACCGGCTACTGCGACCGCAAGGCGACCAGCCTGAGTGAGGCCATGGACATCATCTCCGGGGCGCGGGAAGCGGTCTCGGTCGGCCTGCTGGGCAATATCGCCGAGGTGCTGCCCGAGATGCTCGAGCGCGGCATCGTTCCCGATGCCTTGACCGATCAGACCTCGGCCCACGACCTCAGGACCGGCTACATCCCGGTCGGCCTGTCGCTCGACGACGCTGAAGCCATGCGGCAGGAAGACCCTCGAGGCTACGACGAGAAGGTGCTCGACTCAATGGAGATCCACGTCGAGACCATGCTGAAGATGCAGGAACGCGGCGCGATCACCTTCGACTACGGCAACAACCTGCGCGGCCAGGTCGCCGACCTGCGCGGCATGAGCCAGGCCTTCGATTTTCCCGGCTTCGTACCGGCCTTCATCCGCCCGCTGTTCTGCCGCGGCGCCGGCCCCTTCCGCTGGGCCGCCCTGTCGGGCAACCCGGCCGACATCGCCGCTACCGACAAGGCCATTCTCGAGCTGTTTCCGGAGAAGGAGCACCTCAAGCGCTGGATCCACAAGGCGCAGGAGAAGATCCACTTCCAGGGCCTGCCGGCGCGCATCTGCTGGCTCGAGTACGGCGAGCGCGCCGAAGCCGGCGAGAAATTCAACTGGCTGGTCGAGAAAGGCAAGGTCGAAGCGCCCATCGTCATCGGCCGCGACCACCTCGACTGCGGCTCGGTCGCCTCGCCCAACCGCGAGACCGAGTCCATGAAGGACGGTTCGGACGCCATCGCCGACTGGCCCATCCTCAACGCCCTGGCCAACACCGCCTGCGGCGCATCGTGGGTGTCCTTTCACCACGGCGGCGGCGTGGGCATCGGCTACTCCCTGCACGCCGGCATGGTTTCGCTGGCCGACGGCACGCAATCCGGGTACGAGCGCCTTGAGCGGGTGCTCACGGCCGATCCGGGGCTTGGTGTGATGCGTCATGCCGACGCCGGCTACGACGAGGCCGTAGAGACGGCTCGCGAGCGCGGCGTGGACATCCCGATGCTGGATACCAAGGATCGCGACTCCCAATGAACTCGACTGTCACCATAGAGAATCTGTTTAGCGACCTGGACCGGCGCCTCGATGCGTTGCGGGCCGACGACGGGGCCGTTCAGAGGTCACGCCGGATCGTGGAACGCGCACTCGAAGGCGGCGACGCCATTTACGGCGTCAACACCGGGTTCGGCGCGCTGGCGAGCAAGCGCATCGACGACGACCAGCTTGGCAAGCTGCAGCGCAACCTGTTGCTCTCGCACGCCTGCGGCACGGGCGACCCGGTGCCCATCGAGATCACCCGGCTGATGATGCAGCTCAAGGTGCACGCCCTGGGGCTCGGGAATTCAGGCATTTCACTGCCGATCTTCAGGCAGCTTCTCAAGTTCTGTGAGCTCGATATCCTGCCCTTCATCCCCAGCCGCGGCAGCGTCGGTGCTTCCGGCGACCTGGCACCCCTGGCCCATATGAGCCTGCCCTTGATCGGGCTGGGCCAGTGCTGGAACGAGGAACGAACCGGGCCGGAGCCGACGCGCGAAACACTGGCACGCCACGGGGTCGAGCCGGTCGAACCCGGCGCCAAGGACGGCATCGGCCTGATCAACGGCACGCAGCTGATGTCGGCCTACGGCGCGTTCATCCTCAACCGCGCCATTCACCTGATGAAGGCCGCCGACATCCTGGGCACGATGAGCCTCGAAGCCCTGCAGGGCTCGGCGCGGCCCTTCGACGAGCGCGTACACCAGGTGCGGCCGCATCCCGGGCAGATGACGGTGGCGGCCAACGTGCGCGAACTACTCGCCGACTCCGAGATCCTGGAATCGCACCGCAACTGCGGCAAGGTGCAGGATCCCTATTGCCTGCGCTGTATCCCGCAGGTGCACGGCGCCAGTCGCGATGCGCTGGGGCACGCCATCGAGGTGGTCGAGCGCGAGATCAACTCGGTCACCGACAACCCGCTGGTGTTCGAAGACGGCGACATCATCTCGGCCGGGAACTTCCACGGCCAGCCGCTGGCGCTCTGCCTGGACTATGCGGCCATGGCCCTGTCGGAGCTGGCGAGCATTTCCGAACGGCGAACCTACCTGCTGCTGGAAGGTCACGACGGGCTGCCCAAACTGCTGATGAGCGACACCGGCATCAACTCCGGCTTCATGATCCCGCAGTACACCGCCGCGGCCCTGGTGAGCGAGAACAAGGTGCTGTGCCACCCGGCCAGCGTCGATTCCATTCCCACCAGCCTGGGCCAGGAAGACCACGTCTCGATGGGCTCGATCAGCGCGCTCAAGCTGCTCAGCGTGCTGCACAACATTGAGCGCGTGCTGGCCGTCGAGGCGCTGACCGCCGCCCAGGCGCTGGACTTCCGCTCACCGCTGAAACCCGGCCGGGGCGTCCTCGCCGCCCACGATCACATCCGCCGGCACGTCAACCATGCCGAGGAAGACTACGAAGTCGGCCACGACATCGACACCTGCACCCGCCTGCTGCGCTCGGGCGAACTGGTCGGCTCGGTGCAGTCGGCGGTTTCGGGGCTTCGATAATTTCAGCTTTGAATATTGTCCACAGATGAACACAGATAAACACAGATAAAAGATAAAAAATTAAAGACAAAGAGAGAAAAGCGAACTTCTGGATGTGCATGAGCAGTTGGCGACCAGTTTCCAGCTCCCCCAATGCACCCACGAAGTAGCATTTTTTATTTTCTTAATCTGTGTTCATCTGTGGACAAAAGGGTTTTTATGAAGTTACTCACCAACATATCCACTCTCTACCGCGTCCCGCCAGACGGCAGGCATGACGAAGTGGATGCTGTCCGCGATGCCGCGGTGGCCTGGGAGGGCGACACGATTCGCTACGCCGGGCCGGCGGCTGATTTGCCGGCGGAGTTCGCCGAAGCCGAGCGCTTCGACGCCGGCGGGCGCTGCGTGGTGCCCGGTCTGATCGATTGCCACACCCACCTGTGTTTCGGCGGCTGGCGCGGCGACGAGTTCGCCGCACGCCTGGAAGGCGCCAGCTACCAGGACATCCAGGCCGCTGGCGGCGGCATCAATTCGACCGTCCAGGCCACTCGCGAGACCGATATCGACGAACTCGAGTCAAAGGCCGCCGAGGCCCTGGCCGACATGGCACGCCTGGGCGTGACCACCGTCGAAGCCAAGTCCGGCTACGGCCTGGACCGCGACAACGAGATCAAGCAGCTGGAGGCCTACCGCCGGCTCAACGCGCAGCAGCCGCTCGAGATCGTACCGACCTTCCTCGGCGCCCACCTGGTGCCGGCCGAGTACCGCGATCGCCGCGACGAATATGTCGCCCTGCTCTGCGAGGAGGTGATCCCGGAAGTGGCCGAGCGCCGGCTGGCGCGGTTCTGCGATGCTTTCATCGAGGACAACGCCTTCACGCTCGAGGAAGGCCGCCGCATCCTGGAAACCGCCAAACGCCACGGCCTCGGACTGAAAATCCACGCCGACCAGCTCTCTTCAGGCGGCGGGGCCGGCCTCGCGGCCGAACTCGGCGCGGTCTCGGCCGAGCACCTGGAATACGCCTCGGACGCGGACATCCGGGCCATGGCCGAAGCCGGCACGGTGGCCGTGAGCCTGCCCATCGCGTCGCTCTACCTGCGCGAACCCTTCCTGCCGGCGCGCCAATGGATCGAGGCCGGCGCCCGGGTCGCGGTCGCCACCGACTTCAACCCCGGCTCCGCGCCCAGCTACCACCTGCACCTGGCCATGACCCTGGCCGCCGTCCACCAGCGCATGAGCCCGGCTGAAGTCTTGCGGGGAGTGACCAGTCACGCCGCCCGGGCCATCGGGCTCGAGCGCTCTCACGGCAGCCTGCTGCCCCGCTACCGCGCCGATCTCGCCGTCATCGACGCCCCCGACATCAATCACTGGCTGTATCACTTCCGGCCCAATGCCTGCCAGCAAACCCTCAAGAGCGGGCACTGGATCGACTGAAGGGGTTGTGCGGCCCGGGGCAAGATTCCTGCCCGGGTGGTGAAACTCGGGTGTCAGTGACCAACCATGCTGAACTGGCCGATGACGGGATCGGGCGCGGGGTCGAAATCGTCGCGGAACAGCGGGCCGCCATCGATGACTTCGACCATGACGGGGATTTGCAGCGAGTCGGACCGGGACGAGCCAGAGGATTCGTTAAGAAACCGCAGGTTGCCGGATCGGACCGAGCCGGGCGCGGCGGAACCGGGAACGTCGATACGAAGCGTCGCGACCGAGCGCCCCCCGGACTGCTGGATGTCGAGCTGGCTCCAGCCCGACTGAGCGATATCGTCCCACTCGATCTCGGCCAGGTCAGCCGCGCCTCGAACCAGCAGGAAGCGCGCTTCGACGGCCTGGCCGGGAACACTGCGCACCCGGAGGCTGGACACGCTGCCGTCCTGGCAACCGAACGAAAGCCGAAACGGCTCTTCACGGGAAGACGGGGCGAGCGCCAGAACGGCAGCCGGCCCCTGCTCCGCCACGCTGTCGCCGGCAGCGATCACGCAGGCGCTGCTCGTCGGCTCCTCGGCGACGGCGGGTGCGGCGAGGAAAAGCGCCGAGATCAGCAGCATGCAAGCCTTGCCGATTTTCATCAACGCAATGCCCCAATCGCTTGTGTGGCAATTCATCGCATGATTGTAGTCCACTCGCCCCCCAAAAGTGAAATCAGCCATCCCGATCGAATGTTGTAGCATGACCAGGAGTCCAACCCGAGCGCCGCAGCAGGCATGGCCCGTTCGCCCCAAACCACTTCCGAGCTCGAAGCCCTGGTCAAGCGCTGCAGCGAACGCGGAGAGGCTTCGCTGGCCAGCATGCTGCCCCTGGTCTACGATGAGTTGCGCGCCCTGGCGTCGCGCCAGCTCGCCGGGCAGCGCGGCAACCACACGCTCCAGCCCACGGCGCTGATCAACGAAGCCTACCTGCGCCTGGCCGGACAGGCCTACGAGAGCTGGGAGGACCGGCGTGAATTCGTGCTGGTGGCCGCGACCGTCATGCGCCGCGTGCTGGTCGATTACGCCCGCAAGCGCCACGCCGACAAACGCCCGCCGGAACGCTTCCGGGTCGATATCGAGGACTCCGCCGCCGGCGAGGATTTCGGATCCGAGCTGATCGCCATCGACGAGGTTCTCGAGCAACTTGCCGGCATCGACGAACGCCAGGCGCGCATCGTCGAACTGCGCTACTTCGCCGGCCTGAGCATGGACGAAACGGCCGAAACGCTGGACGTCTCGCGCTCGACCGTCGCCCGCGAGTGGCGCATGGCCCGGGCCTGGCTCAAGCGCCGCCTGTCGGAGGACGGCCTCAAGACCGACTGAGTTCGCGATCGACCTCGTCCAGCTTGCCGCGAATGCGTTCTTGCAGGCCCGACCAGTCGCCGCCCTTGGCATCGGACAGCGACTGCAGGGCCTGCCGATAGCTCTCGGCGGCGTCGGCAAGCCGTCCCTGCATAACCTGGGCACCGCCAAGCACCTCGAGCGTCGAGGCCCAGTAGAACGTCTCGATCCCCCCGAACCGAGCGTGGCGCCGCTCCAGGCCCGGCAGGATCTCCCGCAGCAGGCTTTCCGCCTCCGCCGGCCGGCCCACGCGCAGGCGAAGCGCCGCCAGGTTGGTGACCGACAATCGATACAGGTAGTGATCGCGGCCGACGGCCTCTTCGATCATGGCCGCCGCCCGCTCGAAGGACGCCATGCTTTCTTCCGTCCGGCCGAGCCGCGACAGCGCCACGCCGAGGTTGCCGATGGTATTGGCCAGTCGCTGGCTCGGACCCACCAGGCGCTCGTGATCGTCGATCAGCGACTCGAACATGGCCACCGCCGCCTGCGGATCGCTGAGCATCAGGGCGGTTGCGTGCACGTAGCGACCGCGAAGCCGACGCGGATCGCCCGGGCCGTATAGCGTCTCGGCCAGCTCGCGGGCCCGGACAGCGTCGGCCAGCGCCGCGTCGCCCTGCCCTGCCGCCACCCTGGCACCGACAATGGCCGAGCGGGCCTCGAACAACAGCTCGGCGTCGCCTTCGGGCCCGGCGGACAGTGTGTCGATGATCCCCTCGAGCTCCTCGATCACGGACTCCGGCGCTCGATCGAGCACGTTGGCCTGGTTGCGCAGCTTGCGGATGCGAAGTCGCAGCAGTTGGCTGCCGTGCTCTCCCGGCGTGCTTTCGAGCAGTTCGATCGCCCGCTGGTCGGCCGCAATAGATTCGGCGGCGCGTCCGGCCGAGTCGTAGGCGGCCCCGAGCTCGGCCTGTATCAGGGCCTGCTCCCCGGCCGGCAAGCGCTCCTCCAGCATGCCGAGCGCGTCCTCGAGCAGCGGCAGCGCATGCTCGCCCAGGCCGAGAGCGTTGTAGGCCTCGCCGACGGCGACGAACATCTGCGCCAGGGCGGCCGGATTGTCGTGTTCGGCGGTTGTGAGCCGGCTTGCGCCCAGGTCCAGGATCTCGCGCACGGTCACGTCGTTGCCGCGGGCGGGCAGCGAGTCGGCACCGGAAAGCAGGCCGGACATGAAGTCGGTCACCGCCTCGGCCCGGTCTCGTTCCCAGGCGATTCGATCGAGCTGCATTTCACGATCAACCAGGAAGGCGACCAGGATGCCGCCGGCAAGCAGGCTCAGCGCCAGGCCGACCCGATGCCGGGCCGCGAAGCGCCGTGCCCGATAGACAGCGCCGCCGGCGCGGGCAGCGACCGGACGCTGCGACTGAAACCGGCGCAGGTCATCGGCCAGGGCACGCACGGATTCGTAACGCAGCGACTCATCTAGCTGCACCGCTCGGTCGACAATGGCAGCCAGATCGGCAGAAAGTCGCCGACCGTCTCTCGAGCAAGGGGCGGGATACTCTCCGGCCAGGACACGTCGGCGGAGGGTCTCCGGGGCCGCATCGTCGCCGAAAGGCGATTCACCGGCGAGCAATTCATACAGGAGCACACCGAGCGAATACACGTCGGTGGCGGCACTCAGGCCCTCTCCGCGAATCTGCTCGGGACTGGCATAGGCCAGGGTCAGCGCCTGGCCACCGCCCTCGCCCGGCTGATCCTCGACATCGAGCAGTCGGGCAACCCCGAAATCCAGCAGCTTGGGTTCACCCGATTCCGAAACCATGATGTTGGCCGGCTTGAGATCCCGATGGATCACCATGTGGCGGTGGGCGTAGTCGACCGCATCGCACACCTTGATGAACAGCTCGATGACGGCAGCCCGTGACGGCCCGCGACGCGCCCATTCATCGATGCGCACGCCGTCGACGAACTCGGTCGCCATGAACGGCCGACCCTCGGCAGTCACGCCGCCATCGATCAGGCGCGCGATCCGGGGATGATTGAGTCGGGAGAGAATGCCGCGCTCGGCCGAGAAGCGCCTGGCGACGAGCTCATTGTCCGCTTCACTCAGATGCAGCAGCTTGAAGGCCACCGGCTGGCGCAGGTTGCCGTCGACACGCTCGGCCAGGTAGACGATGCCCATGCCGCCCTGCCCGATCCGCTTGAGAAGGCGGTAGTTACGGGGCAAGGGGACTTCGAGGGAGACATCCTGCAGCGCGCTTCGGGCGGCCGCCTGGAAACTTTCGGGAACCTCGTCCTCGGCGTCATCCTCGGCCGCGTCGATGAGCCACTCGACTTCACGCCTGAGCGCCTCGTCACGAGCACAGCGCTGTTCAACGAATGCCTGACGGCGGGTGGGTTCGAGTTCCAGCGCCGCGGTCGCAATCGCCTTGGCGTCGCGGTAGCGCTGCTTGGCGGAACGCTCGCTCATCTACCGGGCCGGTACGGGGAAACCAGCCAACAGACTACGCCACAAGCCCCGACGCCCGCCAGCCCCGGCGGCTCAGGGTTGGCGCTCTCCCGGGCGCATCAGCGAGGCGCGCGCGCTCAGATGCACACGGCTGTTCTCGCGCGTGGCTTGTTCGACTTCCGAGCCGACCACCGACATGCTGGTACTGCGCCCTTCGGGCACGCCCAGCAGGGAGTCCGCGAGCAGGTTCCACTCACCATCCTGAAGTTCATGCACCGCCAGGTTGAGCCAGGTCGATCCCAGCGGGGCGCTTTGGGTGGCCGCGGGTGCTTCGACCAGCACCTCGATCTTCCAGCCCTGGTCGCCTTCCTCGTTGCGGACCTCGACCGAGCCCTGTTCCCCTGGCGGCAGCACGACAAGCGGCGTGCCACGCTGCTCACCGTCGATCCACAGCTCCATTTCGACCATGTAGCGGTCGTCCCCGGACGCCGCCGCGCTGCCGACCAAGGCAATCGACAGCGTGGCGAATAGGAAAATGGCCGCCGATCGCATCTCAGGCTTCCGGGTTGCGGAATCGCTCCGGCAGGACTTCCTGCTCGGGCTGATCCGCGCCTTCCTTCTGCACCGGCATCAGGTCCATCTTGGACACGCCCAGTTTGACGGCCAGGCTGCCGGCGACGTAGACCGACGAGTACGTGCCGATGACCACGCCCACGATCAGGGTGAACGCGAAAGCATGAATGATCTCGCCACCGAAGTAGAACAGCGCGATCAACACCAGCAGCGTCGTCATCGAGGTCATCACGGTCCGGCCCAGCATCTGGTTGATGGACAGGTTGGTCAGCTCGGCCGGCGTACCCTTGCGCTTGGTCTGGAAGTTCTCGCGCAGGCGGTCGTAGACGACGATGGTGTCGTTGAGCGAGTAACCGATCACCGCCAGGATGGCGGCCACCACGGTGAGGTCGAAGCTGACCTGCAGAATCGAGAGCACGCCGACGACGAGCAGCACGTCGTGGATCAGCGCGCCCACCGCACCCACGGCAAAGCGCCACTGGAAGCGGAAGGAGATGTAGATCAACACGCCGATCAGCACGTAGAGCAGCGCCAGCCCGCCCTGTTCGGCCAGCTCCTGGCCGATCTGCGGACCGACGAACTCGACGCGGCGCATCTCGATATTATCGTTCTGGCCGGACAGGATTTCGAGCACTCGGGTGCTGATGTCGGCGCTGCTTTCGCCGTCATCACCGACCGGAATGCGTACGACGATGTCACTGGCCGTGCCGAAGGTCTGGACGACGAATTCCTCGAAGCCCTCCTCTTCCAGGCTCTGCCGGACCTCGTTCAACTCCGGAGCCTCGGGATAATGCAGCTCGATCAGCGTGCCGCCGGTGAAGTCGAGACCGAAATTCAGGCCCTTGATCGACAGCGAGACGACGCCGGCGACCAGAACGAATGCCGACAGGACCAGCGCGACGTTGCTGAAGCGCAGGAAGTTGATCTTGGTGTCGCTCTTGATGATATCCATTACGTTTCGGCGCTCCTCAGATAGCCAGTGACTTGACGCGCTTGCGGCCGCCGTAGATCAGGCTGACCACGCCGCGCGTGCCGAGAATGGCCGTGAACATGGAGGTGACGATGCCCAGGCTGAGCGTCACGGCAAAGCCCTTGATCGGGCCGGTACCGAACATGAACAGCACGATGGCCGCGATCAGGGTAGTGACGTTGGCGTCGGCAATCGTCGAGAAGGCCTTCTCGTAGCCTGAACGGATCGACGCCTGCGGCGTGTTGCCGTTGCGCAACTCCTCCCGGATACGCTCGAAAATCAGAACGTTGGCGTCGACGGCCATGCCGACGGTCAACACGATGCCGGCGATACCGGGCAAGGTCAGAGTCGCGCCGAGCATCGACAGCAGAGCGACGATCAGGACCAGGTTGGCCGTCAGGGCCAGGTTGGCCACCAGGCCGAAGACCTTGTAGTAAACCGCCATGACGATCAGCACCAGGGCAAAGCCGATGATCACCGACTGGAAGCCCTGGTCGATGTTGTCCTGACCGAGGCTCGGACCGACGGTGCGCTCTTCGATGATCTGCATGGGCGCGGCCAGCGCGCCGGCGCGCAGCAGCATCGCCAACTGGGCGGCCTCGGTGGCCGAACCCAGGCCGGTGGTCTGGAAGCGCTTGCCGAAAGGCTCGCGCGTGACCGCGGCGGAGATGACTTCCTCGACCCGGCGCGTCGTATAGACCTCTTCGCCGTCTTCCATCCTGGTTTCCGGACGGTACTCGATGAACACGACCGCCATGCGCCGGCCGACGTTCTCGGAGGTGTGGTCGAGCATGCGACGCGCGCCTTCCCCGTCGAGCGTGACCACCACGTTGGGCTGACCCGACTGCTGATCGAAACCGGCAGCGGCGCCGATCAGGTTCTGACCGGACGCGATGACCTCGCGCGAGAGCAGAATCGGCTCGCCGTTGCGGTGCTCGTACAACCTGGAACCGGAAGGTACGCGACCGGTCCGTTCGGCCTCGTAGGGGTCGTTCTGCTCGTCAACGGCGCGGTATTCGATGGTAGCCGTCGCGCCCAGCACGCGCTTGGCCTGGGCGGTATCCTGCACGCCCGGCAGCTGCACGACGATGCGATTGGCGCCCTGCTGCTGGATGACCGGCTCGGCCACGCCCAGCTCGTTGACGCGATTGCGCAAGGTCGTAATGTTTTGCTGCAGCGCGTTCTGCTGGATCTCCTGCAGGAACTCCTCCTCGATCGTGGCGCGCAGGTTGAAGGTCTGCCCGCCGTCGCTGGCTTCGATCACCAGGCCCTCGAGCTCGCGCTCGACGAGTTCGCGCGCTTCGTTGCGATGCTCCTCCGTGCGCAGTTCCACGACGACGTTGTCGCTGGACACGCGCACCGAACGGTAGCGGATACCCGCCTCGCGCAGCAGCCCACGAATGGAGTCGACGTAGCTGTTGAGGCGCTGGGTCTTGGCCGCTTCCATGTCCACCTGCATCAGGAAGTGCACACCACCCTGCAGATCGAGGCCGAGCACCATCGGGTCGGCGCCGAGCGCCGCCAGCCAGGGCGGCGTCGACGGTGCCAGGTTGAGGGCGACGACGTATTCGTCCCCCAGCGACTCGCGCAGCGCGTCGGCAGCGCGCAGCTGCCGATCGGTGTTGCCAAAGCGGATCAATAGACGCTGCGGGGAAAGTTCGCTGCGACCGTACTCGACGTCGGCCGACTCAAGCGAGCGCTCGACCGTGCCGACGATGTCTTCCTGCAGCTCGAAGCCGCGTGCGGACGAAACCTGTACGGCCGGGTCGTCGCCGAAGATGTTGGGCAGGGCATAGACCAGGCCCAGTCCGAGCACGATGATCAGCAGGGCATACTTCCAGGGTGGGAATCGATTCATGATGAGTTCAGTTGTCGGTTCTGGTTCTTGTGGCGATTGATCGCCGCGGAAAAATCATCGGTGCGCTCAGCTCGACGAGTCGTACGTTCCCTTCGGCACGACCTGGGCGACGGAATGGCGCTGGATCTTGATGATCACGCCGTCGGCAAGCTCCATGGACACGAAGCTCTCGCCCACTTCCGTGATCTTTCCGAGCATGCCGCCGGCCGTGACCACTTCGTCGCCAACCGAAAGGCTCGCCACCAGCTCGCGGTGCTGCTTGTTGCGCTTCATCTGCGGGCGGATGAGCAAAAACCAGAAAATGACGACGATGAGAATCAGCGGCAGAAGACTGCCGAGCATCGACGGTGCCTGCTGGGCGGCGTCCTGCGCCATGGCGCTGGAGATCAGAAAGTCCATAGATTCTTCCTCAAAGACTGTTGGCGTCCGGGGTTATCTGGGGTTCGTTGCGAACGGATACAAACGCGCAATTATGGCACAGGAATGGCACTACGGCCACACCGCAGCGCGATGTGACCGCGAGTTGCGGTGCGGACCCCGGCCGGGCCCGCACCATCCGCCGGTCAGTAGATCTCGGGCGTGAAGCGGTTGCGGTAGATCACGTCCGCACGACCGGAGCGGAAGAGTAGACGGTCGAGCCACAGGTCGAAGGGAGCCTCGACATCGCCGTCGGCGCGGACCTCGAAGCGAACGCGGGCCGAAACCGCCCCGTCGGGGACCTGCGGCAGACGCGCCAGCGTCGCTTGCCACTGGCCGGCGCCGTGCGCGAACGGCGCGCTGGTGGCCAGCTCGCCGAGCTCGCCGCCGGTGCAGCCGGCCCCATCGAAGAAGTCGGCGCGGCCGTCCACGACCGGTGCCTGCCCGAAGGCCTGGTTGACCAGGATGCTCGCCCCGATGGCGAAGCGCTCGCTCAAGCCGTCGAGTTCAACGCACTGCTCGACCGCGTACTCGGCGCCAAGCCCGCCGTCGTGACGCACGCGCACGGCGCCCGAACTCAGCAGGCCGTCGGCATCGGCCCCGGACCAGCGCAGCTCGCCGGTACCGGGATCGAAGCTGTCGCTCCACTGCCCCAACGTTCGATCGAGATTCGGGTTGCGCAGCAGGTTGGTCGTGGCCACTTCGAAGTCGAGCAGGTAGTCCGTCCCCGCGGTCCCGTCGCCCTGCCCGTCGAGCTCGTTGTTGTCGAAGTCCCGGATCGACCGGCACACGGCCAGTCGATAATTGCCCGCCGGCAGGCCACGGTCGCCGGCCAGCCGCACAACCGAGCGCTTGCGTGCCGCCTGGTACTCGACACCGGCGATGCCGATATCGTGCGCGGCATCACAGTCGGGATCGCCACCCCGCGCCAGACCGCCCAGGTCGAACAGGCGGTAATTGTCGGGATTGTTGGCCGACTCGGGCGCCAGCCCGCCGGCATCGGTCTGCACACCGCGAGTGAATTCCGGAACCAGCTGGGTGACGGTCGCTTCCGTCGGCAGGGGCTGCGCCAGGTCGCCGTACTCGGCACCGTGCGAGCTGAGCACTCGCGACACGGCCGGCGGAGCCGTCGGCAGGTCGCCGTCGCCGAAGCTGAAGAAGTGCGCGTTGTCGAACCAGACGTCCACCGGGAAGGATTCTCCTTCGGGGAAGTCCAGGTTGAGGGTCAACAGTGCGCCGGCCGCCCCGGCCACGGCACCCGGCGAGACCGAGGTGCTCAGGTTGGCCCAGGCGCCGTCGGTGTCGCCGCCGACGCTGTTGCTGACGAAATCGCCACCGATACTGGTTTCGCAGTTGGCCTCCTCGAAGAAGGCCATGGATGCCGTTGCCTCGACCGGGTTGGGATCACCCTCGGCGTCGACCATGCGCACGCGGGCCTGGAAGGCGTACCCGGCCAGCAGCTGCGAATCGATCGCAACGCAGCGGTTGATGACGTAACTCGCCGGCCCGCCGACCTCGGTCTCGATGGCGACCGAGCCGGAAGTTTCAGCCTCGCCGGCATCGGTACCGGAATCGATCGCGATCGCGTCGCCGGGGTTGGCCACCCAGTTGTCGGCGCCCAGGGGGGCGTCGAAGTTGGGGTTGGGGACGAGGTTGGTCCATGCCACCGAGAACCGAAGCAGGTAATCCGTGCCCGGCAGGCCGTCGCCGTTGCCGTCGAGCGCATTGCCGTTGAAGTCTTCCAGGCTGTCGCAGGCGACCAGGGTGTAGTCTCCCGCCGCCAGGCCGGTGTCCGATGCGATATCGAGCACGCTGGTCTGTGCCTCGCCGAGGTACTCAACGCCCGCGACCAGGCCCGCGTCGGGCTGGCCGCAGTCGACGGCAGGAGCCTCGTGATGCCCGCTGAGCAGCCGGAAGTTGGCCGGGTCGTCGGCCGCGCCGGGGCCATCGGAACGCATTGGCTTGTCGAAACGCACCAGCAGCTGGCTGGTCGCCGCCGTCAAGGCCTGTTCGGCCACGATCAGGTCGCCGTCCGGGGCGGCGACCGCGGAGACCCCGAACACGCGCGGGGCGGTCACGTCGTCGCCCACGGCAAAGGGCCCGATCGAGCGCGTGTCACCGGCGTTGCCGGCCGCGTCGAGGGCCCGGATATGGAACCACCACAAGCCGTCGCCGAGCGGATCGGAACTAACCGTCGTATCGGCGGCGCCCAGGTTCTCCAGGGTATTGGGCACGCTGTCGGGACTCTGCGTGAACGAGTAGCTGTACCCGACCATGCCGCTGGCCTCGTCGCCCGGGTCGACCGCCGCGGTCCAGTTGACCTCGATGACGTTCTCCGGGATGGCCGGGGCCCCGGGTTCGTGGGTCTGGCTGTCGAGATCGAACGGACCCTGCGGCAGGGTGGCGTCGATCCAGTACGGGCCCGAGGAGACCGGCTCCGAGCAGTTGCCCGCGTTGTCGCACACGCGCAGGTGGAACCAGTGATCGTCGCCGTCCTCGAGAGCCTCGCTGACGACGCCGTTGGGATCATCTTCGTGGGCGACATCGAGTTCTGCGTCGAGGGACGGGCTGGCGTCTCGGGTGAACTCGACCGAGTAGCCGGCCACGCCGGATCCGAGGTTGCCGCCGGACGGGTCGAGATCGAGCGCGCCGGTCCACTGCATCTCGATCTGCGGCTCGACGTTCCACGTTTCGATCTCGTGGGTGACGCTCTCGAGCTCGGGATTGACCGGTTCCAGCAGGTCGCGGGCAAAGGTGGTAATCGCACGATCGAAGCGCGCCACGACGTAGACATGGGCGTTGTCGGGGCTGACCGCGATTCCGGAGGCGCCCCACAGGCCGTTGATGCCGGCCACGCCGTTGCGCTTGATTTCCTCGAACTGGAGGCTGCCGGGATCGGCGTCGCCGGCCCCGTCTCGGCGGAAGACGACCAGGTTGCCGGGGGTGACGTTCTCCGGGTCGCTGGTGCCGGTGCTGACCGCGTAGAGGAACTCGTTGTCCGGGCTTAGCCGGATGGATTCCACCTCGTTGAGACCCTGCACATTGCCCGAGCCCGAGACCAGTGCCTCGACCCAGGCGAGATCGTTGCCGGTTCGCTCGAAGATGGCGATGGCCGCGCTGTCGTGCCCGGCGACGTAGACCTGGGCACCGTCGGCCGAGACCGCCAGCGAGGTCGCCGCGGCGATGCCGCTGACACCACCCTGGCCCTCGACATGATGGTTCTCGAAGCTCAGGCGCCCGTCCTGGGCGGTGTTGCGATTGAAGATCGCCACCGCGTCGTCGGCCCGCCCGGCGATGTAGAGTTGACTGCCATCGCCCGACAGCGCCACGGCCGAGGCATTGCCGATGCCCCGCACCTCGTTGCCCACGGGGTCGAGCGCGCCGCGCTCGAGCGACTGCTCGAAGGCCAGCTCACCGCTGCCGCTGTCGCGAGAGAACACGACCACGAAGCCCGGGCTGCCGCCGGCGGCCACGTAGACGTTGTCGCCGTCCGCGCTGGCGGCCAGCGCGCGCGGCCCCGACAGTCCGGAAATCGGCGGCGGTGCGGTGGGAATGGGCTGATCACCGTCGAACAGGACCTGCGAAAGCGTGAGCTGGCCGAAATCGGCAGCCTCGGAATCGGCCTGGCGATCCAGCGTCACGATCGCGTTGTCGGCTTCCGAGACAGCGTAAATGTTGGCACCATCGGGACTGATGACCAGGTCGGCAAAGCCGTCGATGCCGCCGATATCGCGTCCGATCGCGCTGGCCAGTTCGGCCACGGAAAGGCTCTCGACGGGCGTCAGCTGGCCGCTCTCGCTATCGCGCTCGAGAATCACCAGTTCATCGGCAGTGCGCGACACCACGTACACGTGCGCGCCGTCCGGGCTGCTGACCGCCACGCGGGCCGGATCGCTCATGCCCTCGACGCCGACACCGTCGACCAGGCTGTCGACCTGCACCAGGGTCTGCAGGGCATCGACGATCAGGCCCTGGGCCTGGCCTTGCCCGCCAATGGTCGCTTCAACCGGATTGGATAGCTCGACGAAGAAATTACGGTTCTCGCTGGTGGTCGGGTTGGCGAGAATCGTGACCGGGATCTGCCGGCTCTGCTGGCCGGGCGCGAAGCTTACCGTCCCGGAAGTCGCCACGTAGTCTTCGCCCGCGACGGCCGTACCGTTCTGGGTCGCGAACTGCACCGTCACGTTCTGGTTCCAGCTCTCGCTGAGGCTGACGCGGAAGATCGCCTCGACCGTGCCGCCCGCCGGCGGCTCGGCGATGGTCACACCCTGGATGCCGAGTACGGGTCGGGTGTCGGTATCCAGGATGGTCGCCACGGCGAGCGGACGCACGATCTGCAAGCCTTCGGAAGGATCGCTGATCTCGACAAAGAAGTCGCGGTCGGGATCGGCCACGTCGTTACCGCAGGTCGCCACCGTCACGGTGGTCTCGGTGTCGCCGGCCGCGATTGTGCCGGTTCCGAAATCGCTGATGTAATCCGCGCCCGATTGGCAGGAACTTCCGCCGGTGGCGCTGCCGGCCGATGTCGCCCATTCGAAGCTGGCAGGGGTTTCCATCGGCTCTGTCAGGCTGACGACGAATTCGGCCGGCACGGTTTCTCCGGCCGCGCCCTCGTCGACGGAGGTATCGGCAATGCTCATCCCCACACCGATGATCTGGAGCGTCTCGGGATCGACATCGACTCGGCGCGCCATGCCGCGCGAACCGACCTCGACCATCGCAACCAGCTCGCCGTCGAGATAGATCGACGCTTCATCGCCGGCCCGCGCCGTGCCCTCGATTCGTTCGCCGACCGAATTCATCGGGATGCGTAGCGCGTACTGCCCGCCCAGGCTCTCGTCCGAGCCGAGTTCGTAGCGCGCGACCGGGCCGTCCCAGGCAGGCACTTGCAGCGTGAGCTCGCCCTCGCCGACCGGCTCGCCGTACCAGCTCACCTGGCCGTAGAGCAGGTGGTCCGGCTCGGAAATCGAAGCGCCGACCGATGCCGCGAAGCTCGCCCCGAGCAGGGCGCAGAGCAACAGGATCGCGAAGCGGCGTGGACTCTGGGATTGAACTGAATACATGGCTAGTTACCCGAGTAGGAATAGGTATTGAAGAAGATCCGGATATCGGAAACCCCGGGGGCGTCGGACTCGCTCGTGCCACCCTCGGGCTGGCCGTTGATGAAGATATCCAGGCCCTCGTTGGGATCGTTGAGCAGGCTGCCGCCGGGGATGATGACGACCCATTCGCGATTCCACACCGAGCGACCGATCAGGCGGCTGTCGGTCGCGATCTGGCTCTCGTCGAACGGCTCGCTGTAGTGGTGCGCACGGAACTGCGAGTAGCGCCGGACTTCGTTGAAACTGTCCGAAAGCGAGTCGGCCAGGGGAATCCAGTTCGAATCCTGCAGCTCCTGCTGCCCGATCGGGAACGGCACAGGCAGCACCTGGTCGATGATCTGCCACTGGCGCGTCGTGAAATCATCGAAGGTGGGCGAGCGCAGCACATCGGCACCAACCGGGAACATGTAGATCCGCGGGGTTTCGGTCAACGGCAGGCCGGCGTAGTCGCGGAACCAGGTGCCCACGCCGCGCACCTTGGTGGCAAAGCGGGAAGCATCGTAGGTGCTGTCACCGGGGCCGAGCGGCCAGTGGAAGAAATTCAGGCCGAAGGTCACGGTGGTCGGGAAGCGGAACACCAGTCCCGGCAGCGGCCCGGCCGATTCCGGTTGCGGCGGCCGCGCGAAACGCCGGAACTCGGGCAGGTCCCAGAGGTTGTCGACGCGCGCGTTCTCCAGCTCACGCCGCCAGGCCTCGTCGCCGGCTTCGCCGTCGTCGATCCGGAACAACTCGCGCCTGAGCGAGAAGCGGTTGGTCTCGACCTGGGGATTATTGAAGCCCATCTGGCCCTTGAGCACCTCGAAGTTCTGCGCCATGCGCGCCATCGGGTCGGCAAGGCCGCGCGAGCCAGCGACTGGTTCATCGCCGATGATCTGGCCGATCGAGCGCTCGCGCACGATGTCGGTCAGGAACTTCTGCCCGGCCTGCTGATCGCTGCCGAGCAGGTTGGTCTCGTAGTCGTAGGCGGCCGCGGCCAGGTAGACATAGCGCGCTGCCAGATCGAAGGTCGCGCGGTACTTCTGCAGCGCATCGTTGCGGAAGATGCGGAATGCCATGTCCTGGTAGCGGTATTCCTGCGTCTCCGCCGCGCCCTGCTTGCGGAAGCGGATCAGCGACGCCAGCTGTCTCTGACCCTCGGCGAGCTGCTGGTGATACTTGCGGTACAGCTCCTCGATAGTCTCGGCGCGCTGGTAGATCTCGACACGCAGCAAGGGCTCGCGCCGCAGCAACTCGGTCAGCTCGCCCTCGAGCCCGAACAGTTCGAGGCGGTTGTCGAAGGTCTGCAGATCGATGGCCGCCGACAGCGAGACATCGGCCATGTTGGACTCGACCACTGCCCCGGCCGTCTGGAAGCCCTGGCCAATGCCATCCGATACGGCCTTGGCCAGCAAGCCGGCGTTCTTCAAGGTGCAGCGGATCGCGGACGTACCATCGCCACCAACAGAAAGGCCGGCGATCAGATTCTTCGGCAAACATTCGGCGCCGCCTTCACCCAGATCCTTGGCCATCTCCCCGGCGGTCCGCGCAACCGCGCCGGTCTGCTCGAGCGCCACGACCTGCTCGCTCATCGTGTTGAGCGTGTCGCGCTCGCTGTTGCTGACGTCGAGCTGATTCTGACGGATATTGAACACCGCCGCGATCTCGTCGAGCTTGTCCTGGATGCGCTGGCGCGCCTGGTCGTATTCCTCCAGGGTGCGGGCCAGGTCGAGGCGGGCGGAGAAAATGTCGTGCAGGACGTTCTGCAGCGACCCGGTCGCACGCCGGCGGCTCGTCCATTCGGGCGGCTTGCCGAAGCTCAGGCCGAAGGCCGGCGAACTGTAGGTGACCATCTCCATCGTCTCGACCGTGCCTTCGGGCGTGTCGCCGAGGGCGCAGCCGGCGGCCTGGGGGTCGTTGTCGCAATCGAGGTTGCTGAACTTGCCGGCCTCGTCGATATCGAAGAAGTTCAAGCCGCCGGCCATCGGCCCGAACTCGGCTTCGAAGCGGTTGATCTCGAGATCGCCCTCGACGTCGAAGCCTTCGAGCAGGTTGGTTTCCTCGCCGGCGAGTTCCAGCACGTCGATATACATGTAGTGGTAGAGATCGGGCCCGTCATAGTCGGCGGGGTAGACGCCGCCCGGGCCGATATCGTCAGCGTAGGGATAGCCGAAGATCTCGATCAGGCGATTCTTGAAATCGCGCTCGGTGGCCTTTGCATTGGCAGTCAGGTCCTCGGTGGAATCCTGGTTGAAGCGCAGCATCCGGTTGAGCTGGTTGGCGAAATTCCATGCCTCGACCGCGTTGTCGAGTGCGGTGGTGGCACGCGCGAAGATCTGCTCGAAGTGGGTCTTGTTCTCCACCGGGGAATTGCCGGTGTCGACCTGCGAGGGATCGATATCGAAAGGCACCACGTCGCGCGCCAGCCCCAGCGGATTGAGCCCGCGGTCGGCCTGGTCAAGCTGGCCCTGGATGCTGTCGAACTGGGCGACGATCTCGTTGAGCTCCTCGACCGTGCCGCGCTCGATGCGCTGAATGCCGCCGTTGCCCGGGTCGGGATCCTCGTCGGGCAGGATGGCGTTGCCGATCACCCAGTCGAAGAATGCGCCCTGCCCGGCTCGCCGGGCCCATTCGGACAGGCCCCAGGCGCGCTCTTCGTCGTCGTCCTTGTAACCCTGCCACTGGCCGAGCGGGTCCTCGACGTAGAAGCGCCGGTAGGTCAGGTCAACGATCTCCGCACCGGTGCGCGCCTTGGCCGCGGCCACCTGCGCGAACTTTCGCTCGTCGAAGAAATCCACCTGCAGCGGCACGCCGGCCACGGGCACCGCATCGGCACGCGGATTCCAGGTGAAGAAGGGATGGCGCAGGAGATCGTAGTGCGTCTTCAGGCCCGTCAGGTAGTGGCCCCAGGCGTCGCCGTGACCCTGGGGGTACTGGATGCGGGCATCGAACTCGTCGATGACGCCATCGGTATTCTGGTCGGTGATGCCGTAGTTGAGTGCATACGCGACCTCACCGTCGCCCGTGGTGAAGTTCCAGAAAAAGCGGTTGTAGACCGGGTTGGCGGCGATCGGACCCTGGGAGTCGTCCCGCCCGCGCAACAGCACCAGCTCCTCTTCGAGCAGGGACGCCGTCTGGTTCTGGAACGGGAAGATCGTCGGCGCGAAGCTCTCGAACTCGCCGCTGGTCAGCAAGCCGATGGTCGGATCCTGGGCGTCGGCGTAGGCTTCGTTGCCGAGCAGCGCATAGAAGTCCAGGATTCGCGTGGACACGTTGAGAATGGCATTGTTGACCGGGCCGTAGTCGACCGGCGGGACGGCGTTGACCGACAGGTCCATGGCACGGCGCATGACCGTCGTGTAGGCCTCGATCAGGCCGATGCTGTTGAGCACCTCGGGATTGGAGGTCAGCGGGATATCGCCCTCGTAGCGCTCGCCCAGCTGCACCAGCATGCTCGAGTAGGTGTTGGTCGGCGAGGAATGGAAATCCTGCACCCGGGCCTCGAAGGGGTTGAGCCGCCCGAGGACACGGGTCACCCAGCCCTGGCCAAGCTGCGCGCGCTGGTCGGTCGGCGTCGCCCCGGGCTGACCGGCCCACAGGCTCCACTCGGCCTGGTTGTTGCACACAGGCAGGCCCTGGTAGCGGGCCAGGTACCAGTTGTCCGACAGCGTCTGGATGTTGGCGCCCTCGATCACCACCTCGTTCTCGCCCTGGCCGTTGTTGTCGACCGGAATCTTGAACCAGCCGTTGAGCTGGCCGGAGTCGGGATCGGGAAGCTCCTCGGGCGGCAGGCCGCTGAGGTCCGGCTGGAAGTACCACTCGAACTGCAAGGCATCGGGATCGCCGCCGAAATCGCCCGAGTGGCGAAGCGTCAGCTGCTCGTCGAAGATATTGTCCGGCGCGATGACGTTGAGCTGGCCCTGGTAGGTACTGAGTATCTCCGCCGGGTCAGGCGGCGGCGGATTGCGCAGGCAGTCGACCCGCATGATCGACAGGCTGACCGGCGCCGGGTCGAGCTGCGGATCGTTGTTGAAGGCTACCGTCACCCAGCCGACGCTCTGCGCGGCACCGGCGGTCAACGCGGGCTGGACCCCCTCGGCCTTGAACGGTTCGATCAGGCCCTGGTTGGGATCGCCTTCCTCGAAGTCTTCGGCCTCGACAACCGGATCCTCGAACGCCACAAGCAGCTCGCCGCGATCGACCGGCCGGTCCACCGCGCAGATCCGTTCGCCGGTATTGCCGTCGATCGCATCCTGCAGACAGATCCGGTTGATTCCGTTGGGATTACGCGTCAGGCGCAACAGTGCCTCGATGGCTTCCGACCAGCTGCACTCGTCGTCGAGCGTGTCGCAGGCCTTGTCCATGTCCTCGTCGGCATCCGTTGCGCTGCCGTCCATGGTCTTGAGGATGCGCGCTTCTCGGAAGCTCATGACGTTGAGCAGCAGCAGCGGGTCGCCCGCGATGGTGTCGTCGAACACACCGGAAAAAACCAGGCGCTGGTTGATTGGATCGTAGCGCAGCCGCTGACGAATGCTGACCGGCAGGTTCTCGAGCCCGTCGCCGCTGCCGGTGATCACCTGGAAGCCGGTTTCCGGGTCCAGCTCGGTGGCCACACCCTCGAGCGCCTCGAGCATCACGAAACGGGGGTTGAGCGGGTCGATGAGCTGGACCAGGGCGTCCGTCGGCTCGGCGCCGCCGGCGGCCTCCATATCCTCTCGGAACTCGTCGAAGACGACCTCGACGGCATCCTGCTGCAGGATATTCGGCAGGCCGCGCTTCTGGGTCAGCAGCGTCTCGCCCGGCAGAAGCTGGGGCGCCGGGTTGGGCCAGCTGAAGCTGTAACCGACCTCGATCGGGTTGATCGGAGAGGCCGTGCCGCCGTCCTCGGCGGGAAGGCGCGACATCCAGGGCACGCACACGCCCTCGGCGGCATCGGGCAAGTCATTGTTGTCGACGTCGTACACCATGCCCGGCTGGAGGGGATACCAGAAACGCATGGCCCCGGAGCCAGCCGACTTGCTCCACAGGCCGTTCTTGTAGTCGGTGAAGAACGGCGGCGGCGGCTGCGGATCGTTGATCGCCTGACCCACGGCCCGACTTTCGGCACAGCCCGGCAGCAACGACAGGGGATACGGTGGTGCAACCGCCGTACCCGCCTCGCCCGAGAACTCGAAGTTGTCGAAGCCGGCGCCCGTGGCAGTGACGTAGAAAGTGCGGAAGGCCCAGCGATCGAGGTCCTCATCGTAGTACTTGACCAGCACGTACGGGTCGGTCGCCGAGGTCGGATCGTCGGGCAGGTTAACGCCGAAGTCCGCACGCAGCGCGAACAGGGCGAGAATCCCCGAGCCGTCGTTGGACGGGGCGAAGAAAGCGTGCGCGGCGTTCGGGCTGTAGCCCGGCTCGCTCGGCACCGGCTGCTGGTAGATGCGCAGATCCGGGTACTGGATGGGGCTCAGCGGCGCCTGGCCGAGATTCTCGGCACCCTTCTGGCTGGCGATGATGATGCGCTCCGGATCGAGCGGCCAGTCGGGTAGATACTCGATCGCCCGCCGCGGCCAGTAGACGCCCTTGGCGTTGCGCCGGTACCAGGCCACCACCATCTCCTTGCCGGCATCCTGGATGCGACCGGGCCGGGTGCGGTTGACCGGAATGATATGACCGGTTCGCGCGGCGCGGTCGTAGGCGGCGTCTTCGCCGGCGCCGTCGTAGAAGGCCTTCTCGTTGAGCACGTAACCGGTTCGGCCCGGTTCGTTGTGGTAGGGCTCGATGATCGGCTCACCGATGGTCCAGCGTACGCCGCGGGCGTAGTTGGGCGACAGCGGCGGCGGCATGGTACGAACCACATCGATGGAAATCGGGTTCTGGAAGGGATCCGGGCTCGAGCCCTCGACATAGAGGAGCACCGAGAAGCCCGGCGCGGTCGCGGTGAATACACCGGAATCGGCGCTGCCGTTGCTGGCCTGGACGGAGGGCTCGAACGCCTCGAGAAAACGGAAGCCGCTGCCCGCCGCTTCCAGCTCCGTGGGCGCGCCGGCGACATGAACCTGGTAGCAGTCTGCGTCGTTTCCGTCGGTGCAGGCCTCGGTCGGCCAGGAAGCCTGGCCCACCTGGACGATACGCTCCTCGCTCTCGGGCGGCTCGCCCGCAACGCGCCAGCGGAGCTCGACGTTGGGTACGACGTCGAGCGGATAGAGCTTGCCATCCTGACCCGGCGGAACGTTCCAGAAAAATCGCGTTCCGATGGCATCATCGGATTTCACCCCGTTGATAAAGACATCCGGAGCGGAAGCCTGGGAGCTCAGATCCGCGTTGGGCGGCGGTTCGATCGCCTCGCCCACGGGCCAGCCCTGCACCTCGAAGAAACCACCCAGGGTGCTGATATTGGCCAGGTAGACGTTGCGGCCGGTTGGCGCGAAGAGTTCGGCGTCCTGTCCGAAAACCAGCTGACCCGAGAAACTGCCAGTCACGTAGAGATTGTTGAGGCCATCAAAGGCCAGGCCCGTCATTTCGGCATCACCGGAACCGCCGGCCTTGGCCGGAATCCCGCCGTCCTCGTTGTATCGATCGCCGCCGGTTGCCCACTCCACCAGGCCGTTCTGGGCGTTCACCTTGGCGACGAAAAGGTCGCTGTTGCCGGCCGATTCCAGCGTGCCACCTTCATCCTCGAAGAAAGTCACGAAGTCGATGAAGTCACCGCCGATGAACAGGTCATCGCCATCGAGCACCACATCCCGGGCCGTTCCACCCGAGTACGAGCGACCCCACTGGAAATCACCCTGGAAACTCGACAGGCTGACAACCGCCGCGCCGGCGGTGTCGAGATTGCTCGTTCCCTCGGGCAGGGTGACGCCCCCGGACGATTCGCCCACCGCGTAGATGGTCGAGTCGACAACCGGGGCGAACTCGATCTTATCCAGCCGCAGGCCCTCGGCAGTCTCCTTGGTCCAGCTCCACGCCGGCTCGCCCTGGTCGATATTCGTCAGGCGACCGATGACCGAAGCCTCGCTGTCCTGCACACCGCCAAACAGGCTGCCGTTGTCGTCGAACAGATTGATCAGGAATATCTGCCAGTAAAGGCGACCCACGGCGGCCCCCTCGCCGAGCACCCAGCGGAATCGGACCGACTCCTCCCCGCTGAGCGCCGACAGGTCGAGATCGCTCAGAATGGGGACGTCCCATGCGGGGCTCTGAAAACACCAGCCAAGCCCCGTCACCGGGTTGCTCTCGAATCCGTTCTGGACGCCATTGAAGCCAAAGGTGTTGAACCAGGCGGGGTTGATCCGCTGCCAGGAGTTTCCACCGTCGGTGGAATAATCCATGGTGGCGATGTCGTAGCAGGTGGTCGGCTGATCCAGATCCCAGCGGTGGAGCAGGTGCAGGCGGGGATTGCTCGCGGCCGTGAAGTCAAAGTCCTGGTTGAGCTCGAGGACGTTCTCCTTCACACCCGGCGTATTTAGCACGAAAAAGCCGGTGAGATACCGCAGCCAGTTACCCCCGGTAAAGAAATTGCCGGTGCGCAGTTCGGCATCGGCCAGAGCCGCGACCGAGCCCGATTCG
This sequence comes from Wenzhouxiangella indolica, assembly GCF_042310355.1. Lineage (NCBI taxonomy): Bacteria > Pseudomonadati > Pseudomonadota > Gammaproteobacteria > Chromatiales > Wenzhouxiangellaceae > Wenzhouxiangella > Wenzhouxiangella indolica. Next base: position 124,398 of record NZ_JBHJMR010000002.1, on the reverse strand, counting down.
CTCACTTCGAGATCCGTGATCCGGCTTTCGATGCCGAAGCCGTCTCCCTGCTCCGGCTGGCCCATCACCCACTGCCACGCGCCGTCAGAGTCGATAGCAGCGAGGAAATAGCGCTCTTTGCGTTCGCTACCGCATTCTCCCGGGTTGCTGAGCGTTTCACTGAATGGATCAAACGGCGGGCTGGCGGGGGTCTCGAAGGAAAGCTCGCATTCGTAGTAACCGCCGATGACGGCCCGGGTGGGCGTCGGCGGAATCGTCGTGTTGTCGCCCGGCAACAAAACCAGGCTGGTGCCCTCGTCATCATGGTCGCCGTTGGCGGCCTTGGCCCACTGCCACTGCCCGGACGAGTCGAGCTTGGCGACGAAAACATCCGTGTCGAGGGAAGCCGAGGACAGTTCGGTACTACCGAAATCGGCCTGCCCGGAGAAACGGCCGGTGATATAGACATCGCCGGATTCGTCGAGGGCTATGTCGTTGGCCTGGTCGGAGAGACTGCTGCCCGCGCGCGTGACCCAGTCAAGGGTCCCGGCGGCGGAATAGCGGGCCACGAAGATATCGTCGGGCCCGCGGGCGCTGAGCGTCACGCCGTCGCCGAAAACGGCTTCGCCCGAAAAACTGCCGGTTACGTAGACGGCCCCCGTTGGCCCGACCACGGTGGCATTGGAGCGGTCATCGCCGTCGCCGCCCGCACTGGTCGGCCACACGGCGTGCGCGGCAGACGGCAGGAGTGACAGCGCGACAAGCGCGAGGCCGAATGTTCTGGAATGGATTGAAACTGGCATCATTGAGACACTCACTGGTTCAGCAGCGGGACACTGCTTGCCCGCCGCATCCTGAAGATTCCGCTGATGAAAATGGTCGACCGGTGAAGGCCGGAGATCGCTTCGGTGTAGGTCCCGGCGACTTCCTCGTCACCCCACTCGGGGCGATCGAAGTTCTCCGGGTCTTCTTCGGCGAAGAACAGCTCCAGCTCCCGCGTCACCTCGTAGGCTTCCTGCTCGAAGTTCAGGTACTGGGCGTCGAGGTTGTCGTGATCCGGGTGGAAACGGTGCAGGAACGGATTGGTGGCGAAGTCGGGCTCGATCACGATGGTGCCGAACACCGCACCGCCGGGACCGAAACTGCCCGAGAGATCCAGTTCGTTGCCGGGAAAGTCGTAGGCGGCGGTACTCACCCGATTGCCCGCGGCCTCGCCACCGCGCTCGACCACGCCGGTGTAGTTGGGAATCAGCGTATCGTCGGTCAAAAGCACGAAACGTCCCGGCGTTTCGATGCGCGTGAACTCGGGATCGTCTTCGTCCGGGACGGCCTCGCCCTCCTCCCACATCAGGATGACCTCGTTGAGAAGCCGGACATTTCCGGCGGCATCGACGTGCATCATGATGCGCAGCGGGAACTCGCTGCCGGTCGGCACCGGAACCACGCCGCCCTGTTGCGCCATGCTGACGCTGTCGATCGAGGCAACGCCCACCCACAGCCCGGCGTAGCGCGGGTCGGTTGACTGTCGATCCTCGGTCTTGCCGTCGGCACTGGATTGCATGGCCGACCGCGCCCGCTGCGTCTCGCTTTCACTCGGCGCCAGGGACTCCACACCGACGTGGAGCAGACGGCGCGCGCCCAGCCCGTTGGTGAATTCCAGGATCTGGCTGGCCTGCGGAGTAAATAGCCCGGCCCGGTTGACGCCCAGGCCCAGGATCTCGCCCGAATCCAGTTCGACGGACAGCATGGTCTCTTCTTCCAGCGTCGGCCAGAACACCTCGCGGGTTACCTCGTCATGGCGCTCCAGCGCGAGGGGAACCGGATTGTCCGCGGGCAGCTTGCGGATGCGAACCTGGTTGTTGAGACCCGAAGAATTGTTCAGCAGCACAGTCTCGCGCGACAGCGAGCGATTAAAGTCAACGCGATCACCGAACTCGAGCGAGATCGGCATCGGCCCCTGGTAATTCGAACGACCCTCCGTGTAAACCCAGTAGGCTTCCCCGCTACGGATCGACTCGATGGCCGGCTGCGTCACTTCCTCCCATTCGCCATCGTCGCCGAGGCGGAAGATGGGCCCTGCCTGGTGCGCATCGGAACCGGCAAACCAGTTCTGGAAGGTCGGTTCGTTGCCCGGTTCGACATGGAAGCCGGTGAACTGGAAATCGTCGGGCCGCCAGCTCTGGCGACGCAGAACCGGCCGTCCCGTGATGGTGAGTTCGCGCGACTCGTTGCCGAGCAGCCGGACCAGGTAGGCCTGGTTGGGCGAAATAGTGAACAGGTTGGTAAGAATGCTCTCGGGGCGATGCGACGGAAAGTAGCCGTACCAGCCATCGATGGTGAGCAGGTCTTCGTCCGGGTCCTGGATGAAAGCGACCGGCCTGTCGTCCGGCAACCAGCGCCAGACGCTGGCGACCGGCAAGCCCGCAAAGACTTGCTCGATGGCATCGTTCTCGGGCTGCAGTTCGACGTAAATGGCGTTCCAGCCCGGCTGCAGCTCGATCGTCTGCTCGGTGGTCGCCGCGTTCAGGTCCTTCGGCAGCAGCGCGCAAAGCAGCACGCCGAGGCCGATGGCGAAAGTGTGCATCGGTCGCATGGCAATACTCATGATTTGTCGGTTTCCGGGTCGGCTTCGGCCGGCATTGCCGGGGGCAGTCGCTCTGCGTCCGAATCCTCGCGCTCGGGCGGAATGCTGTCCGGCGGCGGAATCTCGGCCAGCAGTTCCTGCTCGATCTCGACCTGGTGCGACTGGCGAACCCGCTCGACGAAGCCACTTTCGAAGCGCTGCGCTCGCTCGCGGTTGATGCGGTGGCGAATGCCGTCGGCGACCTGCTCGAGCGGGGTGACACGACCCGGTTCGAGTTCGGCCAGGCGCAGAATGTAGTAGCCGGAGGCGGTCGTCACGACCGGACTGATCTCGCCGGTTTCCTCGAGCGCGAAGGCCGCATCGATCACTTCCTCGTCCCAGCGGTAGCGCTGCTGGGACTGATCGACCAGCCAGCCGACCACGCCGCCCTGGTAGCGGCTGCTGCGATCGTCGGAATACTCGACCGCGACCTCCCCGAAATGGGTGGTCTCCGTCGGCAGCTGTTCGGCGGCCTGGCGAGCTTCCTCGATTCGCATGCGGGCCTGCTCGGCATCCTCCTCGGCCCCGCCCGGTCGGTCGACGCGGAGCATCGCGATGCGACGACGCTCGGGACGGGTAAACGTGTCGATGTGCTCCCGGTAGTAAGCCTCGACGTCGGCGTCACTGATGGGCGCTTCGGCGAGCTCTGTTTCCATTTCCTGCTGGCGCAGCCGCTGAACGATCATGCGCTCGACCAGGCGCCGGAACTCTGGATCCTCGGTCACGCCCGTGGCCCTTGCCTCGGCCAGGAGTGCCTGCCACTCGATCATCTCCTCGAGCAACTGCGCGCGGCGTTCCTCGCTGGCGTAGTAGCCGGGACGGCGGCTGTTGCGGACTTCGAGTTCGTGCGTGAACTCTCCGACGGTGATGGCGTCGTTGCCGACCCGGGCGAGCACCCGGTCTTCCTCGGCCACGCCCTCGTCGCCGTTGCAGCCGACCAGCAGGATCGCCGCGGTCAGCATGAGCAGGGTGATACGGCGGCCGTTCATGATTCATCCTCCGATTGACTGTTCGCTTCTTCCGGTTCGAAGCGGTCGCTGAATATGAGATGGCGATCGAGCACGGTGACTGCCGTCGCGAGGTTGTTGCTGTCGTCGGGGTCGTCAGCTCCGCTGGTCGCGCTGACCTCGTTGACGATCAGTTCATCGGTGCCGAGCGCGACGCCGTCAATCACCTGGCCCGTGACCTCGAAGCTCAGCGAGGCACCGGCGGGCAGATCGACGGTGAAATCGATATCGCCGCTGCCGGAGGCCGAGGGACAGCTGGCGCCGGAGGCAGCCGCGCAGTCCCAGGCGACGTTCTCGAGCGCTGTGGGCATCACGTCGACGATCGCGGTCGACGCCGCCGCACCCGGCCCGTCGTTGACGATCAGGACCTGGTAGGTCAGCAGGTCGCCCCACATCGCGCGGTCGCGATCGACGGTCTTGGTCACGACCAGATCGGCCAGCGATTCGACGATCATCACGGACGCGGTAGCCATGTTGTTGCCCGGCTCGGGATCGCCGACCTCGGTACCGAGGGGCTGCGCCTCGGCCGAGGCGATGACTTCCCCGGGCACGGCGTCGCCGGCGACGTTCGCCTCGACCAGGAAGGTCAGCACACCATCGGCCGGCAACGGCGTGACCAGGTCGATCAGGCCGCTGCCACTCGCGACCGGACAGGTCGCCGGCGCCTGGGCGCTGCAGCTCCAGCCCTGGGCCGACAGGGGCGCGGGTAATTGATCGGAAAGTGCGACCCCGGGGGCGTCGCTGGGGCCGATGTTCTCGACCGTGATCTCGAACTCGATCGTGCCGCCGGGCACGGCTTCCGCCGCGAGGGCCGTCATGCCGACCACGACGTCGGCGGCCGCGCTCACGCTGGCGGTGACCGAGTCGACGTTGCTGCCGGCATCGGGATCAGAAGCATCGGCCGACGGGGCGACTTCCGCCACGTTTTCCAGCTGTCCGATCAGGTCGGGGGCGATTCGGCCCGTGACCAGGAAGAGCAGACGCTCGTCGACCAGCAGGTCGACCGTCTCGAACAGGTCACCGCTGCCCTGGGCCGCGCAGTCGGACCCGGCCGAATCGGCCGGAATCGTCTGACAGGTCCAGTCTGCGTCGAGCAGGTCGTCCGGCAGATCATCGATCACTTCCGCGGCAAAGGCGTGGGAAGGCCCGAGATTGCTCACGTCGAGCACATAGGTGACATCGTTGCCCGCCACCAGCGAGCCGCTGTCGCCGTCGATGCGCTTGTCGATGGTCAGGTCGGTGACAACCTCGATCGTCCCGCCGGCGGTGTCTACCTGATCGCCTGGACTGAGGGCCGCATAGCCGGCCGGCAATTCGGCGCTGGCGGTATTCTCGAGCTCGCCGCGGGCACCAGGATGCACCAACGCGTCGACGGTGTAGCGAAGGCTCGCGCCAGCGGCCAGGTCGATCTGATCGAAGAGACTGTCGGCCTGCAGCGTGTCGATACCGCAGTAGCCCTCGGGCCGCCGCAACAGGTTGACGACACTGCCCGACTGGTAATCGCTGGTCGCCAGCAGATGCCCGCCCTCGGGAGCGATGACCAGGCGCCTGAGTCCGGCGATTTCCGGCAACGCAAGCTTCTCGATGCGCTCGATCTCGCCACTGCTCCAGTCGCGGTCGAAGATACTGATGACGCCGTCGTTGCGCGCCGACAAGTACAGATGCTCACCATCCGGGCTCAGCGATACCGCGTTGGCACCGTCCAGGTCGTCCATGCCGCCGAATCCGTCGCGGTAGTGCTCTGCAAGAACGAGCTCGCCGCTGTCGGCGTCGCGCTCGAACAGCGTGACCGAATCATCGGCCAGGGCGGCAGCGTAGAGATACTGCCCCTGGGCGCTGACGGCAATCGACTGGACCAGGCCGAGCCCCGTGACCGTAACGTCTCCCTGGACATCGCCGTTGCGCAGTCGACCGCTGTAGGCGAGCGTGCCGTCAGCGTTGCGCTCGAAGATCGCCAGGCCGTTGTGCATGGACGCGGCGGCGTAGACGAAACGCTGGTCCGGCGAAATGGCCAGGTCGATCACGCCATCGAGCAGATTGTTCGGCAGCCCGATGCCGCTGCGACGCGACTCCAGCCAATCGAGTCCGCCGGTCATGCGGTCGCGCTCGAGCACCGTAACGGCACTCGAGTCGCGCGCGGCCACGTAGAGCAGATCGCCCCGGGCGTCGGCAAGCAAGCGCGCGGGCCGCTTGAGCGACAGCCCCGTGCTGTCGCCGTCGGCGAGCCGGCCGGCGAACCGCAGCTCACCCGCCTCGGCGTCGATCTCGAACCAGGAAACGGCATCGCCCTCGGCGGCCGTGACGTAGATAAAGTCATTGTCCGGCGCGATCCACAGGTCACCGGCGCCTTCCAGGCCAGTGACCTCGCCGACGGGATCGCCGTCCTCATCCTCGATGACGTCGCCCTGTGCGATGGTCGCCACCTGCGTCAGCCAGCCGTTCGATGGATTGCGGCTGTAGAGCGTGAGCGTTCCGGCGCTGGCGCCGGTCGCCGCCGCCCACTGCCCGTCGGATGAGAACACGGCGCCCGAAGCACCCTGGAGCAGGGGCTCGGAAAGCGTCTGGGAAACCGCGAGCTGGGAGGTGCCCTCGCAGAACCAGGATGCCGAGCCGGCGACGATGCCCGGCGCACCCGGCGCCGGCTGATCGCCGGGCAATGCGGGCAGTTCGTCGCTGACGTCCAGTCCCCAAACGGTGCCGGGGCCGTGATTCGTGATGTCGATGGTCCAGGTCACCGGCTCGCCGGCAACCACCGGATCGGTCTGCAAGGTCTTCTCGACCGCGAGCGCCGCCTCGGCCACGATCGTAGCGGGCGCCACCGCCAGGTTGTTCGCGCGCTCGGGATCGAGCAGGCCCTCACCCGGGGTGACGCCAGCCTCGGTCACCAGGTCCCCGCGCGCATTGGCGCCGACCCGGGCGGTAATGTCGTAGATCACTTCGCCGCCGGACTCGAGGCTGACCGAGTCGACCACCAGGCCGCTTCCGGTACGACCGCAGCGCGACCCCCCGAGCACTTCGAAATGATCGATCGCCTCGCCGGCTCCGCCGAGCAGGTAGACATGCCCGCCGAGGGGAGCAGTCGCCAGACCGACAGCCTGGGTCGCGTCGGCCACGGCGGAGCCGTCGAAACGACCCAGGAACTGCATGCCCTCCAGCCCGGGCGAACCGAAGGCGGAAACGCTGCGCAGGCTCTCATCCGGACTTGTTCCGACCACGTAGAGCTGCTCGTCACCGCTATTAAGCGCAAGTGCGGAGGACTGAGCCAGGCCCTCGATCGCGACAGCCGGATCGCCGATAAGATCGCCGTCGACCAGCACGCTGGCAGGCCGGACAACCGTGTCGGAAAGCCGCTCGAAAACGACAAGCGCGTGTTCGGAACCATCCCGCGAGAGCGCGTAGATCGTCTCGCCGTCCTGCGCGACGGCCAGTGAGCGGACCCCGGCAAGCCCGGTGAGGGGATAACTGTCATCACCGTCGACCACCGTCTCGCCGTCGACGAAAACCGGCCCGTTCTCGAGCGAACCATCGCCGAGCAGGCCGAACTGAACCATGGCGTCGCTGCCGCGTGCGGCAACCAGCAGCCGGGTTCCTCCGGCGCCGATCTGCACGTCCACGGGGTCGACCAGGCCGGATACGCCGTCGATGCCGTTGCGGCGAACCTGGACCGGGTCGAGCGCGCCGCTGGCCGGATCACGCTCGAGGACGCTGATTGCATCGTCGAGCGAGGCCGCCACGTAAAGCTGCTCGCCATCGGCGCCCATCGCGAGCGCCCGCGGGCCCGCCAGCGCGTCGGAATCGATGCCATCGCGCACGAGCCCGACATAGCTCAGGGCGCCGTCGAAGGCATCGCGAGAGAACACCGCCACGGCGTCGTCACCGTAGCCGGCGACGTAGAGATGCGCGCCGTCGGGGCTGAGCAGCAGCGACCGGGCATCGCCGAGTCCGTCGACGACAAGTGGGTCGCCCTGGGGATCGGTCGCGTCGTCGAGATTCTCGATCACCTGCTGGGGCTGCAGCGAGCCGCTGAGGCCGTCGCGGGAGAACATCGCCACGGCGGATGTGCCGGTATCGGTGTCGCCGACGGCATACACATGGCGGCCGTCGGAACTGACCACGGCGGCGCGGTAGGCGGCCAACTCGGGCGGCGGCGCCGGGCGCGGATCGAGCCGGCCCGGCTCGCGGTCGGCCGAACAGGACCAGGACTCGACCGAGAAGGCCTCCGGCGGCAGGTGAATCACATCGGCCTCACGCGCGTTGCTGGAACCGAGGTTGCTCACCCGCAGTCGGTATTCGATCTCGGACCCGGCCTGAATCTGGGCCGGCAGATCCTCGATCGAAACGGCCAGATCGGCGACGGCGCGAACGACGGTATCGTCGTCGCGCGCGGTGTTGCTGTCCGGATCCAGATCGACCACGCCAGACGGCAGTGAAACAACCGCTTCATTCACGGCGGTGCCGCTCGCATCCGGCCGCATCAATGCATCGGCGAAGAAGCGCACGGTGTCGCCGGCGCCGACGCTGATGTCGGCCTCGATATTGCCGGTGCCGCCGGCGACCGGGCAGCTGCTCGACGGCGAGGAAATCTCGCAGCTCCAGTCCACCGATTCGAACTGCGTCGGGAACTGATCGGACAAGCGCGCGTTGACGACGCGGCTCGGACCTCGGTTGTGCACGGTGATGACGTATTCGACCAGGTCGCCGGGGACGGCCCCGCCCTGCCCTTCGATCAAGGCCCCCTCGAAGGCCAGCGCATCGGCGTCGATCCCGATGCTGGCAACCGCGCCGGGCGAAGCGCTCGCGGCCAGGATCCGGCCGGCGCCCGCGGCGGCAACCGCGCGCGACCCGGCAAGCCCGGCAATCGGGCCGGCTGAACCGCTTCCGCCGTCAACCAGCCAGTCGAGGAAGGTCAGCGCCTGGCTGTCGGGGTCACGCTGATAGAGCGCGACCGAATTGCTTGCCGGTGAGGTGGCGGCGAGCAGATCGTCGTCGAGCAGCGCCAGATCGCTGACTTCGGCCAGACCCTGGGCGCCGTCTTCACCGTCGGTACTGCGGCCGGCAAAACTCAGGCGCCCGAACAGCTCGTTGTCCGAGTCGTCTTCGCGGTCGAACCAGACCAGGGAGTCGTTGTCGCTTCCGGCGGCGTAGACGGCACGACCGTCGGCGCTCGCGCGCACACGGGTCACGCCGGCCAGGCCCGAAACACCGCCTGAAAGATTTCGCCTTGATTGCAGCCAGCTGAGCTCGCCATGACCGGCAGTGTCGGAATCGTGGTTGCGGCGAAAGACCACGATCGCATCGCTGTCCTCGGCCGCCACGTAGACGTGACGCCCGTCCGCTGAAAGGGCGAGGTCGACCGGTGCGAGCATGTCCTGGACGTCGCCGGTGCCGTTCTGCAGGCTCTGCCGGAAGGCCAGCCGGCCGAAATCGGGATCGGCGGTGTCGTGCACGCGATCGAAAACGACGATGGCGTTGCTGTTGCTGCCGACGACGTAGAGGTGTTCACCCCCGGCACTCATGGCCAGGCCTTCGGTTCCCGAAATCTCGCTGACACCCCCGGTGTTGTTGCTGTAGACCGCCAGCACCGACAGCGCGCCGCTTTCCACGTCCCTCTCGAAGGCGACGACCGCGCTGTCGAGCCGGGACGTGGCATACAGGTGCCGTCCGTCGGGTGATACGAGAACGTGACCGATTCCGGTCAGGGCCGAAACCCCGTCTTCGCCGTTGACCAGGTAGTCGAGGAAGGTCAGCGGGTAGTCCCCCGTGGGGCCGCCTTCGTCGGGCTCGAGCGAATAGATGCCGATACCGGGTTCGCCGGGTGCGGCCACGTAGGCGTGGGCGTTGCCCACCTCGGTAACCGCGATCGATCGGGCGCCTGCCAGGCCGCGGAAAGCCGCCAGCCCGTCCGTCTTGGTCACGACCAGGTCGGCCGCGCGGTCGAGGAAGCTGGCGTCGCTGTCGCGCCAGGGGCTCTCGTCGCCGGGTGCATCCGGCTGCTCGTCCTGGTCGAGGGTGATCTCGGCGCGGTTGATCACGCACAGCCGCTCGGGATCGAGCGATTCCGGACAGGGCTTTCCGACGGCGTCCGAACGCACGTCGACGGCCAGGTCGATCAGGATCGAGCCGCCAGCGGCGATGTCGGCATCGAGCACCACGTTGCCGCTGCCCGAATCGATCTCGCAGCGGCTCGGAGCGCTGCGCACCAGGCGCGTGACCGCGCTGTCGGCGAGTGCCCCGGCGAACAGGGTCTCACCGCTGCCGTCGAATGCCATGCTGGACACGCCGGCCAGGTCGGCACGATCGCCCGAAGCCCGGTACCGGGTGAGGAAACTGACCTCGCCGGTCTGGCGATCGCGGCCGAATGCCAGCAGCGAATTGCTACCGAAGGCAGCCACGTAGAGACTGCCCCCGTCGGCGCTGACGGCCACGGCCCTGGGGCTGTTGATCACGCCGAGGGCTTCGGCGTCGATCCGCTGCACGATGCCACTGGCGATACGCCCGAACTGCGCCTCGCCCGGCTCGTTGATGCGGTCGAAGACGACGAGCGCGTTGTCGTCCCGGCCGACGGCGTAGATGTGGTTGCCGCCGGCGTCCATTGCGATATCCGCGATACCCACCAGTCCCGGCGTGCCGGGCGAGCTTCGAGTCTGCAGATGGGTGAGCGTGCCGTCACTCTCGCGGCGGAAGACCGACAGCGCGGAATCATTGGTGCCGGCCGCGTAGAGGTAGTCGGCTTCGTCGACCGTCGGCGGGGCGAAGCGCAGGCCGCTGACGCCACCCAGACCGTTCTGCGGGGTCCGTTCGATCACCTCGACGGGGGCGAGACTGCCGTCGCCGGAATCGACGCTGAAAACGTGGATCGCGCCAGAACCGGAGGAGGCCGCATAAAGGTGCTCGCCGTCGGGCGACAGGGTCAGGGAGACCGGCTGGTTGATCGGCTCCAAACCGGCCAGCTGCGGGCCCCACTGCCCGACCAGGCGCAGCTCACCGAAGGACTCGTCCTGCGGGTCCACGGCCGTGTACACCTCGAAAACCGAGATGCGATCGTCGACCTGGCTCGAAACGTAAATGAAGCGCCCACCGGCTCCAACCGCCAGTCCGCGTGCACCGCGCAAGCCGGAGAGCGTCACGCTATCGCCGTTGCCATCAACGATGGATGCGCCTTGGTCGACGACGCTTTCGACCGTCATCTCGCCGCTGCCTTCATCGATCTCGAGGACGACCAGCGAGTTGCCCAGGACACCGGTGGCATAGACTCGCGCCGCCAGCAGGTCGTCGGGCGGCGGCGACCAGGCCACGCTGGCCGCGCCGGACAACGCAGGCAGCTGGTTGCCCTCGCGGCTGATGGCTTCGGCCGGCTCGAGCAGGCCCGCGCCCACGGCCCGGCATGACCAGCTCGCGCTGTCGATATCGAAGTCCGCGGCCGCGTCGGGGTCGAGAATGTCGCTGATGCCGACTCCGAGCGCGCTGCTCGGGCCGGTGTTGTCGATTGCAATGCGATAGGTCTGGCGCTCGCCGGCGGTCACCGACAGGCGATCGTTGGTCTTGCTCACCGAAAGCTCGCTGAAGGGCTTGAGTTCAACCGGATCGGTCGTGAACGAGGTCTGGTTGCCGGTGTTGTCCACGTCGTCGGCGACGGAAATCGAGGCTTCGTTGCTCAGCGTCCCGGTCGCACCCGGCGCCACGGTGCCGGTGATGAAAAAGCGCACCGTACCGTTGGCCGCCAGGAAGACTTCCTCGGAAATGTTTCCGGATCCGGCCGCGGCGCAGCTCGAGCCGGCGCGGCGCACGAACGCGGCCACGCTCTGGGATCCCAGCGACGCCGTGTAGATGTTGCGGCGCGCGCCGTCCGAGACGGCCAGGCCATAGGGCGAAGACAGACCGATCACGCCTCGGACGCCTTGACGACGAATTTCCAACGGCGTCAATCGGCCGAACTGGGCGCCGCCGACGCTGGTATTGCGGTCGAGGATGACGAGCGCGTTGTCCAGCTCCGAAACCACGTAAACGCGGTCGTTGTCGGGGTCGACGACGATGTCGCGCGGACCGCGCAGCGCATCTGCGCCGTCGCTGCCGTCGATCACCACGGAATGGAAGCTCACCCGCCCGAACAAGTCCGGAATGCTGGCGTCGGTTGCGCGATCGAGCACGGTAACGGCATCACCGTCGAGGGAGGTGACCAGCACGTGCTCGCTGCCGCCGTCATCGCGCGAGACGGCAATCCCGGTCGGGCTGGTCAGAACCGCCCCATCGGTACCGTCGAAGAAGCTCTGCCGGAAAACCAGCTCGTCGCCGTCGATATCGAAGACCACCACGGCATCGGATTGCCTGGCGGCCACGTACAGTTGCCGGCCGTCGGTGGACACCGCCAGCGCGTTGGCGCCAAGCATGCCGCTGGCCCCGTCGATACCGTCGCCGGCGACGCCCAGGGGTTCGAGCGTGCCGTCGGCTTCGTCGCGCCGGAAGATGCTCACGCTGTGGTCAAAACGGCTGGCCACGTAGACATGGGTCCCGGCGGGGTTGATCGCGACCGCCGCCGCACCGTCGAGCCCATCGGCATCGACATCGTCGAAAAAGGCTTGGACGAACTCGACCTCGGCGTCGGGTCCATCGGGATCGAGCTGGCGGAAATGCGCAATCGCGTGGTCGCGCTCACTCACGACGTAAATGTCTTCGTCGACCGACAGCACGTCGACCGCACCGTCGAGGCCCACCACACCCTCGCGATCGTCGCGCAGGGCCTGGCGGAACCGAAGATGCCGGCCGGGATCGGCGGCGGCGGGATCGCGCTCGAGCACGACCAGCGCACCGCTGTCACTCATGCTGCCGATCTGTCCGGACGCGGCAGTGTAGACGAACCGACCGTTGTCGCTGAGGCTCGCGGCGCGCGCGCCCAGCAAGCCCTCGGCCTCGGTATCGAAGCCGTCGTCCGCCTCGTCGAATACCGCTTCGAGGAATCCGAACGTCGGGTCGGGCGCCAGGCGACGGAAGACGCCCACCTGCCCCGGCTGCGCGGCGCTGAACACGTGCTGACCGTCGCTGCTGAAGGCCAGCCCGGCCACGCCGGCGACACCACCCTGCACCTCGGTGTCTTCGTCCGAGGGGTCGAAGAAGTCGCCCTGCCGCACCCGCTGCATCGGCACAAGGGTGCCGCTGAAGGGTTGGCGGCGAAATACCGCCACGGTATCGGCAGCGGCCGCGCCGGCGACCAGGTGCTCGCCGTCGCCGCTGACCGCCAGCGTCGCCAGGCCCGCCAGCGACTCGCTGCCGAACGGCGCATCGGCGTCGAAACTGTCGAGCGTCTGCGTTGACTCAAGCTCGCCCGTATCGGCATCGCGCCGGTAGACGTAGATCGCCCGATCGATGGCGGAACCGACATACAGGTTCTCGCCCTGGCCGTCCATCACCGCTGCATCGGCTGCGCCCGGTACCGCGTGGGCTTCGAGCACGTCGAGATCGCCGAAACCGACGCCGGTGGAATCGCTCCGGCGTTCGAACACCGTTGCGGTGGCGTTCCCGGCCTGTTCGTCCACGGTATCGAGCAGGATCGGCCGCTCAGGGCTGGCGTCGTCGAACACCTCGACGCGATCGATGAGCCATTGGGACGAATCGCTGTCGGCGGCGGCGCCCAGCCCCCAGCGGAGCAGGAAGCGGTCACCCGCGGCCAGCGCGCCGCCGAAGCGCAGGGTCACGGTCGTATTCTCTTCGCTACCCCAGGCGGCGCTTTGCCCGCACCAGCCGAAGCGGCCGGACAGCGGGTGACTGGCACCGGACTGCTGGCCGTCGTAGCCGTTGCCCACGAACTCGGCGCCGAATCCCTCGATATCGCTCCAGGACTCGCCGCCGTCGGTGGAAATCTCCAGCACGCCGACGTCGGCGCAGCCGCCGCCGGTTTCAAAGTCGTGGCGGTGATCGAAAGCCAGGCGCAACTCGCCGGACAGGTCGGGAACGGTGACCGGGTTCGACGCCGTCAGCCAGCGCACGGGCGGCGGCTCGTCCTCCTCGACTTCCACCGTCGCGGCGACCGCGTAGCGCTGGCCGCCTTGACCGTCGTCGCCGGCCGCCCAGTAGGTCCCGCCGAAATCGGTGGTCGTGCCGCTGCCGGTCACGACGACGTGACGATCGTCGGGCGAAAGCGCGATATCGATGGGGCCCCACAGTCCGTCGAAGCCATCGGCGGCCAGATCGAATGCATCGATGCGACCCTGGAACTCGAGCGTGCCGGTGCCCGAATCGCGCCGGAACACGGTCACGGCCTGGTCGAGGAAGCCAAGGACATAGACATGCTCGCCGTCGGCGCTGACGGCGACATCCGAGGCACCATCCAGTCCGCTCACCGGGCCGTTGGCGTCACCCGGCTGCTGGCTGCCGTTACTGCGCGATTCGGCAAAGCTCAGGCGTCCGTAATCTTCCGATCCGCTGACATGCTCGCGCCGGAACACGGCGACGGCGTCGGCTTCCGAGGCCGCGACATACAGATGACGCGCATCCGGGCTGAATGTCATCCGCCCGGCCCCGCCCAGCCCCTCGACCGGCACACCGGCATCGTCCGGGTCCTCGACACCGTCCGCCTCGGTTTCGAGATGCAGCAGTTCACCGAAGTTGAAACCCGGAACGATATTGCGCTCGAAGACGGCGACGGCGGACGGCACCGTGCCGCCGTCCTGGCCACCGGGTCCGCCGGCAGCCGAAACGTAGACGTGGCGACCGTCGGGCGAGGCCAGTACGTCGCTTGCGGCCACCAGGTCGAAGCGCCCCAGGACGGCATCGAAGATCAGGTCGCCGGGGGTCGGCGTGGTCGCGTCGCAGGTCCAGGTGGCGTTATCCATGTCTTCGGGCAGCAGGTCCTCGACCACCACCGGAACATCGTCGGGACCCGCGTTGGTCACGGTGATCTCGAAACTGACTTCCTCACCCGGGGTGATGGAATCACCGGCCAGCGTGGCCTTGGTGATGTCGAGTTCGGCCGTGGCCGCCAGACGCGTCGTCAGCTGCACGCTCGCGCCCAGGGGATCGGGGTCCACCACGTCGGTGGGCGCCGCAATGCTGGCGGTATTGAGCAGGGTGCCGTCGGACTGGTTGACATCCACCGGCACGTAGAGATCGAACTGGAGTCGCGCACCAGGGGCCAGACCCACGGTCTGGCTCAGGGGACCGTCGCCGTCGGCGGCGGCCTGGCAACTGCCAGCGGCATAGCCACAACAGGTTTCGGCCAGGGGCTCGCCGGCATCGACGATGCTGCAATTCCAGGCGGCATCATCGGCCAGCAGGGCGTCATCGGCATCGAGCAGATCCTCGAGCAAGGCGCCGGAAGCGGCGCTGGGGCCGCGGTTGCCGGTCCGGATCGCATAGCGAGCCACCAGCTCGGTGCCCGCCGGCCAGTCGGTGTCGTCCGCTCCGATCTCGATCAACTCGACGCGCTCCTTGGTCAGCCACAGATCGGCACGGGCGCTCAATGCTTGGTTCAGGGTGTCGCTGAGTGCGTTCTCATCGAGCGCATCGACGCCGTCGGGCATGAGCAGCTCGATGCTGTTGGTGAGGTTTCCACCAGGATTCGAAGCCGGGTGGACTCGTCCGCCGGTGGTGAAGACCAGGCTCGAGCCGGCTCCGAGATCGACCACGTGGCCATCCAGGTCGCCCTCGATCCGCTCGGTGGGCTGGGTCACACCGCAAGACTGCTGCGACCCACCCGGGTTGCAGCAGGCGTTGCCCTCGGCGCTGCAGGACCAACCGATCTGTCCGGGCTCGAACCCGGCGTCGCCGGGCACCGCGTACTCGTCGAAGATATGCGCCAGTTGCGCGCCGCTGATATCGATCGGGCCCTGGTTGTGAATGGCAATCTCGAAGCTGTAGTCTTCTCCCGGAACGGCCTCATCCTGAATCACCGCATGCTCGACGTCGACGGCCGTGGCCACGATGATGCCGACGGATTCGATGTCGCTCAGCGTTTCCAAACCGTCGTCGAGGGTCGCCGTGTTGACCAAGGGCGAGTCATCGGTTGTTGCGCCGGCCTCGAGACGGGTGAAGACGGTCACGACCAGCTCCTGGCCGGCCGGCAGCGTGAGCGCACGGTCGACGATGTCACCGCTTTCCAGCCCCGAGGGCCGACTGATGCCGCAATCGGCCGACGCGGCCACGGCATAGGTCACCACAGCGCTGAGCGAGGGCTCGCTCAGGCCGTCGACCGGCTCGAGCGCGGCCGTGACGTAGAGGTTCTCTCCGCCGGGCTCACGCGCAATGCCGTTCGGAATCAGGATTTCGTCGTCGCCACCGGCGGTCGGCAGCGGCTCGGATCGACGCAGGATCAATTCACCGCTGTCCTCGGACCTGGCAAGCCGGCTGATCGCTCGATCCTCGCTTGCGATCACGAACAGCTCGTCGGGCCCGACGTAGATCATGCCGGCGATCCCGGCCAGCAACACCGGCGGCTGCTCGACCGCGATGATGGTGTTTCGCAGCGTCAGGCTGCCGTCGCCGGCCACCTCGAAAAGCACCAGCGCTGATCCACCGCCCGCGGCCAGCTCCCCACCGTCCGGGCTGAAGGCCAGCGCCTCGACGGCGATGTTCTCGCCTTCGGCCTCGACCGGCAGCGATGGCACGGCCAGGGGCGTGGCGACACCGCTGGAAGGATTGAGCCCGAAAGCCGTGATCGCTGAATCTCCCGGCGCTGCCGCATACAGTCTGTCGCCGTCCGGGGACAGGACAAGATCCGCGACACCGGCCAGCAGAACGCCGGCATTCTCGTCGCGATCGACGGTTTGCTCGAGCGTAAGGCCCTCGGAGTCGCGGGCGTAGACTTTGATGGCGTCGGCCTCGGCGTCGGCCAGGTAGACAAAGCGCCCGTCGGGACTGAACACCAGCGCCGTCACGGCCGACGGCCCCTCGACACGATCGAGCAGGGTCAACGCACCACTGGCCGGGTCGCGTTCGAAAAGCTGAAGCTCACCGGTCGTGCCGGTCTCGCCGGCGGCCAGCCAGGTGGCCGACGCCAGGAATCGGCCGTCGGCGGAGATGTCGAGCGCGCGGGGTCGGATCGGCTCTTGCTCGAGCGCACCGGCATCCGCGGCAAGGGTGCCGAAATCCCCGTTGCGCAGGGTCTCCCGATCGAACTTCGCCAGCGCATCGTCAAAGCGACCGGTGACATAGACGTGACGCCGGTCCGGGCTGACCGCCGGCTGCCAGGCGCCGCCGATGCCACTGGTCACCTGCGCGGTGTCGAGCACCTGCCGCTGTTCGGGCGACTCGCGCCAGCCGCAAGTCCAGCAAGGCTGCTCCGAGGACAGACCTTCGCAGCTGGCTGAATCCGAGACCAGCAAGCCATCGAACTCGTCGCCGAGCAGCGGACGGAGATCACCGACCAAGTCGCTCGGGCCGGTGTTACTCACGGCGATGTCGTACTGGAAAGCGAGGCCGGGAACGATCGGATCGTCGCTGGCCGTCTTGCTCAGCGACAGGTTCCAGTCGGCGACGATCGTGACGTCGGCGACGTCGCTCAGCACTTCGTTGCCCGAGACGGAATCCGGCGTCGTCGATTCGATCGAGGCGTCGCCCAGCGACACGTCCCCGGACATCTCGCCGGCCACCGGCGGATTACGCGGGGCACGCAGGGAGACCACCAGCGCCATCGAGTCCTCCGACGGCGCCAGCAAGTCGCGTCGACAGTCCAGCAGGCGGGAAGCCGTATTCAGGCGGCAATCCCAGCCGGGGCTGCTGGACACGAGCGAAACATCGTAAGGCAGGGGCGTCGCCAGACTCACGTCGCGGGCGCTGCTCGGCCCGTTGTTGATGAGCGTCACGCCGTAGTCGAACGTCGTCTCGGCAGTCACCGGCTCGGTCGGCAGCGAGCGCTCGATCAACTCGAGATCGGCATCGCGCACAACCTCGGTTTCGGCCGTGGCTTCCGAGACCACCTCCTCGACCTGTTCGGCAAACAGCCCGGCGGCGTTCTCGATCGTTTCCGCGTCCGCGTCCGGATCGACCGCGACCTCGACGGCAAGGGCAGTCTCGCCCTCGGGAAGATCGAGCATGTGCTCGCAGCTCAGCCTTTCGAACTCGATCGTCTCGGCCGTTTCCCCTTCCCCGATTTCTTCCTCGATCAGCTCGACAGTACAGTCAAAGTCGGTGTCGCCAGCCGTGACACCGACGAAGCTCAGCGCTTCGGGCAGATCATCGACAATGAAAACGTCGGCGAGCGTGTCGCCGGTGTCGTTGTCGATCGTGAATTCGTATTCAAAGCGCTCACCGGCGGTGACCTCGTCCGGCGCGGTCTTGGTGAGGGTTTGCGCGAGACCCGCCGTGGGGGCAAGAAGCCCCAGCAGCAGGGCGGCAGCGCAGGCGCGGACAGAAATCCCCGGACGAGCGGCACGAGGCCGGCATTCGCTGTATGACATGTTTCCCTCTGCGGTGCTGTAGGCTCACACGTCTCGACAGCGGAGTTCCCGCCCGGCTGTTGCTACGCGCGATTGTGACCGTTCCTACCCCCAGTAGCGTTCTTTCGCCGGGAAAATGTGACATGCGACAAGAAAAAACTTGTGCAGCAAGGCGGAAGACCGGTTTCAGTGCGCGAGACAGCGGGCCGAAGCGGGGTCGTTCGCGAGGCATTCGAGCAGTCGCCGCGGCCGGGACGACGCGGCCATGTGTTTCTCGATCGCGGTTCGCGCCCGGGCCAATCGCGGCGCGGCGGTTTCGGCCTGGCCGCTCTGGAACTCGATGGCGGCCCGCTCCAGTTCCAGCACCATGGCGTGCGGATGCCCCGGCCCCAGCGCCCGCCGGTAGTCGGCCGTGATCTCCTCGATCAATTCGAGCGCGGCATCCCGGTCACCCGCGGCCAACAGACTGCGCGCCAGTCCGGCCCGCAGGTTGAGCATCCACCAATTGGTCGCGGGCAATTCTGCGGCCATCCGGTCGATGGCCTGGCTGAACCCGCCCTGGGCCCTTGTGTACTGTCCCCGTGAAAAGGCCTGCAGCGCAAGCAGGCTTTCGGTGTAGGCCACCGCCGGGTGGTCATCGCCAAGAACCGATCGACGGACGGCCAGGGCCTGCTCGATCAACGCCCCGGCCGCATCATGGTCTCCGCCGCTGAGAATCAGGGCCCGGGCAAGATTGTGGCGCGCCAGCGCAACCGACAGGTGATCGTCGCCCAACTGCGAACGCCGCAGCGCCAGCGAGCGCTCGAACAGTGGCACGGCCACCTCGATCTCGCCGCGATCGGCGTGCGCATGCGCGCGGTTGTTGATGTAGACCGCGGCCTGCACGGGCGAGGCATCCTGTTCGCCCAGAAGCGCCAGGGCCCGCCGATAGTGATCGATGGCCTGCGCGAACTCCCCCCGGTCGTGCAGCATGCTGCCAAGCTCGTTGTAGTCGCCATGCAGCGCCGGGTGGTTATCACCCAGAATCTGGCGCCTCAGGTCAACCGCCCGCTCCAGGTGCTCGCGGGCCGCGTCGTAGCGACCCAGCCGGCTTTCGGCTCGCGCCAGCGCCTGGAGCGTCGTGGCCGCCGAAAAATGTTGGCTTCCCACGGTTTCGGCCTTGAGCGCCAGCGAGCGTTGGTAGCGATCCACTGCCGATTCGAGCTCGCCCAGGCCGGCTTCGGCCAGGCCGAGGTTGTGTAGCATGCGCGCCGCGGTTTCGTGGTCGCCGCGATCCAGGTACGCGCGGGCAATCTGGTCGAACGCTTCCTGCGCCGCCTCCGGGCGGTCGTTGTCGAGCCACCAGAGCGCGCGATGATTGCGAAGCTCCAGCCGAAGGCGAGAGGGCAGGTCCGAAGCCTGATCGACCAGCGCTTCAGCCCGCGTCAGGGCTTCGTCGGCGGCATCGTAGCGCTGCCGTAGCGTTCGACCGTAGCCGAGCAGACTGAGGGCGCGCACCCGCGTCGCCGTATCCCCGCTGTCCGCCGCCGGGCCGAGCAAGGATTCGGCCGCGGGCCAGTCCTCCAGGCGCAAATAGACCTCGCCCAGCGCCAGCAACATTCGGGCGCGGGTTCCTTCTTCGATACCCCGGTTGGCGGCCAGGCCCTCGCGCGCACGATCCACCACGTCCCGAATGCCGACCGGCTCGCTGTCCGCACGCCCCGGCTTCGCCTCGCCGATGGCATCGAGCAGGAAGGCCAGGACGGACTCGGCATGCCGAGCTTCGGCCACGGCCCGCAACTCGGCTGCCCGCGCACGATCGAATTCAACCATCCAGCGCCAGCCTAGCGCGATGGTCAAAAACAGCGCGACGGCCGCCACCGATACCGCTTGACGATTGCGGCATACGAACTTGCGGACGCGATACGCCAGCCCGTTGCCGGCCGCCTGCACCGGCAGCTGATCGAGGTAGCGCGACAGGTCGCCTCGCAACTCCGCGACCGAGGCATAGCGCTCATCCGGATCTTCCCGGGTTGCCTGATCGATGATGGCGACAAGATCCGCGGGCAGCCGCTTACGCCAGGCTCTATTGTTCGAGTTCGAAACACCCATCGGCTCCGACGGCAACAGCACGGCAAGCAGCAGCCGGCCCAGGCTGTAGATATCGGTCGCGGTCGTGACCGGCTCCCCCGAAAGCTGCTCCGGGCTGGCGAAGCCGGGGGTGTAGAAGTTCGGCGTCCTCGGCTGCGCGCCATCCCCGTCGACTCGGCCATCGGCGTCCGAGACGTTCTCGGCGATGCCGAAATCCAGCACCCGCGGAGAACCGGCCTCGTTGACCAGGATATTGCCGGGCTTCAGATCACGGTGAATCACCAGGTGCTTGTGCGCGTGGTGTACCGCGTCGCAGATGCGCATCATCAGGCGCACGCATCGCGCCCTGGACGGCCTGGCTTCCCGGCACCATTCGACAAGCGAGCGGCCCTCGATGTACTCCATGACCAGGTAGGGCTGGCCGTCTTCCGTCGCCCCGCCATCGAGCAGACGGGCGATCAGGGGGTGCTGCAGATCGGCAAGGATCTGGCGCTCCTGGCGCAGTCGTTCGAGTGCCCGGGATCCGGGAAACCCGCGCAACAGCTTTATGGCGACCTTCTGGTGATAGTTCTGGTCATCGCGCTCGGCGCGATAAACCGTACCCATCCCGCCGTGCCCGAGACAGCCGGTAATGCGATACGGACCCAGCCGGGTTGGCGCGCGCGGCTGCGATTGACTGCTGACTTCCCGCGCGGCATTGCCCAGGATCCCCTGAATCGTCGTCTCGGCGTCGTCCTCGGCCGAGGCCAGCAGCTCCAGTACGCGATCGGCCAGCCGCGGGTCGTCCGCGCAACGGCGACGCACCCATTGCGGCCGCTCCGATGCAGGCCGCTCGAGGGCATCGTGAAACAGCGTCTCCAGTCGTGACCAGTGCGCGTCAGTCATCGCTCTTGAGCTGGCTGCGCAGCCAGGCGCGCCCCAGCTTGAGGTCGCGATCGACCGTCCGGCGGGACACCCCCAGGAGCGAGGCAATCGCCGCCTGCGTGAGACCGCCGAAATAAGTCAGCTCCAGTACCCTGGCGGTTCGCTGATTATGACCGGCCAGGTCGTCGAGCGCCTGGTCGAAAGCCAGCATTTCCACGCTTGGGCCACTGACGCTGGCCTGGCTCGTGTCCAGGTCCACTCGAACCAGGTGACCGCCCCGCTTGATTCTCGAGCGCGAGCGCGCGTGATCGACCAGCAGATGGCGCATGACCTGGGCGGCCAGGGCGTAGAAGTGATTGCGGTCCTGCCAGTCGATTTCGTGGGCGTCGAGATTCAGAAAGGCCTCGTTGACCAGGGCGGTGGGCTGCAGCGTGTGCCCGGACCGCTCGCGCGCGAGCTGCTTGTCGGCGAGCTGGTGAAGCCGCTGGTAGACCAGGGTCATGAGTTCTTCACAGGCTTCCTCGTCTCCCTGCTGCCAGAAACGCAGCAGGCGCGTGATCTCCTCAGTGCCCGCGGCTTCCTTCTCTCGTGCAATGGGCATGGCGCCTGTGTCCCCGTGACCTAACCATCAAGTGTACCCTGCCCCCTCGAAAACCGACGCGAAACCAACCCCGCCTGCAAAGCTTACACCAGGCAACCGGGAAGCAATAGACGTGTCCGCGCTCAAGCCTCCCGTCCGGCCGCCCAGCCTGACCTGAGCTCGCTTGCGGTCTGCGCCAGCGAACCGGCCTCGATGGCCTCGCGAAGGCGACGCATGACGTGCTGGTAATAGTGCAGATTGTGGATCGTGGCGAGTCGATGCCCCAGGATCTCGTTGCACTTGTTGAGGTGCTTGAGATAGGCGCGCGAGAAGCGTTGGCAGGTATAGCAGTCGCAGTCCGGATCGACCGGGCCGGTGTCGGCGGCATGACGCGCGTTGCGAATCTTGATCACGCCGCGACTGGTGAACAGGTGGCCGTTGCGCGCGTTGCGGGTGGGCATGACGCAGTCGAACATGTCCACCCCCCGCTCGACCGCCGCCACCAGGTCCTCCGGGCGGCCCACGCCCATCAGGTAGCGCGGACACTCTCGCGGCAGCAAGGGACAGGTCGCTTCGAGGATTTCCTCGCGCTCGTGCTCGGGTTCGCCGACGCTCAGCCCGCCAATGGCGTAACCGTCAAAGCCGATCTCGAGCAGCCCTTCGGCCGACCGCTGTCGCAGCCGGGTGTACATACCGCCCTGGACGATGCCGAACAGGGCGGCCGGGTTGTCGCCGTGGGCGCGCCTGGAGCGCAGCGCCCAGCGCAGGGAACGTTCCATCGATTCGCGCGCCTGCGTTTCGCTCGCGGGATACGGCGTGCACTCGTCGAAGATCATCACGATGTCCGAACCGAGCGCGCGCTGCACCGCCATCGACTCCTCGGGCCCCAGAAACACCCTGGAGCCGTCGACCGGCGAGGCGAAGGTCACCCCCTGCTCGTCCATCTTGCGCAACTCCGCCAGGCTGAAGACCTGGAAGCCGCCGGAATCGGTCAGTATGGGGCCCGCCCAGCCCATGAAATCGTGCAAGTCCCCGTGAGCGGCGATGATCTCGGTTCCGGGACGCAGCATCAGGTGGAAGGTGTTGCCCAGGATGATCTCCGCGCCGATATCGCGCAGCTCCTCGGGCGTCATCGCCTTGACCGTACCGTAGGTTCCCACCGGCATGAAGGCCGGCGTCTCGACTGTGCCGCGCTCGAAGGTCAGGCGCCCCCGGCGAGCGTCCCCGTCGGTATTGATCAACTCGAACTTCATGTTCTACTCCGATTGCCGATTGCCGATTGCCGATTGCCGGTTTCCGGTTTCAGGTTTCCAACCATATTGGCGTAGGTCGGCGATGTAACCGCGACCTACGCGGCCTTCGCTCCCACAATGCGGCAACGCCGCCCCGCAACACCGGGCAGATGCCGCCTGAAACCTTGAACCTGAACCCTGACAGCTTCTTTTAACCGATAAACATGGCGTCGCCATAGCTGAAGAAGCGATACTCCTGCTCGACAGCGTGGCGGTAAGCATCCAGCACGTTTTCGCGCCCGGCGAAGGCGCTGACGAGCATCAGCAGCGTGGATCCGGGCAGATGGAAATTGGTGATCATCGCATCCACCACCCGGAACTCGTAGCCGGGATAGATGAACAATCGGCTATCGCCGGCGAACGAGGCCAGCGCTCCATCTGCCGCCGCGGTCTCCAGCGCGCGAACCGCCGTGGTGCCGACGGCAACCACGCGGCCGCCGCGTTCGCGAGCCGCGGAAACCGCGTCGACCAGTTCGGGCGAAACCGACAGCCATTCGGCGTGCATGCGATGCTCGGTGATCTCGTCGACGCGCACCGGCTGAAACGTGCCGGCGCCAACGTGCAGGGTGCACTCCGCCGTGCTGACCCCCTTCGCGTCCAGGCGCTCGAAGCTGCGCTCGTCAAAGTGCAGGCCGGCCGTGGGTGCTGCCACCGCTCCGGGAACGCGCGCAAAAACAGTCTGGTAGCGCTCGGCATCGGTCGCTTCGTCCGCCCGCTCGATATAGGGGGGCAACGGCATATGACCGGCCGCCTCCAGCAAAGCCGACCAGCCCGGGCCTGAGACCAACCCCAGGCGCCAGAACTCACCCTCGCGAGCGAGCAGCTCCATTTCGGCCCGGCCGTCGACAAACAGGCGGGCGCCGGGCGCCGGCTTGCGGTTGGCCCGCATCTGCACCACCGCTTCGCGATCGTCGACGACCCGCTCGACCAGGATCTCCACGCGCCCGCCGCTTTCCTTCCTGGCCCAAAGCCGGGCCGGAATCACGCGCGTGTTGTTGAACACCAGCAGATCTTCGGGCGCGAGCAGGTCGGGCAAATCGGCAAAACGCCGGTCATGCAGGCGGCCCGTCCGCCTTTCCAGGTGCAACAGCCGACTGGCGGATCGCTCCGGAAGCGGATACTGCGCAATGAGACGCTGAGGCAGGTCGAAATGAAAATCGGAAACCTTCATGGCGGACGGTCCGTCGAACAGAGCGACATTGTAGCGAGAGGCTCAGCCGTCGGGCAGTTCACATCACGCCCACGAAGCGACAACAACACTCGTCGGCGAGCAGGCTTTCCGCACACCCTCGATTGCAGCTATCCTGCAGTCCTCGACTTCGGTTCCTTCAGGCATGAACGATAATCCACCCATACGGGCCTTCGAACCCGGGCAGATGCGCGACCGCTTCCGAATTCCCGACGGCGGCCGCGGCGAGCCCGGCATCTACCTGTGTGGCAACTCCCTGGGCGCACAGCCCAGAGACGCCGCCGACGCCGTCGACCGCGAACTGGAACGCTGGGCAAGGCTGGGGGTTGCCGGCCACTTCGACGGCCCCACCGCCTGGACGGAATACCACGAGCTCCTCAACGCTCCGCTGGCCCGCTTGTGCGGCGCGCGCGAGCGTGAAGTGGTCGCGACCGGGACCCTGACCGCAAACCTGCACCAGATGCTGATCAGTTTCTATCGTCCGCGGGGCCGGCGCCGCCGAATCCTGATCGAGAAGGGCAGCTTTCCGTCCGATCGCTACGCCGTCGCCTCCCAGGTTCACCTGCACGGCCTCGACCCGGAACACGATGTGGTCGAGCTCGCACCAAGGCGAGACGGGCTCCTGCATGAAGAGGATCTCGAGGACTACCTCGAGCGCTACGGCGACGACGTCGCCCTGGTGCTCTGGCCCGGCGTGCAGTACGCCACCGGCCAGGTCTTCGATATTGCCCGCATCTGCCGCGCGGCCGGCAAGGCCGGCGCAGCGATCGGGCTCGACCTGGCCCACGCCGTCGGCAACGTACCGCTCAACCTGCACGAAGACGGGCCGGATTTCGCGGTGTGGTGCAGCTACAAGTATCTCAATGCCGGTCCGGGTGCCATCGCCGGCTTGTTCGTTCACGAGCGGCACGCGCGCTTTGACGGACCCCGGCTGGCCGGCTGGTGGGGCCAGGACGTTCAGACACGCTTCAGGATGCGCCCCCATTTCCGCCCGGAAGCCGGGGCGGCCGGCTGGCAACTTTCCACGCTTCCGATCCTGGCGACCGCTCCCCTGCTCGCTTCGCTGCAACTGTTCGAGGACGCCGGCGGCATCAATGCCCTGCGCGCCGCCTCGCTTGAACTTACCGGCCGGCTCGCCCACCGGCTGCAGGAAAGGCTGGCGAGCGAAGTCGACATCATCACGCCACTCGAACCGCATCGCAGGGGCTGCCAGCTCTCGCTTCGCCTGCACGCCGGCGAAGCGGCCGGGCGGCGCCTGTTCGAACGACTCGAGGCCCACGGCGTGACCTGCGACTGGCGAGCGCCGGATATCATCCGCGCGGCGCCGGCACCCCTGTACAACAACTTCGAAGACGTAGAACGCTTCGTCGACTTGACCGGAGAACTGCTTGCCGCGGACGCGCGGTGACGGATCATGCAGCATAAGCGCATCAAACTGGCCGCGGCGGCCCTGACCATTTCCATCGTGCTGGCCTTCGCGGTCGGGCTGACCGATTTCGGCCAGGAACTGATTCTCAAGCTCGTCGGCCAACTGGAAGGCTGGGTTTCCAGCCACTACTGGCCGGGCGTCGCGTTGTACGTGATTACCTTCGCCATCGTGATCACGCTCACCCTGCCCGCTGCCACAGCATTCACGATCGCCGGGGGATTCCTGTTCGGGGCCTGGGTCGGTTCTGCCGCGGCACTGGCCGGAATGGTGCTGGGCGCAGCGCTGACCTTCGGCCTGATGCGCTTCCTGCGGGTGCGCGAGGACAGCAGCGTGCTATATCAGGGGCGCACACGGGCCCTGCTCGAACTGATGGACCGCAACGCCGTGTTCTACGTCACGCTTTTTCGAATCGTCCCGGTCGCACCCTGTTTCGTGGTCAATGCCGGGGCGGCGATCACGCGCATCGACTTCACCCGTTTCCTGGTCGCCTCGATGGTCGGACTGACGCCCCCATCCGTCGTCTACGCGGGCGTGGGCGCGGGGCTGGACACCCTGCTCGAAGCGCGCGAGGTCATGTCGCCGGCCATCTTGCTCGAACCCAGGATCGGCCTGCCCATGCTGGGCGTCGTCTTGCTGATTTGTATCTCCTGGCTACTCAGGCATCGTCTGCCCGGCCTTTCGCCGGAATCCTGAACACGACGTAGTCGTCGCTTTCATGCCACGGTGAACCGTATCGGGCCCGGAAAGCGTCGATGCAAGGCTGGATGTCCGGCAGGGGACGAACCTCGTAGTCGAAGGGGTAGCTCAAGGGGAACACCACAAAACGATTGACTTCCTCGGGCTGCCGGAGAATATCGGCGAGGTACAGGAAGTGATCGAGTTCGATTTCCAGGCCGATGTCCGGCTCGATCTCGCCGTAGGTCCAATCAGTACACAGGCCGCTGATCATGCCGATATGCAGGGCGAGCTGATGGTCACGCTGGAACTGCGAGATGGGCGTGAAATTGCTTTCGAAGTGCCAGGCGGCCTCCACCACCTGCCACTGCCCGTCGGCCTCGGCGATGCGCCCGTAGAATGCCGGCGTTTCGATGGGCGCCATGATCGAGCCCAGGACGCTTCGTTCGAAGTTGTAGTCGATCTGGTAGCGGGCGGCATTGGTGAACTGGTTCAGCCCGCTGTAGGTGGCTGGAACAGGCCCGAGCAGAAACAGCCCGGCCACGCCGACCAGTGCCACAGGACCGTCCCAGCGATGGGCCAGGCCCAGGCGGCCGGCGATCAGGCGCGCGCCCTGCACCAGGCCGATCGCCAGCAGGGCCAGCAACACGGGTAGCGAAAGCAGGCTGTAGCGCACCAGCACCAGGGCGTTGAGGATCCACTCCGGCCCGAGCAGCTGTAGCGAAAGCACGACGACCGCGGTCAACACCAGCCAGTAGCACAAGAAAGCGCGATCACGCCGCCACAGCGCGCGCGCGCCCGCAGCGACCGGGACGGCCAGAACGATGGCCAGCCAGGAATACCCGACGCCGAGCGCCATCTCCCAACTTCTCGCCAGCGTTTGCAGTTCAATCGAGTGCTTGCCGGTCTTGACCGCAATCGACGCCGAATCGGCCAGCAGCGGGGGCAGGATCAAGGCGCTGCAGGCCGCCGTGGTCATCCCGCCCAGCAGCAAGAGCCGCCAGAATGGGCCGGCCGTTCCATCCCGGCGCCAGCGAAGCAGTCCGGCCACGGCGAACCAGGTCAGTGCCGTTCCCGTGTAGAGGGTCGTCAGCGGATGCAGCCAGGCCGCGAGCACCGCACAGGCAAAGAACGCGAGCGCGCGTCCCCAACCGCCACGCTGCCACCACTGCCAAAGCAGGATCATCGCCGCAAACCCGAGCACGATCACCAGGGCGTAGGGGCGCACGAAACGCGAGAAATGAATCAACAGCGGCGAGATCGAGACCAGCGCGGCAAGACACAAGGCCTCGTCCGGCTTCAGCCAGGGGCGCAGAAGGCGTGGCAGCAGCACCAGCGCGGCCAGGCCGAAGAGCATGGGCAGCAGCCGCAACTGCCAGTCATGAAGCCCGACCGAGTCGGCCAGGGCGCGGAATAACAGGGTCAGCGGAATGCTGTGGTCGGCATGACCGAACGACTGGAAGATCTCAGCGTAACCGGCCTGCATCAGCCGATGCAGGGCATGCCACTCGTCGTCGACCGGAATCTGGAGACCGATCTGCCACACACGCAATCCGGCACCGACGGTCAGTACCGCGGCCCACAAGAGCCATTTTTGTTCGAACGCCGTCTTTGACGCCCCGTCGCTCACGAGCGGTGAAAGCGCGAGCGGTACACCCCCATCCGACCGGCCAGGTGCTGAAGGGAAACGCCGATCACGCCCAGCCCGTAAGTCACCGATCGACGGAAGTTGATCGACGATGCGTCGCCGAAGTAATGCGTCGGACAGGTGACCTCACCGATGCGACACCCCCGCGCCAGCGTCTGGGCAAGCATCTGGTTGTCGAAGATGAAATCGTCGGAATTGGCATCCAGGTCGAGCTGCCTGAGCAAACGCGCCGAAAAGGCCCGGTAGCCGGTGTGATACTCCGACAGCTTGGCGCCGGTACAGAGGTTCTGGAAAAGGGTCAGCATCCGGTTGGCCAGGTACTTGTAGACCGGCATGCCGCCGCTGATCGCACCGCCACCCAGAATCCGCGACCCCAGGACCACGGGGAAGAGCCCGCTCGCGACCAGTTCTGCCATGGCCGGGATCAGCCGCGGGCTGTACTGGTAGTCGGGGTGCAGCATCACGACGATGTCCGCGCCCAGGTCCAGCGCTTTGCGATAGCAGGTCTTCTGGTTGCCGCCATAGCCGCGGTTGCTGTCGTGCCGGATGACGTGCTCGATTCCCAGCGACCGGGCGAGCCCCGCGGTGTCGTCCTGGCTGGCGTCGTCGACCAGCACGATGTCGTCGACCACGTCCCGCGGCACCTCCGACAGCGTCCTTTCCAGCGTCCTGACCGCATTGTAGGCGGGCATGACGACCACGACCTTGTGACCCCTGATCATGAACCTGGCTTGCCGCGCGTCGAGTGATCCGGACGGGAGAAAGGGCCCGTCGGCCGAACAGGCCGGCCGACGCGGCGTTCACAGCGAACTACTGGCACGTCTGTCGGGAGGACTGCTTCTCGATGGACAGTTCACTCGAGTACGACTGGTTCAGCGGCGGAAGCGACTCGAAATCGGTGATCTCGGTCGCCGATGACTCGCTGTCGAAAATCCGCGAATAGCTGCCGACCGTCTCGATATCGACCGGAACTTCCTCGCAGTTGGGGCAAAAGCCGCGCAGTTCCAGCAAGTCGAGTTGCTCGCCCAGCGGTCCGTTCCCGGCCGGGTTCTCGCTGATGACCCAGCGCCCGATCCCGAGATCGTCGAAGTAATAGCGCACCTGGCCCTGGGTGGTATCGGTGATGATCATCGTGGTGCCGCCCTGCGCGGTATCGGGCGCGCTCCAGTGGCCGGTGTAGCTGACCGGTTCACCGTCGATTTCCGGGCAGGTGGGCGAACTGTCGGGCCGCAACCTTTCGGAGCCGTGAGCGCCGTTGAGTCGCCAGGACACGATCATGTCGTCTTCCCCGAGGGCGGTAATACCCAGGTGCCCGACCGTGGCGATATTGTTGCGCGCGCCGATGCTCGTCGTTCTGAGCAGGTCCGCCGACCAGGTGGAGCGGCCGGAATCGATCGGTTCGACGGCGTTGTAGAAGACCGGAACGCCCTCGTCGTCGTAGCTATACCACACCACGAAGCCCGCCGCACCGGCGGCCCACTCGAAGCCTTGGTAGATCGTGCGATCGCGCGGGCTCCAGAGCCCGAAGTCCGGCAGTCCGGCCGAGTCCGATTCCTCGATCGCCACCGATACGCGGACTCGCCTTTCGGCAGCGGCGGTGTTGTCGAGCGCGATGTAGTAGCGCCCCGGAGTCAACTCGCCGCCAGCAGGGGCGTCGACACTCAGCGAGTAGCCGTCGCCCGACCCGCTGCCGTTCGCCAGGGCACCGCTGGTCGGCGCCGGCGGGGTGTCGGGAGCCTGACCCGTGATACCGGCGTAATCGAGCCGGTACAGGGCGCCATCGACGCCGTTCTGGCCTTCGATTTCGATTTCGAGCCCGAGCGCCGAGGGCGGCACGTCGATGAACAAGCGGTCATGCCGGGTGCCGGCGGGAACGACCACCGACCGCGTCTCGCCGTCGAAAAGCACGGTTGTCTTTGGCGCGTTGTCGCCGGTACGGGTCACGTAGACCGGCACCACGCCGAGATCCTCGCGAAGGTCGGGCGAACTGCTCAGGCCGACAGCGGCCACGCGGCGCCGGTCGCGCAGCATGGCCGGCTCGTCCCAGTAGAAATCGAGTTCGAACTCGCCGCCAGGGTGAAAACCCGGACCGGCGGCGGCAAAGCTGTAGCCGTCGCTGGCGGTCAGCACCGCCATCTCGAGCTCGATGTCGTCGGTCGCGCCGCTGCTCGAAGACTGCCAGTTCTGGACCAGCACCCACCAGCTGCCGGCGGCCGGATTCTCGATCCGGCAGGATTCGATTTCGTCCGGGCTGCGCGAGCTGCAAACTTCCTCGCTGGCGTCGGCACGGCCGTTGCCGTTGCTGTCGCGCCCGATGAACAAATCGATATCGGTCGCCGAAGAGGACAAGGTATCGGCCATCAGCAGCAAGGTTTCGGCCGGGACGTCGAGCAGGAAGGTCTCGCGACCGACGCTACCGGCGTAGGGGTCGGAGGGGCTGCTGTCCTGCTGCAGCGAAAAGTTCTCGCGCCGCGGAGCAACAAGGTCGCTGGTGCGGAAAACGGGCTCCGGCAGTGGACCGGCTTCGACGATCTCGGTATGGCGCCCGCGGTTGCTGTCGACACTCAATTCGAGCGACTCGGGCAGCTCCACCGCCGCGACCTGCACGCCCACGTTCAGGCGCTGCGCCACGAAGTCACCCTGGGTGGGTGTCAGCTCGATCTGGCCCTGACCCAGAGCACCGGCAAACATCGCCCCGGTGTCGACTTCGATCTCGAGGGTCTGCGATTGACCCGACGAAAGAGTGAAACTCTGCGGCGAGACCGATATATCCACGTCACCGCTGACCGACACGTCCCAGCTGCCGCCGTCAATGGCGCGGACGGTGCGG
Source organism: Wenzhouxiangella indolica (assembly GCF_042310355.1). NCBI lineage: Bacteria > Pseudomonadati > Pseudomonadota > Gammaproteobacteria > Chromatiales > Wenzhouxiangellaceae > Wenzhouxiangella > Wenzhouxiangella indolica. The sequence goes on along the minus strand of NZ_JBHJMR010000002.1, from coordinate 93,846 downwards.
GTAAACGAGCAGGTCGAAGCGCAGGAGTGGTCCCAGACGCCGGCGAAGTTGAGCTGGCGCGGATCTCCGTCGTTGGACGGGTTGGCATTGCTGAAATCGTTGCGCGTCACCGGCAGGTAGAGTCCTGCCCGGGCGGCGCGGTCGACACGAATCCGGCCGTTGCCGCGATCAAAGACCGTGGCCGGACCGTCCTCCCAGCGCAGCGGCTCGATTTCCGTCGTCGTTTCCAGCGCCGACTGCAACATCGGCGGGGTCCAGTCGGGGTGGATCGAGGTCAGCAGCGCGATCGAACCGGCCACGTGCGGGCTGGCCATCGAGGTGCCACCCAGCATGGCGAAGGAATTGGCGCCGTCGAACCAACCGGCAACGATGTTCGACCCGGGCGCTACGACGTTGGGCTTCATCAGCCCCTGCGGGTAAGTCAGCGGACCGCGTCCGCTGAAATCCGAAATATAGTCCTGCCAGCCTTCATTGACCTTGGCATAGCCACCCGTCAGGAGTGTCGCCTGCGGGCTGGAGGACTGGTCCATTGCATCGCGCACGGCAAGGCCGTCGTCGCGATCCATCATCGCCGCCGGAATCGCGCTGTCGTCCAGGCCACCCATGGCGATGGGAATGCCGGCGATATTGTTGTAAACCAGAACGGCCTCCGCGCCGGCTGCGGATGCGTTGCCAACCTTGTCGGAGAACAGGCATTCGCCGCGCTGGATCAGGACGATCGAGCCGGCCAGTGACCCTGAAGGAAAAGCGCTGCAGCCAAAGTCGTTGTCGCCGAATTCATCAGCCGCCACCAGCGGTGCCGTCAGCGAAGACGAGAGCTCGGGGCCGCTGCCGTAGACCAGCAGACGATTGGCCAGCCCGGCGATCGTCGCGCGCGAACCGATCAGGCGCCCATGGGTGGAACTGCCCACGCCGAAGGCCCAGGGTGCGTTGGCCGGGGAGCCAACCGTGCCGGGGCCGGGGCCATTGTTGCCCGCGGAGGTGACGAAGGGAATGCCCGCCGACCAAAGGTTGAGCAGCGGGGAGTAGGCCGTCCAGGGATCGACCGCATCGCTGCCGATGGAATAGTTGACCACGTCGACGCCGTCCACCACGGCCTGTTCCCAGGCCTCGACGATGGCGCTGCCTTCGCAGCTGTCGTCGAGGTCGTCGTTGTCGGGGTGATCCCGGTAGCAGACCTTGTAGGAAATCACGTTGGCGTGCGGCGCCACGCCGGTGGAGTTGTACACGTAGCTGCCGGAGAAACCGAGGCTGAAGCTCAGCGGCACGCCGGCGGCGATCGACGCCACGTGGGTCCCGTGTCCCTCCGGATCCTTGCCGTCGGTTTCCTCGACAGTAAAGTCGTAGACCCCGACCAGTTTGTCGTTGCACAGCACGTTCGACTTGCTGCATTCACCCAGCTGCTCGTCGTAAGGGTTGGTGAAGCTGTGGCCCGAGGCCAGGTCGTCATCGGAGAAATAGCTGTGCTCCCAGTTGATGCCGCTGTCGATGACGCCGATCACCGTGCCCTCGCCGCCGGTTGCCGCAACGGCCGATGTCCCGGCGTGCACGTCGGTGGCGCCGATCACCTCGGGGCCGGCTTCAAGCTCCATGCGATGGGCCAGAACGGGGCGAACCGTGCGGACCCCGGGCAGCCGCGCGAGACGTTGCGCCTCGGACTTGTCGAGCTTTGCCTCGAAACCGTTGAACACGTGCTGGTAGACGCGCTCGGCGGTGACATTGCGGCCGAGCTCGCGCGAGGCCAGTTCCAGCACCGTTTCGCGCTCGCGGCCCAGATGGGCGGTATAGGCGGCCACTTCCGCTGTGTGCGCGTCGTAGCGGCTGCGGCCTGTCGCGCCCGGCGCAGTGGCGGCCAGGCGCTTGGGCGTGGCCTTGCTGCCGTCGCTGAGCAACGCAGCGACCGGCTCGCCCTCGTAAGCCACGGCAGGCGGCGATTCGAGTTCAACCATCCATTTTCCGGGCACGACCATCGTCGGCTTTGCCAGGGCCGCGCCGGCCGCGAAAAAGGAAACCAGGCCAACAGCCAGGAGGGAGCGGGTCACTGCGTTCATTCGATCTGCCTTTCGTTGCATTTCATTGTGTCAGTCGCTGACCGGTTGCCGCAGCGTGACGAGCTCCTCGGCACTGGTCGGATGGACGCCGATCGTTCGATCGAAATCGGCCTTGCTCAGGCCCGCCCGAACCGCCACGGCAAAGCCCTGGACGATTTCCGGCGCATCCGGCCCCACCATGTGGCAGCCAACAACCCGGTCGCTGGCAGCATCGACCACCAGCTTCATGACCCCCTTTTCATCTCTTCCACCGAGAGTATATTTCATCGGCGTAAAGGTCGACCGGAAAATGCGAATCTTTCCCAGTTGTTCGCGCGCCTCGGCCTCGCTCAGCCCGACGGTACCGACCGGCGGCTGGCTGAAAACGGCGGCCGGCACGCTGGCGTGCTCGACCGGGCGCTGCATGCCGCCGAACTGCGTGTCGGCGAATGCATGCCCTTCCATCAAGGCCACCGGCGTGAGATTGACGCGGTCGGTCACATCTCCGACGGCATAAATGTTGTCCACACTGGTCCGGCTGAATTCGTCGACCATGATGGCGTTGTTGGCCCCGGTGCGCACACCGGCATCCTCCAGGCCCAGGTCCCAGGTATACGGCGACCGGCCGGTCGCGAACATGACGGTATCGACGACCTGGCGCCGATCGTCCGAGAAGGTCACCTCGATTCCGTCTTCAACGCGCTCCAGCCGGGCCGGGGCGCAGTGATAGCGAAGATCGATGCCCCGGCCGCGCATGCCGGCCTCGACCGCCCTGCGAAGGTCGTCGTCGAACCCGCGCAGGATCAGGTCGCGCCGATAGGCCAGCGTGACCTCGCTGCCAAGGCCGTTGAAGATTCCGGCGAACTCAACGGCAATGTAGCCGGCGCCGGCGATCAGGACACGCCCGGGCAAGGAGTCTAGGTGAAAGGCCTCGTCGGACGTAATGCCCAGCTCTGCCCCCGGGATATCGGGCACCCACGGCCGACCTCCGGTCGCGATCAGGATCTTGTCGGCCGTAACCCGGCGCTCGCCGATGTCGATCGTGTGCCGATCGACCAGGCGCCCGCGGCCCTCGAACAGGGTCACGCCGGCGTTATCGAGCAAGCCGTGGTAGATGCCGTTGAGCCGATCGATCTCGCGATCCTTGGCCCGGATCAGTTCGGGCCAGGAAAAGGACGACTCGCCGACGTCCCAGCCATAGCCGCCGGCATCGGCGAAATGCTCGGAGAACTGCGACGCGAAAACCAGCAGCTTCTTGGGCACGCAGCCACGGATGACGCAGGTTCCGCCGACGCGCGATTCCTCGCAGATGGCCACGCGCGCACCGTGACCGGCGGCGATACGGGAGGCGCGAACGCCGCCGGAACCGGCGCCGATCACGAAAAGATCATAGTCATGGCTTGGCATCGTCAATCCAATCGAGGTTTTCCAGCTTAGGGTTTGATTCAGATCATGCCGCGGATACGGCACGCGGTAAAATACTACGTCACCAGCACCTCTGACCGGGAAAAATCCGCGAATCGATGATCATGCACAGCGCCAGCCAGACCCCGGAGGAACTGCTACAGGCTTTTGCAGCCACCGAATACCGGGTGCGCATCGCCGGCGGGGAGCATGTTCTTCATCCCGGCCGGCGGCATGCATCCCTGGATGCGGCGCTCGGAAACCGCGCCTGGGCCGTGGTCACGGCATTCAACCCGCAGGCTCGCCGGCTGGACGAAGCAGGCAACCGTCGGCGCCAGCAGGAGTTGCTCGCGGCTCTCGCGCACACCGGGCAGGATACCCACCCCGCCGTCAATCGCGATCCCGAGGCCGCCTGGCCCGACGAGATCGCCGTGTTGATCGTCGAGATCGGCATGGCCGACCTCGACAAGCTGGCGCGCGAATTCGACCAGGCCGCGGTTGTCACAGGCCGGCCCGGAGAGCCGGCCCGGCTTCGCCTTTACGGCGAAAGCTGGCCGCAAACCATGCCGCAGTGGGCCGACAAGGTCAGTTGATGCGCACCCTGCTTGCAACCCACCAGGCCACGTTTTCGCGAGCCGGGGAGCCGGTGTTCGAGCCGGTCGATCTGTCGATCGGCGGCGGGCAGGCCCTGGCAATACGCGGCGCCAACGGCTCGGGCAAGACGACCCTGCTGCGCCTGCTCGCCGGCATCCTGCGGCCATCCGGGGGCACGGTGAAACGCCACGCCCCGGTCAACTTCCTGGGCCACCTGGCCGCGGTCAAGGGCGAGCTGAGCTGTCGCGAGAACCTCGATTTCCGGCGCCGCTTCCAGGCCAGCGCCAGCGGCATGCCCAACAGCCGGGCCCTGGCCCGCGTCGGACTGGCCGGCCTGGGGCTGAGGCCCGCGCGCACGCTGTCGGCCGGGCAAAAGCGCAGGCTCGGACTGGCCGGCCTGCTGGTCGCGCCGGCGGCCGTCTGGCTGCTCGACGAACCCTACGCCAGCCTCGACGACGACGGCTGTGCCCTGGTCGATGCCCTGCTGTCGGAACAACTGGGGCGCGACGGATCGGTCGTCCTTTCAACCCACCAGCGACAGCCGGAAATCAACGCGACCGTTCGAACGCTCGTGGTCGAGCGCCATGCCGGAGAGGCGGGATGACGGCACAGATGTCCGCACTGTTCCGGCGCGATCTGCGCCTGGCCCTGCGCCACGGCGGCGAGTCCCTGATGCCGCTGATCTTCCTGTTCGCGGTGATCATCCTGGTGCCCTTGGGCGTCGGTCCCGGCCCCAATCTACTGGCCAGCATCGCGCCGGGCATGATCTGGGTCGCGGCCCTGCTCGCCAGCCTGCTCGCGCTGGAACAGCTGTTCCGTCCGGATCTCGAGGACGGCACGCTGGAACAATGGTGGGTGGGATCGAATTCACCCGCGGCACTGGTGGTCACGCGCCTTTTCAGCCACTGGCTGATCACCGGCGTGCCGGTGATCGTCTTCGCGCCGCTGGCCGCGCAAATGCTTTACCTCCCCGACGCGGCCCTCGGCACGTTGATGCTGAGTCTGTTGATCGGCACGCCGATTCTCAGCCTGGTCGGCGGCCTCGCCAGCGCCCTGACCCTGGGCACGAACCGCGGCAGCGTTCTGTTGTCCATTCTGGTGTTCCCGATGGTGGTCCCGGTCCTGATCTTCGCCACCGGAGGCGTTGCCGCGGCCGCGCAAGGCCACTCGGCCAGTGCGCACCTTGGGCTGCTGGCGGCCCTGCTGATCCTGGCCGTCACGCTGGTTCCCCTGGCCACCACCGCTGCATTGAGGTTGAACATCGAATGATTTTCCATCGCCTGAAAGTCGGCTTCCACCGACTCGGCTCGCCGCCGACCTTTCACAAGCTGTGTCGGGTCCTCGCGCCGTGGCTCTGGGGCGCTTTCCTTGCTTGCACCGTCGTCGGCCTCTACCTGGCGCTCTTCGTCGTCCCGCCCGACTACCAGCAGGGCGACAGCTACCGCATCCTGTTCATCCATGTACCGGCCGCCTGGCAGGCCATGGCCGGCTACCTGGTCATGGCGGTACTCGCCGTCATCGCCCTGGTGTGGCGTATTCGCACGGTCGAGATCATGACCATGGCCGCGGCCCCCATCGGCGCCGCCTTCACCGCGCTGTGCCTGGCCACCGGCTCGCTCTGGGGCAAACCCATGTGGGGCACCTGGTGGGCGTGGGACGCGCGACTGACCTCGATGCTGGTGCTGCTGTTCATCTACCTGGGCATCATGGGGCTGTACGCGGCGTTCGAGGATCGACGCAAGGGTGCACGGGTAGCCTGTATCCTCGTCCTGGTCGGGCTGGTGAACATTCCCATCATCCATTTTTCGGTGGAATGGTGGACCACGCTGCATCAGGGCGCGACGATTCGCCTGCTCGGCGAGTCGCGGATGCATCCGAGCATGCTGCCGCCGCTGATCTGGATGACGATCGGCGTCAAGCTGATGTTCGGCGCCGCCCTGCTCGACCGCGCCCGCAACGACCTGCTCGAGCAGGACCGGCGCAAGAACTGGATTCGGCAACTCGTCAGCAACAATCCCCCGGGGGACAATGCATGATTCCGCAACTGGATTACGCTTTTTATGTCTGGACCAGCTACGGCCTGTTTGCCGTGATCATGGCCTGGCAATTCATTCAGCCACGCCTGCGCAGGCGGCGCATACTCGCCGAACTGCGTGAGGAATACGCCCTGCAACTCGGAAACTACGATGACCCCGACGCGTAAGAAAAGACTCGCAATCGTCGCCCTGATCGTCCTGGGCGTGGGAACGGCCACGGCCGTGGCCATCACCGCGCTCAACGACAACATGCTCTATTTCGTGAGCCCCACCGACGTCCATGCCGCCAGCGCGCCGCTGGACCGACAGATCCGCCTGGGCGGGCTTGTGGCCGCTGAATCGGTTCAGCGCGAGCCCGATAGCCTGGCGGTGCAGTTCACCGTCACCGACGGGCGCCACGACGTACCGGTGAGCTTCGAAGGCATCCTGCCCGACCTGTTTCGCGAGGGCCAGGGCGTGATCGCCCACGGGCATCTCGACGAGAGCGGACACTTCCGGGCGCACGAGGTCCTGGCACGGCACGATGAAACCTACATGCCGCCGGAAGTCATGAAGTCGCTCGAAGCCGCCGGACACCCACCCGAGGCCTCGAAGCAATGAGCGCGGAACTCGGACAGATTGCACTGATCCTGGCCCTGGTGCTGGCAACGCTGCTGGCGGTGCTGCCCATGGTCGGCGCCCAGCGCAACAACCAGGCCTTGATGAAGCTGGCTCCCTCGCTGGCCATCGGGCACTTCGTTTTCCTCGCCGGCGCGTTCGCGGCCCTGGCCTTTGCATTTCTTCAGCACGATTTCACGGTCACCTACGTGGCCATGCACTCCAACCTGCTGCTGCCCTGGTACTACCGCCTGACGGCCGTCTGGGGCAGCCACGAGGGCTCGCTGCTGCTGTGGATGCTGCTGCTCGGCGGCTGGATGCTGGCCGTGGCCGCCTTTTCGCGTTCGGTGCCGCGCGTGTTCACCGCGCGCGTGCTGGCGGTGATGGGCATGATTTCGGTCGGCTTTCTGCTGTTCATCCTGTTCACATCCAACCCTTTCGAGCGCATCCTGCCCGGCCCCATCGACGGGCGCGATCTCAACCCCCTGCTACAGGACGTGGGGATGATCTTCCACCCACCACTGCTCTACATGGGCTACGTCGGCTTCGCCGTGGCCTTCGCTTTTGCCATTGCCGGGCTGATCGACGGCAAGGTCGAGCGCGACTGGGTGCGATGGTCCAGGCCCTGGACCCTGGCGGCCTGGGCCTTTCTGACCTTCGGCATCGCGCTCGGCTCGTGGTGGGCCTACTACGAACTCGGTTGGGGCGGCTGGTGGTTCTGGGATCCGGTCGAGAACGCCTCGTTCATTCCCTGGCTGATCGGCACCGCCCTGATCCATTCCCAGGCCGTGACCGAGAAACGCGGCGCCTTCCCGGCCTGGACCGTACTGCTGTCGATCGCGGCCTTCTCGATGTCGCTGCTGGGCACCTTCCTGGTCCGCTCGGGCGTGCTGACCTCGGTGCACGCCTTCGCCAACGACCCCGAGCGCGGGCTTTTCATCCTCGTTTTCATGGGCGTGGTGACCGGCGGGGCGCTTGTGCTGTATGCCCTGCGCGCGCCGCGCATCATGACCGGTGAGGGCTTCGACTGGGTCAGCCGCGAATCGGCGCTGTTGCTCAACAACGTCTTCTTCACCGTCTCGGCCGCCATGGTCCTGCTCGGCACGCTCTACCCCCTGATCATCGACTTCATGGGCTGGGGTCAGATTTCCGTCGGCCCGCCCTACTTCGGCGCCATGTTCATCCTACTGATGACGCCGGTCGTGCTGCTGCTGCCGCTGGGCCCCTTCACTCGCTGGAAGCGGGACGAGTTCCTGCGCGTCGCCCGCCCGCTGGCGACCGCCGCCGTGGTCTCGATCGTCGCCGCGCTGCTCGTGTGCGCCTGGCTGGGCACCTGGAGCCTGCGCGCGGCGGCCGGCTGGATCGGCGGTTTCTGGCTACTCAGTGGCGCGCTTGCCTACGGTCTGCGGACCGCCCGGGCAAGTCGCTCTGGCCTGGCCCGTCACCAGTGGGGCATGCTGCTGGCCCACGCCGGCGCCGGTGTATTCGTCATCGGCGCGGCCATGGTCGAGGCCCACACTTTCGAACGCGATGTGCGCATCGCGCCGGGCGAAACCGTCGAGGCCGCCGGCTATCGCTTTACCCTGCACGAAGTCGCCCAGGTCAAGGGACCGAACTGGCGTGCCGAGGAAGCTCGCTTCAGCATCCATCGCGGTGATCGCGAAATTGCGCGCATGTCGCCGCAGAAACGGCACTACCACCGCGGCGGCCAGACCATGACCCAGGTCGCGCTCAAGCCCGGCGTGTTCCGCGATCTCTACATCGCCATGGGCGAGGAGCTCGGCGCGAGCGGTGCCTGGAGCTTTCGGGTACACATCAAACCCTTCGTGCGCTGGATCTGGGCCGGCGCGGTGCTGATCGGCCTCGGCGGCCTGATCGCGGCTTCCGACCGGCGTTACCGCGGCAAGCGCAAGGCCAGGCAACCCGCCGGGGCGGCCGCGGAGGCGAGCGCATGATTCGCATGCTGATTCCGCTGGCGGTCTTCCTCGCGCTGGTGATTCTGCTCATCGCCGGCCTGCAGACCGGCGATGAGCGCAAGCTGGTCCGCTCGCCCTTGATCGGCAAGCCGCTGCCCGAATTCACCCTGCCCGGCCTGCACGATCCCGAAACCCGCACCAGCCGGGGCGATCTCCTGGGCCAGCCGTTCATTCTCAACGTCTGGGGCAGCTGGTGCTGGGCCTGCCGGGTCGAGCACCCCTTCGTCGAGCGGCTCGGCAACGAGGCGCCGATCGAACTGGTCGGCTTCAACTGGAAGGACGAGCGCGCGGACGCGCTGGAATGGATCGATCAGTTCGGCGACGCCTGGGACAGGCACCTGGTCGACTTCGAAGGCAAGGTGGCCATCGACCTGGGCGTCTATGGCGCGCCCGAGACCTTCCTGGTCGACCACGAAGGCACCATCCGCCACAAGCATATCGGGCCGATCGACGCGACGGTGTTCGAGGACCTGATGCGGCGGGCCATGGAACTGCGAGGGGAAGCTCGATGAGTTGTCGGTTGTCAGTTGTCAGTTGCAAGTGGGCGCTCGTTCTGGCGCTGGTGCCGCTTTTGGCGCTGGGGTCGGCGATCGAACCGTACGAATTCGAAAGCGAGTTGCAGCAGAAGCGGTTCCGGGCGCTGGCCGAAGAGTTGCGCTGCACCGTGTGTCAGAACCAGTCGCTGGCTGACTCCGACGCACCGCTGGCCGGCGACCTTCGCGACGAGGTCTTTCGCATGCTGCAGGACAATCGCAGCGACCAGGAAATCCGCAGCTTCATGGTCGAGCGCTACGGCGACTACGTCCTCTACCGTCCGCCGCTGGCCGGCCACACGCTGTTGCTCTGGGGCGGACCGATCGCCCTGCTGCTCATCGGCCTGGTCAGCGCCGCGTTCGTCATTCGCAAACGGAGAACGGCACTTTGAGCAATCCCGTCTTTCTTTTCGCCGCCGTCGGCGCGGTGCTGCTGGCGCTCGCCTTCATCGCCCCGCCCCTGCTCAGGGGCGGACAGAAGGCAACGCTCATCGGCGCCCTGGTATTCGTCCCCGCGGCCACGCTCGCCGTCTACATGCTGGTCGGAACCCCCGGCGGCATCGCCCCGGACACCGGCGAAACCGGCGAGGTTCGCTCGGCCGTCACCGACCTTGCCCGGCGCGCCGTGCGCGAGCCCGACAACGCGGAAAACTGGGCGCGCCTCGGCCTGGCCTACAAGAGCATCGAAGAGTTCTCCTCGGCCGAGCACGCCTTCCGCCGCGCGCTCTACATCGATGCCGACGCCGGCTTCCTGAAGGCCGAACTGGGCGAGACCCTGCTGTATGCGTCCGGCGAGCGCCAGCTGCCGGAAGAAGCGAGCCGCCTGCTTCGGGAAGCGGCCGAGGACGGCAACCAGAAGGCCCTGTGGCTACTCGGACTGGACGCCTTTCAGCAGGAACGATTCGATGAAGCCGAGCAACGCTTCGAGGCGCTCCTGGCCGTTCTGCCTGCCGAAAGCAGCGTGCGATCCACGGTCGAGGAGTATCTCGGCGCAGCGCGCTCGCCGGAAACGTCCTCCGACTCCAGCGCCGAACCGGCAACCCGATCGGACGGCGACGCCGCAGCTTCACTGTCGCTGCAACTGTCCATCGACGAACAACTGGCCGGGCGCCTCGAAGGCGACGAGACGGTCTTCGTCGCCGTAAGACGCGCCGGCGGCGGCCCGCCGCTGGCGGTTCGGCGCCTGCGCGCCGACGAACTCCCGCTGCAACTGACCATCGACGACGGCGATGCCATGATGGCCGACAGCGGTCTGTCCTCGGCCGACGCCGTCGTCGTTGTCGCCCGGGTTTCCTTCAGCGGCGATGCCACCGCCGCGACGGGTGACTTTGAAGGCCGAAGCGATATACTCCCGGTCGAGGGACAGGGGCTTAGCGCGGAGGTGACGATTGACGAGGTTCTCTAAGGCCGCTTTCTGGGCGATCGTCGCTTTCTGTGCACTGGCTGCACCGGATCAGGCGGCAGCCCAGAAGGACAGGGCGGACGGTGACAACGACGATCTCGATGAGCACGCCATCTGGATCATCGAGTACGAGAACGATATTTTCGCGAATCAGGATCGCTACTACACCAACGGCATCCGGCTGTCCCGCATCGGTCAGGTACGAACGCCGCCGTCATGGCTGGCCAGCGTGGCACAACGCTTTCCGGGCATCGACGAGGCGGACGCGCTGCCCTATCGCCTGTCGATCAGCCACAACCTCTACACGCCCCGGGATATCGAGAATCCGCAGTTTCCCCCGGACGACCGGCCCTACGCCGCCTGGTTCAATATCCAGTTCGCTACCGGCACGACCAGCAAGCGGGGGGCGGATCGCGTGCATGTCGGCCTCGGCGTGGTCGGTCCACTGGCCTTGGGCGAAGAAATCCAGAAGACCATCCACGATGCAATCGACGCACCCGAACCGATTGGATGGGACCAACAGATCCGCAACGAACCGACCCTGCAGATCGGCTACGACCGGTTCAGGCGCGTCCTCACCGCCGGTGAGCCCGGTGGCACCGGCCTCGACGCCACCTGGATGGCCGGCTCCATGATCGGCAATGCCCATACCCACCTTGCGGCAGGCGGCTTCCTGCGCCTGGGCCACAACCTGCCGCGCGGCTACGGGCCGCCGCGCATCACGCCCGCCATTTCCGGGGCGGGCTATTTCATGCCCAGCCGCGATCCTTCCTGGTACCTGTACCTGGGCGCGGAAGGGCGGCGCGTTTTCCGCGACATGTTCATCGAGGGCAATACCTTCGGCGGCGTCGACGGCGTCAGCCGCAACCGGCACGTGGGCGAGGTCTTCGGCGGACTGGTCTACACCCGCGGGCCGCTGAGACTGGCCTACACGCACGTTTGGCGAACCCGGGAATTCGTCGGCCAGGCCGAGGGCCAGACCTACGGAGCGCTGTCGTTCTCGTTGTGGTGGTAGTCGGATAGCGGCGCCGGCCGCCCGAACAGAAAGCCCTGCATGTAGTCGATTCCGATTTCCCGGCAGAGCTCGGCCGTTGTCTCGTCTTCCACGCCCTCGATCAGGGTGCTGACGCCCAACCCGGCAATCATGCGGTTGAGCTCGGCCAGAAGCCGGTAGCGCGGTGAATCCCGCGCGGTCATGTCCCTGATCAGCCCCATATCGAACTTCAGGTAGTCCGGCGGCACCTCGACCAGTTCCAGCAGGCGCGCCTGGCCGGCCCCGAAGTCATCATAGGCCAGAGCAATGTGCATGCGCGAAAGCTCCTGCTTGACCTCGGCCATGGCCCCCAGGTCGGTGACCGCCGACTCGTGAACCTCGAAGACCAGGTCGAGATCGGGGTGAAGACGCCGCAGTTCGTGCAGTTCGTCCATCAGTGCGACCATGTCCTCGCACTCGGTGGGGTGATTATTGAAGAAGAGCGGCAGTCGAAGGCCGGCCTCGCTGGCCAGCTCGAAGCAACGACGGCGCAGCATCCGGCTCAAGCGCACCTCGGTGTCGAGGGCGGCGGCCAGGGCAAAAAGCTGGCCCGGGCCCTCATCGAGATTGGGGTGCTCACTCCTGCCGAGCAGTTCCAGTCCGTGCAACTCACCCGAAGCCGTGACGATCGGCTGGCCATGGCCGGTGATCTGGCGGTTCTCGAGCAACTCGAAAAATGCCGGCATATGCAGGGGGAAATCGCGCGGCAATGAAACCATGCCGACCACGGTTTCCTCCCCAGTGCGAGAACCGACCCCGGGCTCTACAGCAAGTGAATCGGCCATGACCCGAAACTCGTGGTCGGCGAGGTGGAGCACGTCACCGACCTGCAGGCGGGTGCGCGACATGACGCGATCGTGGTTGACGAAGGTCCCGTTGGTGCTGCCGAGATCCTGGACGAACAAGACGTCGCCGTCGAGCTCGAAGCGCGCATGCATTCGGGAAAGCCGTGCGACGGAGAGCTGGATCGAACAGTCGGGATGCCGCCCGATACTGGACGGAAATTCGTCGAGATGAATATGACGCGGCAGGTTCGAATCCTTGCCGGAACTCTCCAGGTAAAAACGCTGAGTCATTCAACCCCCCGCGGTTTCTGTCCCGCAGTATCCGTGGATTGCCGGCCCAGCGCAAGCGTCGCCCGGCCCGGAACCGCCCCGCACTGATATTGACAATGATTCGCATTCATGAAATACTTCACCCATGTACGTTTGCGTCTGCAATGCCGTCACCGAGCGAACCATTCGCGACCTGGTCGCCGAGGGCTATCACAGTGTGAACGAAATCGAGGCGTTGACCGGCTGCTCGGGCAGCTGCGGACGCTGCCGGGAGCACGCCGAGGCCGTCATCGAGGCCTCGCTCGCCCGCCCCACCCTGCCCGTCATCGAAGCGACCGCGAAGATCCCGCTTTTTCGAACCGGTTGAGTCGCCCACTTTCATTCTGGCCAGCACACGCTTCGGACGTTATCCTATAGAGCAGTCCAAGCGATAAGAGCAGAGCATGAAAGGCGACCCAAGAATCATCGAAATCCTCAACCAGGCCCTGAAGGCGGAGCTGACCGCCATCAACCAGTACTTCCTGCACTCGCGCATGTACGAGGACTGGGGCCTGATGAAGCTCTCGAAAATGGAGTACGAGGAATCCATCGACGAGATGAAGCATGCTGATCGCATCATCAAGCGCGTCCTGTTCCTCAGCGGCCTGCCCAACCTGCAGGATCTCGACCACCTGTTGATCGGCGAGAACCCGGTCGAATGCCTGCAGAACGACCTCAAGCTCGAGTACGAAGCGCTCGATATGTACAAGGCGGCCGTCAAGGAATGCGAATCGGTCGGCGACTACGCCACGCGCGACCTGTTCGAGGACCTCATCCGCGACGAGGAAGGCCATGCCGATTTCCTCGAAACCCAGCTCGAACTGATCGACCGCATCGGCGAGCAGCGCTACCTGCAGTCCCAGATGGGCGAGCAGGAAGCGGGCGGCTGATCCGCGCTGCGTGTTTCGACCGGACGAGTGAACGCGCCTACAGGCGCTCCAGCCCCCGCACCAACTTCTCCACCAACTCGTCCACCTGCCCTTCGTCGATGATCAGCGGCGGGCAAACGGCAATCGTGTCGCCGGGCAGCGCCCGCACGATCAGGCCTTCGGCGAGGCAGGCCGCTGCCGCCTTGAAGGCGATTTTCTTCTCGGGCGGAAACCGTTCGTGCGTTTCTCGGTCGGCAACGAACTCGATCCCGGCAATCAGGCTCTCCCCGCGCACGTTGCCGACGAGGGGGTGCGCACGAACGCGCTCGAGACCGGCCTGCAGCCGTTCGCCCATTCTGGCCGCATGCGCCATCACGCCGCGCTCTTCCATCAGTTCCAGGTTGCGCAGGGCCACGGCTGCCGCCACCGGGTGACCGGCGTAGGTCAGGCCGTGGGCGAACAGGCCCATCTCGCCGGAAGCCTCGGCAATCGCCTCGTACATGAACGGCGGCACCGCCACCGCCGAGATCGGCTGGTAGGCCGACGACAGGGCCTTGGCCATGGTCATGGTCGCCGGCTGGATATTCCAGGTCTGGCAGCCGAAGTCCTGACCGGTGCGCCCGAAACCGCACACGACCTCATCGTCGATCAGCAGGATGTCGTTGTCGCGCAGGATCGGCTGGATCCGCTCGAAGTAGCCCTTTGGCGGCGGAATCACGCCGCCGGCGCCCATCAGCGGCTCGGCGATCATCGCGGCGATGTTCCCGGCACCCTCGCGGGCAATGACGCGCTCGAGCTCCCCGGCGAGCCTTTCGGAGAAAGCCTCCTCGCTCTCCCCCGGCTCGGCGTGGCGATAGTGGTAGGGCGATGTCAGGTGGATGACATCGTCACCGGGCAGGTCGAAGTGCTTATGAAAGGCCGGCAGGCCGGTCAGGGCCGCCGAGGCCAGCGTGACGCCGTGGTAAGCGTTGCCGCGCGAGAGGATCTTCTTCTTGTGCGGCTTGCCGATGGCGTTGAAGTAGTAACGCATCAGCTTGACCTGGGTGTCGTTGGCGTCCGAACCGGAGCAGCCGAACAGGAAACGCGCGCCCTCGATCGGCACCCACTCGGCCAGCTTGGCGGCCAGGCGAATGCTCGGCTCGTTGGCCTTGCCGGCAAAAAGCGGGCCGTAACAGAAGGTCTCCATCTGCTTTCGCGCCGCCTCTACCAGTTCCGGCTCGCCGTAGCCCAGCGCTGTGCACCACAGGCCGGCCATACCTTCGAGGTACTGACGACCTTCGCTGTCGTAGACGTAGACGCCCTTCCCGCGCTGCCAGATCAGCGGCCCGGTCCGTCCATGGGTTCTGAGATCGGTGGAGGGATGAAACAGGTGATCGAGATCGAGCTGTCCGAGCTGGTCGGTGGTCATGTGTGCGCGTCGAAACGAGAAGCCAGCGAGGATGATAACGGAGTTGCGACGGCTCGCGTTCGGTTCAGCCCAGCGGCTGCTTGAGGCGGCGAACGGCGTCCGCGGCACGACGCGCCAGCTCGCGACAATCCTGCTTTTCCAGATCGTCGGTGCGAATCGGCTGGCCGAACGCCAGACGAATCCGCCCCGGGCGAATCCTGAAGCCGTCCGGCGGCATGACCCGGCCGCTGCCCTCGACGGCCACCGGAACCACGGGCACCCCCGCGGCCACGGCGGCGCGAAAGGCCCCGGGCTTGAACGGCCCTACGCTGCCGTCACGGCTGCGCGTGCCCTCGGGAAAGGCCGCCAGGCTGTGCCCGGCGCGCAGTAACTCGGCCGCCCGCTCGAGCTCGGCCACCACCGCGCGCGACTTGCCGCGCTGCAGCACGACCATGCCCATGGCGCGCGTGTACCAGCCCAGAAACGGAACCCGGCCCAGCGAAGATTTGAGCATGAATCGAAGCGGCACGGGCACGGACATGAAAAGCGCACAGATCTCGATCATCGACTGATGATTGGCGACCAGCATGTACGGCTTCGAAAAGTCGATATTGTCCAGGCCCGAGACGTCCAGCTGCGCACCGGCGCCGCGCATCAGAACCGGCGACCACAACCACGCAGCCATGCGCAGCGGACTGCGTTCGCTGCCGGTCACCAACCGCACCAGCAGCGCCAGGCTGATGCCGACGACGGACCAGGTCAGGGTAAAAATCAGCTGCAGCGCATTGATCGGCCACCACAACCACTCGGGAACGAGATGCAGGCGATGCCAGCCGCGATCGACCGAATCGCTCACCCCTTCATGTCTTTGCTCGTTCATCGACCCCTTTTACGTACAAATCAACCAAATACTGTCAGCTGAACCACTTCAGAAGGCGCATCTTGAACCGGCTGTAAGGCGGAAAGCGGATCGGAATCTCCGGGAATCGTCCGCGCTTCATGACCGCCTTGAGGTGCGAGAGGCGATCGAAACCGGCCCGGCCATGATACTGGCCCATCCCGCTCATGCCCACGCCGCCGAAAGGCAGGTCCGGCACCGACATGAACATCAGCGTATCGTTGATGCACAGGCTGCCGGTCGACACGGTCGCGCCGAAGCGCCGCTCGGATTCGCTCGAGCGCGTGAACAGGTAGGCCGCCAGGGGCTTGTCGCCCTTGCGGATGAAAGCCATCGCCTCGTCCAGGTCCGCCACCTCGAGTATCGGCAGGACGGGCCCGAAGATCTCCTCCTGCATCACCGGCGAATCGGGCGCGACGTCGGTCAGAACGGTCGGCTCGATCCGGCAGCCTTCCTGGTCGACCCGCCCGCCGACGGCGACGTGGCCGCTGTCGAGCAGCACGCGCAGGCGATCGAAATGCCGACGGTTGATGATCTTGCAGTAGTCCGCGCTGCCCAGACGGTCGGCGCCGTACATCTCGAACAACTCATGCTCGATCGCGCCGATTAGCTTGTCGCGCTCGCCCGGCGTGACCAGGACGTAATCGGGCGCGATGCAGGTCTGGCCGGCGTTGAGGCACTTGCCCCAGATCAGGCGCCGGGCCGCCGACGCCAGGTCCGCGCCGGGGTCGATCACGCAGGGACTCTTGCCGCCCAGCTCCAGCGTGACTGGCGTGAGCTGCTTGGACGCCGCGCGCATGATGATCTTCCCGACCGCGGATCCGCCCGTATAGAAGATATGGTCGAAGCGCTGCTTGAGCAGCTCCGTGGTCTCGTCGACGGCACCCTCGACCACGCGCACAGCCCGATCGTCGAGGTACTTCGGAACCAGTTCGGCCATCAGCGCGGACGTGGCCGCCGCAACCTCGGAAGGCTTGAGCACCGCACAGTTGCCCGCCGCAAGCGCCGGGATCAGCGGACTGAGCAGCAGCTGGACGGGGTAGTTCCAGGCGCCGATGATCAGCACCACGCCGAAGGGTTCTGGCTGGACCCAGCTACGCCCGGGCTTGCCGACCATGGGGGTGCGCACGCGCCGCGGCCTGGCCCAGCGCTTGAGGCGCTTGCGCGCGTGATCGACCTCGCTGAAGATCAGCGCCGTCTCACCCAGCAGGACTTCCTGCGGCGGCTTGCCCAGGTCCTCGGCCAGGGCCTCGTTCACCCGACCCTCGTTTTCTTCGAGCATGCGCGAGAGCGCGGCCAGTTGCTCACGCCGCCAATCGAGCGACCGGGTCAGGCCGCTATCGAAGCTGGCGCGCAGCGCTTCGAGCATGGACGGGTATTGGGCTGGGTCGATGCTCATCTTGAAACCTCGGGTTTCGGGCTGGGGGGGTTACGGTTTACGGTTTACGGATTCCGGATTCCGGATTCCGGGTTCCGGGTTCCGGGTTCCGGGTTCCGGGTTCCGGGTTCCGGGTTCCGGGTTCCGGGTTCCGGGTTCCGGAAACAGGATACGCCCAGAACGCTGAATCCCGAAACCCTCGAGACCGTAGGTCGGGGTCGCATCCCCGACGGACGACCTATCGGACCTGCACACACGTAAGCTACGCGTGTACAAGCCTGATTTCTCGACCGTCGCGGATGCGACCGCGACCTACGCGGCCTTCGATCCACCAGCGCGGCAAAGCCGCCCCGCAACGCCCGAACGATGCCGCCTGAAACCTGAAACCTGAACCCTGAAACCTTTCTTTACCCAATCGGCTCGAAGTCCGAGGTGAAGTGCCGCAGGAACTTCGGCTCCCAGGTAATCCGGTAGCCCGGGGCGGAATGGCGCTGATCGCGCACGATTTCGAACGCCTCGATCAGGTAATCGACGTGGCTCTGCGTGTAGACGCGGCGCGGAATGGCCAGGCGCACCAGCTCGCGCGGCGCCGGGATCAGCTTGCCGTCGGCATCGTACTTGCCGAACATCACCGAGCCGATTTCGACCGATCGGATGCCGGCCATCTTGTAGAGTTCGCAGACCAGCGACTGGCCGGGGTACTGGTCCACCGGCAGATGATCGTAGAGCTTGCCGGCGTCGACGTAGACGGCATGACCGCCGATCGGCTTGATCACCGGAATGCCCAGCCGGTCGAGGTGGTCGCCCAGGTAGGCAGTCGAGCGCGTGCGGTAGCGCAGGTAGTCCTCGTTGAAGATCTCGTCGAGGCCGATGGCAATCGCCTCCATGTCGCGGCCCGAAAGCCCGCCATAGGTCGTGTAGCCCTCGGTGATGATCAACACGCTGGTGCAGTGCTCGGCCAGCTCCGCGTCGTTGAGCGCCAGGAACCCGCCCATGTTGACCAGCGCGTCCTTCTTGGCGCTCATGACGCAGCCGTCGGCCAGGCCGAACATCTCGGTGGCGATCTCGCGACAGGACTTGTCGCCGTAGCCCGCCTCGTCCTGCTTGATGAACCAGGCGTTCTCGGCAATCCGGCAGGCATCCAGGATGAACAGGATCCCGTGCTTGCGGCACAGATCGCGGACTTCACGCGCGTTCTCCATGCTCACCGCCTGGCCGCCGCCGGAATTGTTGGTCACGGTGAGGATGATCGCGCCGATGTTCTCGGCACCGCGCTCGGCCACGAGCTCGGCCATGCGCCCGACATCGGCATTGCCCTTGAACGGAAACTTGCTGTTGGCCTTGCCCGCCTCGGGCGTGACGCAGTCGATCGCCTCGGCACCGCTGTACTCGATATTGGCGCGGGTGGTGTCGAAATGCGTGTTGTTGAGAAAGACCTTTCCTTCGCCGCCCAGATGGCTGTAGAGAATCCGCTCGGCCGCGCGGCCCTGGTGGGTGGGCAGGATATGCGGATAGCCGGTCAGGCCCTTGATGACCTTCTCGAGCCGCTGCCAACTGACCGAGCCGGCATAGGACTCGTCCCCGCGCATCATGCCGGCCCACTGTTCGGCACTCATCGCCGAGGTTCCGCTGTCGGTCAGCAGGTCGATGATGACCTGTTCGGACTTGAGCTTGAACGGATTGTAATTGGCTGATTCCAGGAACCTTTCCCGCTCTTCCCGGGTGGTCATGGCGATCGGCTCGACCGCCTTGATGCGAAACGGTTCGATCACCGTGCGGAACTGCTGGGACATGGAAATGCGGACTCCTGATGCAAGGGAAGCGGGGATGATAATCGCTGCCGGTGCTTCTCGTCACCCGCCGGTCGAATCGCGCGGCGTAGAAAATTGCTCAAATTGTGAACAAGTTCCGATTACCTGCGTGACGAAGTTCACAACTTTGCAAATCGTTTCCCGGATCGGGTGGAAATCAGGCCTGACGATCGTGTATCCCTAGAGCGGCTTCGATCAACATCGAAGCTTGCAATACCAACAAGGGGACTCACGAAATGACAAAAACGGGAGACTGCCCAACATGCAACGAAGTAAATCGTTAGCTAGATTCGCCGGCCTTGCCATCCTGGCCGCATCCTTTCTCACCAGCACCCACGCAGCAGAACTGCACACGGCCAAACAGCCGATCGAGGGCCGCTACATCGTGGTTCTCAAGGACGACGTGGCCACACTCGGCGCCCAGGGCGACAGCCTGGTCGACGATTCGGTGGTCACCGTGGCGACCGCGATGGCACGCACGCACGGCGCCGACCTGAAGCACGCGTATTCGCACGTGCTGCCCGGGTTCGTCGTGGAAGCCGGTCCGAAGAGTGTCGCCCGTCTCCTCGAAGACGATCGCGTCGCCTACGTGGAAGAGGACGGTGTCGTCTCGATCAATGCCACGCAGAACAACGCGACCTGGGGACTCGATCGAATCGACCAGCGTGACCTGCCACTGGATGGCAGCTACACCTACGAGACCGAAGCCAGCGGTGTCCATGCCTACATCGTCGACACCGGCGTGCGCTCCTCGCACAATGAATTCAGCGGCCGCATGGGACAGGGCTATTCCGCGATCAATGACGGCAACGGCAGCGACGACTGCAACGGCCACGGAACGCACGTCGCCGGAACCGTCGCCGGTTCCACCTACGGGGTCGCCAAGGGCGCAACCGTTCACGCCGTACGGGTGCTCGACTGCCAGGGATCCGGCTCGAACTCCGGCGTCATCGACGGCATGGACTGGGTCGCCGCCAACGCACAGGCGCCCGCCGTTGCCAACATGAGCCTCGGCGGCGGCGCGTCCACCGCGACCGACAACGCCGTGAGCAACATGCGCAATGCCGGCGTCACCGTCGTCGTGGCAGCCGGCAACGAAAGCCAGGATGCCTGCAACGTCTCGCCCGGCCGTTCGGAAGACGCCATCACGGTCGGCTCGACCACCGACTCCGACGCTCGCTCGAGCTTCTCCAACTACGGCACCTGTGTCGATATCTTCGCGCCGGGCTCGGATATCACCGCCGCCTGGTCGACAGGCGATTCGGCCACCAACACCATCAGCGGCACCTCGATGGCCTCGCCGCACGTCGCCGGGCTCGCCGCGCTCTACCTCGCCGGCAATACCGGCGCCTCGCCCAGCCAGGTCGAGAATGCCATCTACTCGAACGGCTCGAGCAACAAGCTCAGCGGCATTGGTTCGGGCTCGCCCAACCTGCTCGCCTACTCGCTGTTCGACGGCGGTGGCGATGACGGCGGCGGTGACGACGGTGGCGGCGACGACGGCGCAACCGAATTGTCCAACGGCACGCCCGAAGACAACCTCTCGGGAAGCGAAGGCTCCGAGTCCTTCTTCACCCTCGAAGTCCCGTCCGACGCCAGCAACCTGGAATTCGCCATGAGCGGCGGATCCGGTGACGCCGATCTCTACGTGCGCTTCGGCGACGAGCCGACCACCTCGGACTACGACTGCCGTCCCTACCAGGGTGGCAACGATGAAGCCTGCGATTTCGACGATCCGCAGGCCGGTACCTGGCACGTCATGATCCGAGGCTACTCGAGCTATTCCGGCGTGAGCCTGGTCGGCAGCTTTGACGAAGATGACGGCGGCGGCGACGATGGCGGCGGCGACGACGGTGGCGGAGATGGCTCCGAACTGTCCAACGGTGTGCCGGTCGACAACCTCTCCGGTGACCAGGATTCGGAAAGCTTCTTCACCCTCGACGTTCCGGCTGACGCCAGCAACCTGGAGTTCGCCATGAGCGGCGGCTCGGGTGATGCCGACCTCTACGTTCGCTTCGGCACAGAACCGACCACGTCGGACTACGACTGCCGGCCCTACCAGGGCGGCAACGACGAAAGCTGCGATTTCGATGATCCGCAGGCCGGCACCTGGCACGTCATGATCCGGGGCTACTCCAGCTATTCCGGTGTGAGCCTGGTCGGCAGCTTCGACGAAAGCGACGGCGGCGACGGTGGTGACGGCGGCGCGCCGTGCACCGACTGCGACCAGTACAGCGGTTCGCTGCCGGACGGTGAGTCCGAAATCCAGCCCGACGGCAACTACTACTACGCCGGAGCGGGCACCCACGAGGGATGGCTCTCCGGACCGGCCAGTGCCGACTTCGACCTGGCACTGTTCCGCTGGAACGGCTCGGGCTGGAGTGAAGTCGCCAGCTCGGAAGGCTCCGACAGCGAAGAGCAGATCAGCTACAACGGCTCGGCCGGCTACTACTACTTCCGCGTCGAGTCCTACTCGGGCAGCGGCAGTTACGATCTCTGGCTGAATACGCCGTAAACCGAAAGGTCAATCGACCAGAAACGAAAACGCCCCGGCCTTCCGGGGCGTTTTTTTGCCGAACGGCCGGCACACTGGTGACAAATGTGTGACTGAATCGAAAAAACTTATGTGATATACGTCACAAAAAGTGAAACAAGTCTCCCGATTCACTGGATTTCGCGCACTTCGATCGGGTATACAAATATGGGCTCTGAGAGGAGCGGAGCCTGTAAAGCGATCAAGGGGACTCACAGAAATGATCGAAACGGGAGCAAACCCAACATGTTACGAAGACTATCGTTAGTCCATATCGCCGGCCTGTTTCTCCTGGCCGCCACCATCTTCTCCACCGCTCAAGCATCCGAACTTCACACCGCAAAGCAACCGATCGAAGGCCAGTACATCGTCGTACTCAAGGACGGTGTGACGACCTTCGGTTCGCATGACACGCGCGGAATAACGGTTGCCTCGGCAGCACAGAGCATGGCGCGCACTTACGGAGCGCAGCTCCAGGCCTCTTTCTCGCACGTCCTTCCGGCGTTCGTGATCCAGGCCAATCCCAAGAGCGTCGCGCGACTGCTCGAGGATGACCGCGTCGCCTACATCGAGGAGGACGGCATCGTCTCCATCAACGCAACCCAGAACAATGCGACCTGGGGCCTCGATCGAGTCGATCAGCGAGACCGCCCGCTCGACGGCAGCTACACCTACAACACCACGGCGAGCAACGTGCACGCCTACGTCGTGGATACCGGTGTTCTCGGCTCGCACAGCGAGTTCAGTGGCCGCATGGGGAACGGCTACACCGCGATCAACGACGGCCGCGGCTGGAACGACTGCAACGGGCACGGCACGCACGTCGCCGGCACGGTCGCCGGTTCGACCTATGGTGTCGCCAAGGGCGCGACCGTGCATGCCGTACGCGTACTAGGCTGCAACGGCTCCGGCTCAAATTCCGGCGTGATCGCCGGCATGGACTGGGTGGCGCAGAACGCGCAGTCCCCCGCCGTGGCCAACATGAGCCTCGGTGGCGGCGCATCCACCGCAACCGACAACGCCGTAGCCAACATGCGCAGCTCCGGCGTCACCGTCGTGGTCGCGGCCGGCAACGAGAACCAGAACGCCTGCAACGTCTCGCCGGCGCGTTCGGCGTCCGCCATTACCGTCGGCTCGACCACCAGCTCCGATTCGCGCTCGAGCTTCTCGAACTACGGCAGCTGCGTCGACATCTTCGCACCCGGCTCGAGCATCACTTCGGCCTGGTCGACCGGCAATTCGGCCACCAACACGATCAGCGGCACGTCCATGGCGTCGCCGCACGTTGCCGGTATCGCCGCGCTGTACCTGGCCGACAACCCCGGCGCTTCGCCGGCCCAGGTCGAGAACGCCATCTTCAATGCCGGCTCCACCGGCAAGCTCAGCGGCATCGGTTCCGGCTCGCCCAACCTGCTCGCCTACTCGCTGTTTGACGGCGGTGGTGGTGGCGGCGGCGGTGGCGGCGGCGGTGGCGGTGCCACCGAGCTGTCCAACGGCGTCCCGGAAAGCAACCTCTCCGGTGGCCAGGGCTCGCAGACGTTCTTCACCATCGACGTGCCCTCCGGCGCCAGCAATCTCGAGATCGCCATGAGCGGCGGTTCGGGTGATGCCGATCTGTACGTGCGCTTCGGTTCCGAGCCGACAACGTCGACCTACGACTGCCGCCCCTACCGCAACGGCAACAACGAGAGCTGCGATTTCGCCAGCCCGAACGCAGGCACCTACCACATCATGCTGCGCGGCTACTCGAGCTACTCCGGCGTGAGCCTGGTCGGCAGCTTCGACGAACCCGGCGGCGGTGGTGGCGGTGGCGCACCCTGCACCAACTGCACCCAGTACAGCGGCTCGCTCTCGAACGGCGGCTCGCAAGTGCAGCCCAACGGCAACTACTACTATGCGCCCTCGGGCACGCACCAGGGCTGGCTCGTCGGCCCGACCAGCGCGGACTTCGATCTGCGCCTGTATCGCTGGAGCGGCAGCGGCTGGCAACAGGTTGCCACTTCGCTCACGCCCACCAGCGAAGAGCAGATCAGCTACAACGGCTCCGCCGGTTACTACTACTGGCGCGTCGAGTCCTACTCGGGCAGCGGCAGCTACGATCTGTGGCTGGATACACCGTAAGCTCAAAGGTCATACGACCAGAACCAAAACGCCCCGGCCTTCCGGGGCGTTTTCGCAAATGGGGCGGGAGCTGATGCTTGCCTCGGATTGGCTTCGGGAAACTAAAGATCGCCTGAATGGTATCGATTCATCAATCTGACGAGTGAGCCATTCATCTCGTTGAAGGTCTCTATCTCGTATCCAGTCAGCATCTGGCCAGCAGCATCAGCATTACGCTTCTGGAGAGTTGCATGGCATGCTCTCAATCATCGGGTATGGAGTTCCTGCCTCAGTAAACAATCACCGAGTGAAGCGGAACCGTGACCCGCTGGGCGCCGTCGAGGAAACCCAGTTCGACCAGCACGGCAGCGCCAACCACATCCGCGCCGGTCTCGGCGAACAGCTCGCAGGTGGCCGCCATGGTGCCGCCGGTGGCCAGCACGTCGTCGATCACCAGCACCCGTTGCCCCTCACCCGCCGCGTCGGCGTGCATTTCCACGGCATCGCTGCCGTATTCCAGGTCGTACTGGCGCCGTAACGTGGCCCTGGGCAGCTTGCCGGGCTTTCTCACCGGGATGAAACCCGCGCCCAGGGCGCGGGCCACGCCGACGGCGAAGATGAACCCGCGCGACTCGATGCCGGCCACCAGGTCGATGCCCCTGCCGACGAAAGGCTCGTAGAGCCGGTCCACCGCCCAGGCCAGGCCCTTGGGGTCGGCCAGAAGGGGCGTAATGTCCTTGAAAACCACGCCCGGCTCGGGCCAGTCGGGTACGTCTCGGATCAGGTTGCGGTAGTCCATGGCCACCTCAGCGCTCGCGGGCGCCATGGTCGGCCAGGATGCTGGCGACCGCGCTGGTCAGCTTGCTGACATAGGGCAGGTGCAGGAACTCGTTCGGCCCGTGCGCGTTCGATTTCGGCCCCAGCACGCCGGTGATCAGGAATTGCGCTTCGGGGAAAGACTCGCCCAGCAGCGCCATGAAGGGGATCGAACCGCCCTCGCCCATGAACATCGCCGGCTTGCCGAACATCGCCTCCGACGCCTTCTGACAGGCCGACTCCAGCCAGGGTGCGAACTCCGGGGCGTTCCATCCGTCGGCCGGCGTTTCCGGCTCGAAACGAACCCGTGCACCGTAGGGCGGGTCGCGTTCGAGCAGGTCCTTCATGCAGCGCGTGGCCATCTCGGCGTCCAGGGTCGGCGGCAAACGCATGGACAGCTTGAGCGCCGTGCCCGGCCGCAGAACGTTACCCGCCTGCCCGAGCGCCGGCAGCCCGTCGGCGCCGGTTACCGCCAGGGCGGATCGCCAGTTGCGGTTGATCAGTCGATCCAGCGGCGTCTCGCCGACCGGCTCCGCTCCATCGACCCAGGGCAGCGAGACGTGGATGCCGTCGCCCAACTCATCGGCCACGGCCGCCAGCTGCCTGTGGCGCTGCTGGGGTATCTCGACGTTCAGCGCATCGGGCAGGATTCGCCCGGTCGTCTCGTCTTCAATACGCGACAAGAGCTGCCGGGCGATCCGGAAACTCGAGGGCACGATGCCCGAGGCCATGCCCGAGTGCACACCCTCGCTCAGGATATCGACGTGCAGCGTACCGGCGGCCATGCCGCGCAGCGAACTGGTGATCCACATCTGATCGTAGTTGCCGGCGCCGGAGTCGAGACAGACCACCAGGGAAGGCGAACCGATGCGATCGGCCAGGTGTTCGATATACGCCGGCAGGTCGTAGCTGCCGGACTCCTCGCAGGTTTCGATCAGCAGCACGCAGCGCGCGTGTGGCTCGCCCTGCTCCTGAACCGCGCGGATGGCGGCAATCGAGGAATAGACCGCGTAGCCGTCGTCCGCGCTGCCCCGACCGTAGAGCTTGCCGTCGCGGACCACCGGCTGCCAGGGTCCGAGCCCCTCCGACCAGCCGCTGGCTTCGGGCTGCTTGTCGAGGTGGCCGTAGAGGAAAACCGTGTCATCGACGCTGCCCGGAATGTCGATCAGCACAACCGGCGTGCGCCCCTCGAGACGGACCACTTCGATCTGCATGCCCTCGATGGGCTGCTGCTTGCACCACTTCACGGTGTGCTCAACGGCTTCGTCGATATAGCCGTTCGCCGCCCAGTCGGGATCGAAATCCGGCGACTTGGCCGGAATGCGGATGAACTCCGACAGGGCATCGACCATGTCGTCCCGCCAGAGCCTCTCGATGGTTTGCTTCGCCTGATCCAGTTGCATGCGCGTCATTCCCGTGTTGCGTGAATCGATCCATCCATTATGCCGTCGATCGGCCTTTCAGCGGCCGCCGTTGCCGCCATCAGCCGACCGCGGCCCCGGCGTCACGTGGCGCCGGAAAAAGTCCTCGAGCTTGCCGAAAGTATAGACCGCGTAATGCTCGGTGCCCGCCCACCAGTGCGGCGCGCGCGGCATGGCCACCAGGTCGAAGTCCTTGCCCAGCAGCATCAGTTTCTCGGTGAGCATCAGGGTGGTCTTGAACGGCACGATGTCGTCGTGCATGCCGTGGATGATCATCAGCGGGTCGGAGAGATCTTCGCCCAGGTCCATCAGGCTGCCTGTCTCGAAGATCTCCGGATGCGTGTCGGGCCGGCGCGTGAGGTGCTGGTCGTAGCCGGTGAAATGCTCGACATCCACCGCCGGCGCGCCCGCCACGCCGCCGGCGAACAGGCCCGGCTCGCGAAACAGCGCCGAGAGCACCATCAGGCCGCCGTAGCTGTTGCCCCAAAGGCCGATCCGTTCCGGATCGACGTGGTCGAGCGTCTTCAGGTAGTCGACGGTCGCGACCAGGTCACGCAGGTCGCCCCGCCCCCAGTCGCCCTGGAAGGCCTCGCGGAAATCCACGCCGTAGCCCACGCTGCCGCGCAGGTCGACCTGTACGTGGATGTATTCGCCGGTCAGTGCCAGGCGCTGTTGCAGGTTGGTCGTGGGCCGCTCGGCATCCCAGGCGTTGCGGACGGTGTTGGAGTAGATGTTGCCGATCAGCACCGGGTAGCGCTTGCCCGGTTCAATGTCGCGCGGCTCGACGATGCGTGCATGCAGGGTCATGCCCGCCTCCGGTCCCGGGAAGCTCACGTAGCGCGGTTTGATCCAGTCGTATTCCTGGAAATCGGGGTGCGGCGATTGCGTCACGCGGGCGAGCGCGCTGTCGGCCTCCGCCGGGCCGACGTAGAGTTCGGACGGTCGCTCGTCGCTGGAATGGACGCTGGCGACATGGCGCCCGTCGGGCGAGACCGACGGTTGGTGGACGCCGGCCCTTGAAGTGATGCGAACCGGCTCGGCGTCAGCCCCGTCGATCCGGAACAGCTGCCGTTCGTAGGGCGTGGGCGCAGCAGCAACGAAATACAGCGCCTCGCCGCGTGTTTCCACCAGGGCGGCCGAACGCGTGGCGGCCACGTCGAAATCGCCTTCTGTCAGGATGCGCGGCTCGCCACCTTCCGCGTCGACCTCGTAGAGACGATAGTGCTCGTGCTGGTCACCGATGAAGCGAACCCGGTCTCCGTCCGAAGCCCACACCGCCCGGAAAATCGGGTAAACCCGCTTCGGGCGCCTGTCGTGCCAGACCGTGCGCACCTTGCCCGACGCCGCGTCGGCAACATGGATCCAGCGCTCCTCGGCCACGTCGGCACCCTGGTGCACCAGCAGCTCGGAAGCGGTGGGCGACCAGGCGATTTCGTAGAAAATCCGGGATGTTGGATCGCCAAGCTCAAGCCACTTCAAGCTACCGTCCGAGGTGTCGTAGACGCCCACACGCTGGCGCTCGTCGCGATCGCCCGGATACGCGCGCCGAACTTCGTGCAGCAACGGTTCCTCACCGTGCAGCCAGGCCGGGATCGGCACCCGACGTACCTCGCTGCGATCGACGAACACGAAGGCCAGGTAGCGCCCGTTGGCTGACCAGGCATGGCTTCGAACATACGCATCCGGACCGGCAAAAGCGCCGACGGGGACACGAGCAATGCCGTCCTGACCCAGCTCGGTCACCTGGCTCGAGCTGCCGCGATCAATATCGTGCAACCACAAGTCATGGTCACGCACGAAAGCGATGCGTCCACCACCGGGAGAGAACACCGGCGAGTGCCCGCGGGCATTCTCGGGCAGCAGCGGCCTGGCCTCGCCGCCGCTGGCAGGCACTGCCCACAGCTCACCGCCATGCGCGTAGACCACCCGCTTCGAATCCGGCGTCCAGGCGATCCGGGCAACGCCGCCGGCGTGGCGTCTCGCGCTGCGCTCGAGCATGGCCTCGCGACCCTGGCCCGGCTCCGGCGGCGGCGTGTCCCGCGGCGCCAGCCGGGTGAGTCGACGCAATTCGTCGCCGTCGGCGTTGACCACCCAGACGTCGCGGAACGGCATCCCTTCGTCGTTCCAGACAAAGGCCAGGCGGGAACTGTCCGGCGCCCACACCGGCGAGGCGGGCGCCGTGCCCGTCAGGCTCGGCAGGGACACGATGCGCCCGAGCGAGGGCGCCTGCGCCTGTGCGGCGGACAGGGCCAGGGTGACCAGAACCAGGGCGATCGGGAAGCAAAGACGGGGCATGGGGCGATTTCCACAAGTGCGTTGAGCCGAAGGGCTCGGCGAACGGGCCACCGTATAATGCCCGCTCAGCCCGCACCCGACAAATCGCGATGAGAACCCTGCGACTCCTTCTCCCCCTCGTTCTGGCCACCCTGCCCCTCGCACCGGCGCTGGCCGCGGATTCCGGCATCGTCGTGGTGCGCCATGCTGAAAAGGCCGACGACGGGACGCGCGACCCCGGCTTGACGAGCGCCGGGCACGAACGCGCCCAAAAGCTGGCCGAGGCGCTCGATCAGGCCGACGTCGGCGGTCTGATCGCCTCGCAATACCAGCGCACGCAGCAGACCCTGGCCGTACTGGCAGCAAAGCGAAACCTGGAGGTGACGATCGTGCCGGCGGAGCCAGGGAGCGACATCGAGGAGCACATCCGGGCGCTTGTCTCGCAGGTCGAAGCGTCCCGGGCCGAGGGTTTGCTGGTGATTGCCGGGCATTCCAACACCGTGCCCCTGATCGTCGAGGCCCTGACGGGCAAGACCGTCGGCACGATCAGCGAGTCGGACTACGATCGCATGTACCTGCTGCTGCCGGACGACGCGGGCATGGACGTTATCTTCAGCCGCTACGGGGCGGCGGACGAAGCAGCCGCCGGATCGCCGGCAGAATGAGAAGTCGTTTCAGTCGTTGATGTGGCAGATCATCGAAATCCTGCCGCCACGCACATGGACTGCCACCGTCTTGCCTCGCAGGTAGAAGTCGTAGCGGATACCGACCGCCGCGCCGCGGCGGTTCTCCAGCTGCACCGTCCGGTCAGGTTCCTGCTGCAACACCTTGCGCTCGGAATCCCCCACCTTCAGCAGCTGATTGCCCAGCCGCGCCGAAGACAATTCGCAATTGGCTTGCGCGCCGGCGGCCAGAAACAGGCCCGCAATCAGAACCAGGATTCGCATGCTTACTCTCCTTGTGACCCGACAGCAATGCTGAACACTGCCTTCCTATCAGAGCCTAACAGCGAATCCTGAGCCGGGGCTGAACCGCACTTCTCTCGCGGCGGCCGGGCAGGACGCATCCATCAGGGCCGCCAGAAGTCAACACGGCGTTCCAGCTCGGCCACATCCTCGGCATACATCGCCTGAAGCGTGGCCCGCTGCTTGGCGGTCCACGGGTCGAAACGCGGGTAATCCTCGCTGACCGGATAGCGATCGCGAATCTGTCGAATCCGCATGCGCCCCGGATGCGACCCGGCATAAAGGTTCAGATGGGTCACGGCCTTGGTCGAGAAACCGGCCTTGGGCGTCCGGTCGAGCTCGCCGGGGTAGTGCTCGACGGCATCGCCGGCGTAGAAACGAACGATCGATTCGGCGTGGTCGCGGTAATCCTCGTAGCGCCAGACGTGGATGGGCACCCCGGGGAGCGAGCCCTGCAGATCGGCAATCACGTCGGTCCAGCGGCGCTTGGGCATCTCGGCTTCGAACGGCTCGAAGGGATGTCGCCACAGGCGCTCGCCCCAGGCCGAGGGCAGAAACGTATCGTAGCTGCGTATCGCCATGAACAGTTCCAGCTCGCAGTCGGCAAAGTAGCTCAGGGCGGCCGCCGGATCGCGGTACATACGTCGCACGTTGGACGAATTGCCCAGGATGTTCTCGTCGGAGAACAACCAGGTGCCGCGGTACCAGCGGTGCCACGGCAGAAAGGGCCGGCCCTTGCGCACGGGCGATGTCAGCAGGCGGCGCAGGCGCTTGAGCGGCACGTAGCGCGTCCCCGGCGCCAGTCGGCAGCGCGCCAGGGTCATCTGCAAGTGGGTGGTGGCGGTCTTGTGCGCGCCGATGTGAAAGCGGATCCGGGTCATGCGGGCTTATCGTCCGACCGGGTCGTCGCTCAGCGGTCCGATGAGGAGTCCTCCTGGCCGCGCTCGCGCCAGCGCAGCTGCGCCTTCCGGACCTCGGTCCTGACACGGCTGTGCATGCCGGACTTGCGGTAGCGTCCCTTGGCCTGGTGGCGGATTCTGTAGATGCCCGGCGCCTCGATGGCCACACCTTCGCTGCCCAGCAGCCAGCGGAACGCGCGATCCTCGCGCGCCTTGGCGAAACGATCCGTAGGCTGCTGGAACACGGCGATATCGCGGCAGTAACCGCAGGCCCGGGCGACATCACCGTGGGTGATCTGCATGGCGCCGACCGCGCGCGTGTAGTCCCGGCGCCTGAAACTGGCCGGATCGATATCGACCAGGCGAGGCTCGCGCGCGGCTTCGAGCACCGGATCACCAGGCTCGTACACCGGCGAGACCTGCTCGTGGGTCGGGTATACCAGGGCGTCGCGACGCCCCTGAAGCGCCCGGCCGACGGCGTCCAGGCAACCGTCGCGAAAAATCACGTCGCAGTCGTTGAACCAGACCCAGTCGGCCTCGCTGGCAAGCGCCGCGCGATTGCGGCCGATCGCGCGCCGGAATAGCTGAGTCGGTTCGAGCACCTGCCAGTTCCAGCGGACATTGGGCACATCCATGGCCCCGAACAGATCCAGCAGGGCCACGGTGTCGGCATCCTCGGCCGCGTGGAAGACCGTCATGGTTACCGCCACGTCCTCGGGCGGTTCGTTCACCAGCGAACTCAACTGGTAGGCCAGAAGATGCGCGTACCGCCAGCAATGGCTGACGATCTCGATGTGCAGTCTTCCGCTGCGCGCCGCACGGCTGGACTCCGGCGGCGGCGGCGACTGGAACCAGCGCGGCGGCAGCTTCAGGCTCACCGCCAGCCAGTTCAGCGCCAGGCGCAGTCGATACCCCAGCCCCCCCGCCGAGGCAACCTGGTCACGCATGCACGCACCCCGGTCGGGCACGGCAAGGGCGGGAAAGCTCGGAGCGCGGAGAAAGCATTGCGGTCAACATGATCGATCAGCGGCGAATAACCGACATAGACTAAGCGGCGAAGGCCGTCATGGCAAATCGCGCCCGAAATCTTCCCGCAGCCAGTGGCGAAGACGATCCAGTCCCGTCGATTCGTCGTTCGGCGGCGGCAGCAGGCCGGGAACGAAACCGCGCCGCTCGAACCCGGCCAGGAGCGCTGCATCGCCGCTGATGACGTGGACCGGCACACCCGCGCCGGCATCCCGCCCGGCGATCAGGCCGGTCGGCTGGTGATCGCCCAGCACCAGCAGCAGGGCGTCATCCGGCAGGCAGCGGGCCCACTCGAGCGTGACGGTCAGGGCGTATTCGACGCTGTCGAGGTAGGCCGCGCGCTGGGCGGCCGCGTCGAACATCAGCGCGAGGGTGTCGGTATCGCCACCGCGCCAACGCTCGTAGACGCGGCCCTGGTCGATCCGCGTCGGATCGGCCGTCGGCTCGATCACCGGCGTCCAGGGCCAGTGGCTGCTGATCAGGGCGAACTGCGCGTACACCGGCGCATCGATGCGCGGCCGAATGTGCCCGCCGAAGCGATGCAGCGTGAACTCGTCGGGCATCGTCACCCAGCCAAGGCGCGGCCCGCGGTAACCCAGGTCGTCGGCGGCGAAGATTCGGTCGAAGCCCAGCTGCCTGCCCTCGGGCCAGTCCCCGACAATGGCCGGCGCCAGCTTGAGGGTCCGATGCCCGGTGGCCCGGAAATCATCGGTCAGCAGGTCGATATCGCGGGCCAGCAGCGTTCGGTACCACAGCTGACTGTCGATCGGCAGCCCGCTCAACACGGTGGCGTGCGACAGCCAGGACTGACCGCCCCGGATGGGCGCCTCGAGCCGGCCGCTGACGGTATGCAGTCCCTGAGCTTCGAGCCGGCCGCGCCAGCGCTCGAGCAGCGGCTCGATCCGACCGGCGTAGCGAGCCTGGTCGAGCAGGCTCTCGCCGTAGGACTCGATGTAGACGACGTACACATCGCGCCCGGCCAGGCCCGGCAGGGCGCGCGCGGCGAAGGCCGGGTCGTCCTGCGCCTGCAGCAGACGCAAGCGCGCCCGCCGCGTCGCCTCCAGCTGACCGGCTTGCGCAACAGCCGTGTGCAGCAGCTGCGACGCCACGCCCGGGAGCATCGGCGACATTCCGACCAGCCCCAGGACCAGGGCAAGCGACGCGACCGCCATTGCGGCCCGCGGCCCGGCCACGGCACCCGCCCTGATCAGGCGCCATACCACCCAGGCAACAGCTGCGGCCGCCAGGGCGACCAGCAAGGATGCCAGTAGCGCTGCCCACAAACCGATACTGCCCTCGAGCAGGTGAAAGCCGGCGCCGAGCATCAGTGGGTCGACGAACACGTTCAGCGGCCGACCCAGGACCGACTGCACCAGGCCGTCGAAGGCGCCGGCAACCATGACGAACGCCAGCAGGAAGGTCAGCACCGGCCCCATCACCCGGGCGCAGCGGCCGGCGCAAAGCGCGAAAAGCGCCGGCAGCAGCCAGGCCTCCGGCGCGAGCCAGACGCTTCCCGGCGCGGCGTCGCGCCACCAGGCCGGCAGCACCAGCAGCGCATTGAGTACCAGCCCCACCGCCAGCAGGCGGGTGAGCCCGAACCACGACGACCCTTGCGGCATTTCCGACTTCACCGGCGATGGCGCACAATGTTCATCGACATGACCCAACACGATCTCCTATCCGGATACTACCCATGAGCCTTCGCTCGGCCATCGGACTCGCCCGCTCGCTTTGGATCTACCGGCGCCCGGGCCGGCTGCGGGGGCTACTTGCGCTCTACCGCCCCTTCGTGGAGCCGGGCGGCGTGGTTTTCGATATCGGCGCTCACCTGGGCGACCGTACACGCGCCTTCCGCCGTCTGGGCGCGCGCGTCGTGGCGCTCGAGCCCCAGCCGGCGCCGATGCGCTGGCTCAGGCGCTTCCACGGAAGCGACAACGGTGTCGTACTGCTCGATCAGGCCGCCGGCGCGCAAGCCGGCCACGCCCGCCTTGCACTGAGCGAGTCCCACCCGGCGGTGGCCTCGCTCTCGGCCGGCTGGCGCGCCCGGGTCACCCGCGAACACCAGGGCTTCGCCGCTGTGCGCTGGGAACATACTATCGAGGTCGCCGTGACCACGCTGGATGCGCTGATCGACGAGCACGGCCGGCCCGACTTCTGCAAGATCGATGTCGAGGGCCACGAAGCCGAGGTGCTTGCCGGCCTATCCGCCGCCCTGCCGGCATTGTCGATCGAATTCGTCGGCAGCGCGCTCGACCACGCGCAAGCCTGCCTCGACCGTCTGGCCGCGCTGGGAACCTACCGCTACAATGCCATAGCCGGCGAGGAACGCCGCTTCCTGTGGTCGCAATGGCAGCCCCCCGAGGCCGTTGCCGACTGGCTGGCCGCCGGCGCCGACGGCCTGGCATCCGGCGACCTGTACGCCGTCCACCAACCCGAGCCGAAGTGACTACCATGCCGAAGCAATGGGGGCATCTCACCAGCCACGAGATCGCGTCGCTGAGCAAAGACAAGCCGGTCGCGGCCGTCGTGCTGGGCGCGATCGAGCAGCACGGCCCGCACCTGCCGCTGGCCACCGACTGCATCATCGGCGAAGGCCTGCTCGCGGCCGCGGCGCAGCGACTCGACGACGACTTTCCCCTGCTCGCGCTGCCGACCCTGGCGGTCGGCACGAGCGACGAACACGCCGGCTTCGCCGGCACGCTCAGCCTCACACCCGGGCAAATGCAGGCACAAATCGCGGCCCTCGGCGACGGCCTGGCCCGCGCCGGAATCGAGCGACTGGTGATGGTCAATGCGCACGGCGGCAACATCGGATGGATGGATGCTGCCGCGCTCGATCTCAGGCGCCGGCTCGGGATGCTGGCGGTCAAGGCCAGCTACATGCGTTTCACCGCGCCGGGCGACCTGCTGGGTGCCGTGGAATTGCGCGACGGCCTGCACGGCGGCTTGGCCGAGACCGCGATGATGCGCCACCTGGCGCCTGAGTTAGTTCGAATGGACCAGGCCCGCAACATCCATAGCCGGCAGCCCCACGACGCCGCCCTGCCCCCTCAGGGAGAAGCGCCCTGGGCGTGGCTGGCCGAAGACCTGCACACGGCCGGCGTGGTCGGCGATGCGGCCTCGGCCACGGCGGCGCTGGGGGCGGAACTGATCGGGCACTATGCCGACCGACTGGCGGCGGTGATCTCGGCCTGCCGCGCCAAGCCCTGGCCGCCGGGTCAATAGAACCTTCGGGCTACTCGTCGAGGAAATCG
This sequence comes from Wenzhouxiangella indolica, assembly GCF_042310355.1. Lineage (NCBI taxonomy): Bacteria > Pseudomonadati > Pseudomonadota > Gammaproteobacteria > Chromatiales > Wenzhouxiangellaceae > Wenzhouxiangella > Wenzhouxiangella indolica. Next base: position 59,516 of record NZ_JBHJMR010000002.1, on the reverse strand, counting down.
TCGAGCAAGTGTCCGGAGCGGCTCGCCTTGGCCTTGAGATAGCGACGATTCTGCCGGGTCAGCCGGCCGTAGAGCCCGTCGCGGGCCGCCACCTCGATGCCGCCCTCGCGCAGCGCGTCCACCTTCGACGGGTTGTTGGTCAGCAGCTTGACGCTCCGAATCGACAGTGCCGTGAGCATGTCGACGGCCACGCGGTAGCGTCGGCTGTCTTCGCCGAAGCCGAGCATCCGGTCGGCATCGATGGTGTCGAGCCCTTCGTCCTGCAGCGCGTAGGCGCGCAGTTTGTTGGCCAGGCCGATGCCGCGTCCCTCCTGCGCCAGGTAGAGCAGCACGCCACCGCCCATCTGGGCGATTGTTCGCACCGCGTTCTGAAGCTGCTCGCCGCAGTCGCAGCGCAGGCTGCCGAACAGGTCGCCGGTCAGGCAGGCCGAATGCAGACGCGTGGGCACCGCTTCGGGCCAGACGCCCGACTCGCCGATCAGCACGGCCAGGTGTTCGCGCAGGCCGTCGGGTTCTCGGAAAAGCACGAATCGCGACTGCACCGACTCGCTCAGGGGCACGTCGGCTTCGCTGACGCGCTTGAGCATGCCCGCGCCGGAGTCGAAGCACTGTTCGGCCGAGCGCGCCGACACGCGAAGGATCGAACCATCGGCAATGGCACGCTCGACGGCCGCCTGGCGGCTGCCGTCGATGGTCGCCGTCAGGGCCGCCGGCACCAGCAGGGCCCGGCGCATCAAGGCGAGCGCGGCCCGCTCGGAGGCACTGGCCGGGCGCGGCTGCTCGAACAGGCGGGTTCTGGGGTCCTCGGCGGCGGCAGCCGCGCAGTAGAGCGCCTCGGCGCTCAAGCCCTCGGCCCTGCGCAGCGGCAGCGAAGCCGAATCGGTGTGCATCGGAAAGCCCATCGCGGCCATGCGATGGCGGGTGAGCGTCAGCGTTGGCGCACTGCCAGCTAGATCGAGCACGTCGGTCAGCCGGTCTTCGGTCAGAGACTCGATCGGATAGACCAGCACGCCGCGGTCCGCCCCGTCGGATTCGTCGTGGACAACGATCGGCAACCCCCGCCGAAGATCAAAGATCGCGCGCTCTACCTGGTGCATGGGCTTCTCACTGTTTGTGCCATTATGCCTTCCCATGAGCACAGAATCTAAGCGACGCGGGGCTCGATTGTGTGAACTGCCGCCCGCCGGAGGCGATGCTCGTCGGGAAGATGGGGACGGCGATGACATCTGGCAACTGCTGCTGAGGGCCCGGAATCAGGACTGGGGCGGGATCGATCGCTGGCCGACCACGCTTCGCGGCGGCGAGCTGACCCTGGAACGCTCGGGCCGCTGGCACAGCGAGGCCGCGCTCGACGAACACGCCCGTGCCACCCTCGATGCCCTGGCCCCCCTGGTTACCGAGCCGCGGATGGTCGTCGCCCAGCTCGGGCAAAGCCTGGACGGGCGAATCGCCACGCGCAGCGGCCATTCCCACTACATCAACGGCCCGGCCGCGCTGACCCATCTGCACCGCCTGCGCGCACTGGTCGATGCCGTGGTCATCGGCGCCGGCACCGCCATTGCCGACCAACCGCGGCTGACCGTGCGGCACGTTGACGGCAGCGACCCTGTGCGGGTAATAATCGACCCCGCCGGCCGCGTGCCCTGCAGCGGGCCGCTTTTCGATGCCGAGGACAATCCCGTGAGCGTGCTCCACCTGGTCGGCCCGGAGGCCCGGCCCGCCGCCGCGCCGGACCACGTCGAGCGCATCCGGCTGACACTCGCCAACGGCGGCTTCGCGCCCGCGGACCTGCTCGCAGCGCTGGAATCCCGCGGCCTGCGGCGCATCCTCATCGAGGGCGGCGCCGACACGATCTCGCGTTTCCTGCACGCCGGCGCACTAGACCGCCTGCAGCTGCTGATCGCCCCGCTGATCATCGGCTCGGGCCGCAACGGCATCGACCTGCCCGCCATCGATCGTCTCGACGAAGCCCGCCGTCCGCGCATCCGCAGTTTCCGGCTCGAGGACGAACTGCTGGTCGACGTCATCCTGCGCGAGCCTTCAGCCTGACTGCCGGCAAGTCGGCGCGCCCGGCGGGCGCCGGGCCAGCACGACCGCCCCCGGCAGCGCCGCGACCAGGTTGACCGCACCGTAGGTCATCGCCACCGCCACGCCCTGTTCGCCCGGCAGGCCCAGCGCCAGCCACACGGCTGCGGCGGCCGCCTCGCGGAAACCCCAGCCGGCCACCGAAAAGGGAATCAGCATGGCCAGCAGGATCGGCAGGCCGACGGCCAGCAGCACGGCAAAGTCGAGACCGACACCGATGCCGCGCGCGGCCAGGGCAAACACCAGCGCATAGCTGCACACCACCGCCAGCGAAGCCGCGAGCTGCCGCGGCCAGGCCGACGGCGCCAGCAGGGCCCGATGCAGGTCGGCGCGAAGATCGCGCCAGGCCTGGGGAAAGCGCCGCGTGGCACCGTAGACGACGACGGCCGACAGCCCGATTACTGCCACCGGCGCCAACCAGGCGCCGACACGCTCGGGCCGAAGAGCGACCAGCACCTCGCGCCAGGCCGGCATCAGCAACAGCACGCCGACGGTGCCCAGCGCGACGACGAGCTGGCCGGAGAAGCGCTCGATCAAGACCGCCCGCCAGGCCGGTCCGACCGCGCCGCTGTGGTGCGCGTGGCGATGCGCCCGCAGGGCGTCGCCCAGCATGCCGCCGGGCAGGACCTGGTTGACGAACATCGCCAGGTAGTAGTCGGCCAGCGCCCGCGTTCGAGACAGCGCCAGGCCCAGCCGGCCCGCGGTGAACCGCCAGCGCCAGGCCGACAACAACACCTGGACGACCGTGACCGCCAGGGCGGCTGCCAGCCAGCCCGGCGACAGGGCCGTGACCTGGGCCGCCACCCGCGCGGGATCGAGCCACCAAAAAAGTGCGGCGAGCACCGCCAGGCTGATCGCCCAGCGCAGCGTGGGACCCGGCCGGCGCTTTTCTCTCACGGCACCTCCGGCAGGGCCAGAACGTCGACATGCCCGACGCAAAGACCGATTCGTCCCGCCTCGAGCCCGGCCAGGCGACGATCGCGCCAGGCCGCCACCCGCGCCGACGATTCGGGCGACTGCTCTCGTGCGGCCTTCGCCCAGTCGTTGATCAGGGCCGCGGCCAATGGCCCGGTTTGAGGCTCACCCGCTGCCAGTCGCCAGTCGGCGCGCTCGGTGAAGACCCGCAAGCCGGCCGCAGTCAGCGCTTCGGGCAGCGCCGCTGCGGCGGCCGGCCCCAGCGCCCTGCCCAGTCCCTTGGCGCGAAGCTGGTGGGCATTGAACTGCCGGACCATCCAGCGATCTTCCTCATCGATCAGCGCCCGACCGTCGGCGTCCACGAAACCGCGCCGGCCGTCGACGGTGAGCGCAAACAGGGCCGCCGCGCCACGCTCGGCGATCTGAGCGATCCGGGCGGCCAGCTGCTCCAGCCACAACGCCGAGACCAGGTCGAACAGGGCCGAGGCGGTCACCAGGTCGACCCCCTCGAAAAGCTCGGGCGACAGTTCGGCGAGGTCCGCGCATCGGGTCGCGACCCGGATCGGGCGATCGTCGAGTGAAACCGGGGCGGCCAGGGCGTGTGCGCGATCGAGCAGTTGCGCGTCGTGGTCGAGCAGCAGCCAGTCCTGCGGCCCGGGCAGTCGGGGAGCCAGCCAGCGCAGGTTGCTGCCCGTGCCGGCGCCGAGGTCGAGGACGCGCAGCGGCACGCGGCTCCCAAGGCGCTCAGCCACTAGACCGGCGAGCTCGTCCGAGCGCGCGGCGTGGTCGGCCGCCTCGCGCAGCGCCAGCCAGTCGCCGTCGAATCGTGAATCCGCGTCCGGCATCATGCCGGCGCCTCCCGCAACGCCGCCGAGAACGCGCTTCCCGCCGCAGGCCAGTCGCGCAACCCATTGCGCCGGGCGACCGCCGCGCGCGTGAGGCGCTGGCGAAGCCCGCCATCATCGAACCAGCTCTGCAAGGCCGCACGAAATCCTTCGACATCACCCGGCGCGCACCGAAGGCAGCAGTCGGCGGGCGCGGTATCGGCCAGCGCGCCGCCGGTGGTCGTGATCATCGGAAGGCCGCGCGCCAGGGCTTCGGAAACAACCATGCCGTAACCCTCGTAATGCGAGGGCAGCAGGCACAGGCCCGCGCGGTGGTACTCGGCCGACAGGGCCCGTTCCCCGCACTCCCCGACGCATTCGATCCGCGCGCCCAGGCCGGCCCCGTCGATGGCACGGCCCACCCGCCCGGCGAACTCGGCGTCACGGCGCGTCGAGCCGACGAGCACGCAGTGCCAGTCGCGGTCGGCCAGCGCGGCCAGCGCCTGCACCAGCATGTCCTGGCCCTTGCGCGGCGTCAGGCTGGCCACGCAGAGCAGTGTTTCGCGCCCGCCGGGCTCGCGGCCGGCCAGCCGATCGGCGACCGGTCCGGCCAGTGAAGCCGGCTCGACGCCCGGCTCGACCACGGCGGGTCGACGTGCATCCAGACCCAGCTCGCCCAGGCGCCGCGCGGTGAACGGGCTGGTCACGATGACCCGGCGGCAGGTCGCTAGCGCGCGCGCCTCGCTCTCCAACAGCCGTTCGCGCAAAGCCGGGCTCAGCCCGGTTTCATCGGCCAGGGGATGGTGCACCAGGGCGGTAAGATCGAGGCGCCTCGCCTCTGCGGAGACCGCCTCGGGTGCGCCGCCGAGCGCCAACCCGTCGATGACCACGGCCTGGCCGTCCGCGGCGGCTGCCAGGGCCCTTCCCATGGCCCTTCGGGCCGTCTCGTCGGCATCGGGAAAACGCCCCTCGAGCCCAATCACCTCGACCGACCATCCCAGCGCGCGCAGCGCGTCGACGATGCGGGCATCGTAGAGATAGCCGCCGGTGCGCTGGCCCGGATCACCGGGCACGATGACCATCAGGCGATCGCTCAAATGTCGGCCTCGTAGCTGGCACGGGCCAGGTGGGACTCGCTGAGTTCGACTTTCAGACGCGTCAGGCCCGGCCCGGTCGGACCCAGGCGCCCCTCGGCGATGGCTGCCGCCAGGCGGTCGAAGACCACGCGGGCCATGAACTCCGTCGTGGTGTTGCGCCCCTTGAACTGTGCGAGCTCGTCGAGGTTTTCGAAATTGAACTCCGACAGGATCCCCCCGAGCACCTCGCCGGCCAGCCCGATATCGACGACCAGGTCGTCGTCGTCGAGCTCGGGCCGCATGAAGCTGGCGTCGACCACGTAGGTGGCGCCGTGCAACTTCTGTGCGGGACCGAAGATCTCGCCGCTGAAGCTGTGGGCGATCATGAAGTGATCGCGAACGGTCAGTGTGTACATCCTGGATTCCTCGGGCTTTGAACGTTTAGCGGGTCAGTCGTAGTCGATGCGGTGGCACAACACCTCGCCCGATCGGGTGAGCAATCTGGGCAGGTCGTCGGGTAGCGATTCGAAAGCGCTCGAACCCGAAACCAGGCAATCGAGCGCGGGATCGGTCAACAGCGCCAGCGCGGTTTCCAGGCGGCGCCGGTGATCCCAACGCGGCTGCCTGTCGGGCGGCAACTGGCCGACCTGGCTGGCAACCAGCGACAGTCGGCGCGAATGGAAAGCCTCGCCCAGGGGCACGGCCGGGTGATCGTCGCCGTACCAGCTCATCTCGACCACCCGCGCCTGGTTGCCGGCCAGGCCGAGCGCCGTTGCCAGCCCCGATTCACTGCCGCTTGCATGCACCACCAGGTCGCAGTCGCCGCGCGCCGCCTCCGGCATGGCGAAACCCACGCCCAGGGCCTCGGCCACTTTCGATCGGTCGGGCTGCAGGTCGATCAGGGTCACCTCGGTGCCGGGTATACGCCCGGCCAGCCACGCAACGAGGCAGCCGACCACGCCACCACCGACCACGGCAAGACGGTCGCCGGGACCGATTCGCGCATCCCAGGCGCCGTTGAGCGCGGTTTCCATGTTGGCGGCCAGCACTGCGCGAGTCGCCGGCAGCCCCTCGGGTAACGGCATCACGGCCTCGGCCGGCACGACAAAGCGATCCTGGTGCGGGTGCAGGCAGAAAACCTCGCGGCCGAGCAGCCGATCCGGCCCTTCCTCGACCAAGCCGACCGCGCAATAGCCGTACTTGACCGGGGCCGGGAAATCGCCCTGCTGGAACGGCGCGCGCATGCGACGGTATTCCGATGCCGGTACGCGGCCGTTGAAGACCAGCGCCTCGGTGCCGCGGCTGACGCCGGAGTGCAGCGTGCGCACGCGAACACAGCCGTCGGCCAGGACCGGCAGGGTCTCGCTAAGGATCTCGCCGCGGCCAGGGTCGACGGTCCAGAAGGCGCGTGCGGTTTCAGTCATGAGTAAGCGTCAGTACCTGCATGGCAACATCATCACGATACCGCAGTGAGGGCAATGTTGACGCCGGCAGCAGCTCGAATATGCGAGCATAATCAATCAGACTTCCCCAGCGAGGGCGAACGTCGATGCGTACACCGATCATCCTGACCGACCTGGCCGGCGGCGCCCTGGTCACCGCAGCGTTCACCTTCTTCCTTGCCGGCATCCCGGCCGCGACGACAAGCCTGCTTGCCGCCGCCCTGCTCGCCTACGCCCTGCTCTGGGCCATTCTCTTTCTGGCCACGACCGACAGGCTCCGCCTGGGCTGGGCCGATCGCGTGACTCTCGTGCGCGCGACGATCGTATGCGCACTGGCCGGCGCCCTGCTCGATCCGGGCCTGTATGTCGAGCGCGCCGGGTGGATCGTGGGCCTGACCCTGGCGGCCCTGGCGGCCGACGGCCTGGACGGCTGGGTGGCCCGGCGCCTGGCCGCGACCAGCGACTTCGGCGCGCGCTTCGACATGGAAACCGACGCCGCGCTGATCCTGGTGCTATGCGCCGGCCTGTGGCTGTCCGGTCAGGCGCCGGCCTGGGTGCTGGCGATCGGACTGATGCGCCCGGTCTTCGTCGCCGCAGGCCTGGCGTGGCCCTGGCTTTCGCAACCGCTTCCCGAGCGCTGGCGCCGCAAGCTCGTCTGCGTCGTCCAGGTCGGTGCGCTGCCGGTCGCCCTGCTTCCCTTCCTGCCCGATGCGCTGCGGTTGACCCTGCTGGCTGCTGCCCTGCTGGCGCTGGGCATCTCCTTCGCCATCGATATCCGGTGGCTGTACCGCAAACGCAAGACAACGGGACCATCCCCACGGAGGGCAACATGAACCTGCCATCGACGATTCATATCACCTTCGCCGCGCTGCTGGCCGGCCTGACCACCGCCGCCGTCGCCGAACCGGCGAGCTACGAGATCGACGAAGACCACTTCTCGATCGGCTTCATGGTCGACCACATCGGCTACGCCGACACCCTCGGCCAGTTCCTCGAGGCGGAAGGCCGATTCGTCTATGACGAGGCCGCGAACGAACTGAACGAAGGCGAGGTCATCGTCCGGGCCGATAGCGTGTTCACCAATCACGAGCGCCGTGACGATCATCTTCGCGGCGACGATTTCCTCAACGCGTCCACCCACGCAACCATCCGCTTCGAAGCGACCGAGTGGATTCCCGACGACGACAGTTCCGGCACGCTCGAGGGTGAACTGAGCTTGCTCGGCCAAACCCGTCCGGTGTCGCTGCAGGTCACGGTCAACAAGTCCGCACCTTATCCCTTCGGACATGGGCAGCACACGCTCGGCATCTCCGCGCGAACCACGATCGAGCGCAGCGAGTGGGGCATGAGCTACGGCGTCGAGGACGGTCTCGTCGGTGACGAAGTCGAACTGATCTTCGAGTTCGAGGCGATCCGGCAACAGGACTGAGGCGCGCGGCGCTGCGCGCGGCGCGAACTTATCGTCAGGCCCCTTCCGCTGGCCGATCGACACTCGCCGCGGCAACGACCCGGTTTCTGCCCTGCTCCTTGGCCCGGTACAGCGCCGCATCGGCTCGCCGCAGCACTGCTTCGAGGGATTCGCCCTGGCGTCCGGCCGCGTAACCGATACTGACCGTTGCGCGGATGACGCCGTCCGGCAGCTCGACCCCAAAGCGGGCGATCGCCCGGCGCAGACCTTCGGCTCGACGAAAAACCACCTGTTCGTCGCTGTCGGGCAACAGCACGAGGAATTCTTCGCCGCCCATCCGTCCAACGACCGCGTCGGGGCCGGCCTGTCGGTTCAGTTCGCCGGCCAGCCGTTCCAGCACGAAATCGCCGACTTCGTGTCCGTAGCGGTCGTTGATCGACTTGAAGTGGTCGATATCCAGGGCCATGACCTTGAACGTCGGCCGCTGACCGTAGTCATCGGCCCAGCCTTCGACAACCTCCATGATTCCCCGGCGATTGAGCAGGCCGGTCAACCAGTCACGGCGCGCCTGGTCGGCGTGCCGGCACGCCAACAGCGAATACTGCAAAGCCAGAAAGCCGACAGCCAGGGCAAGCATGAACAGCATGGAGCCGACACTGAACGTGACGCCGTGGTAGGCCGCAGGAATCCGGGCCGTCGTCGGTAACAGTTCCATCGCACTGCCGTATGACCAGACGAGCAAAGGCAGGTAGGCGCCGGTGATCCAGCGGAGCGCGCCGTAGATGCCGGCCATTTCCCGTCGCGGAGGTTTGGCCAGAACGGCAAACAGGGCGATCAGGAAGATCACCTGGCCCGAGGCGGTCGTGACGATCCGCCAGCGAGCGTTTGGATACCACCACTCCCACGCCAACAGGCTGACGACGGGAATACCGATGATCAACACGATCAACCACCAGCGCACCGGTCGATCGGCAAACCGCCAGAACCCGAACAGGATGCACGCGGAGCTGAGGCCGAAGCTCAGGTGGTTGGCGGCCGTCATCAGGCTGTCGAGCAGGCCGTGTTCGATGATGACGGTAAAGATCAACAGGCCCAGCCCATGCAGGGCAAGCCCCCATGCCCACCAGTGCGTGCCCGATCGCTGCTCCTGACGATTGCCCGTCCAGACCACCAACCCGGCCAGGGTCAACTGGATAATGGCCCGGGCCACGGCGAGCGTCGGGATATCGATACTGGGAAGGATCATTAAACGCATGCCGTCCGGAAGTGGCCCGATCATGCTCAAACCCGCAGTCGACTGCAAGCGGCCCGAGGTCGCTCGGGCATGCCGAACCGATGGTGATGTTCGTCGGTTCGACTGGTGCGACCAGATACGAAAAAGCCCCGCATCGCTGCGGGGCTTCCTCTAAAAATGGTGCCGGTGGACGGAGTCGAACCGCCGACCCACGCATTACGAATGCGTTGCTCTACCTACTGAGCTACACCGGCGCCGGCAAAGCGGGGGATTATACCGATTCTGGACCGCTCGTGCTACGGATCGGGCCGCCGGGATCGTCGCCGCGGCGACTCTGCCGGGACGCAACACTACCCGGTGTTCTGCAGCCCCTGGGCGATACCGTGGACGCTGTCGATCAGGGCCTGCTCGAGGGCCTCGTCCTTCGATCCGCCGGCACGCCAGCGCTCCAGCAGTTCGACCTGGGTGAAGCTCATCGGGTCGACGTAGGGATTGCGCAGCAGGATCGAGCGCTTGAGCGTGGGGTCCTGGTCGAGCAGCGCATCCTGACCCTTGACGCGGCAGATCATCTCCCGGGTGCGGGCAAATTCGGCCTCGATGGTCGGGAAGTAGCGCTCGCCCAGTTCGCCGGCCAGGCCGGCATAGTGGCGGCCGATGCCGATGTCGGCCTTGGCCATCGCCATTTCGGCATCCGAAAGGAGATTGGAGAAAAACAGCCACTCGCGCGCCATCTCCTCGACCTGCTCGAAACCGACTTCGTCGATCAGCTGCTGCAATCCGCTGCCCAGCCCGTACCAGCCCGGAAGGCCCTGGCGCGACTGGCCCCAGGCAAACACCCAGGGAATGGCGCGCAGGCCCGAAATGCCGGTTTTCTTCGCGCGCGAGGCCGGGCGCGAGCCGATACGCATGCGCTCGATCACGTCGATGGGCGTGGCCAGGCGGAAGTAGTCGCTGAACGTCTCATCGCCGTAGACCAGCTCGCGATAGGCCTGTCGCGACAGTTCGGCCAGGCGGGCCATGGCCCGGCGCCAGGGACCTTCCTCGCTATCCGGATCGCGCTCGAGGAAACCGGCCTGGATCACCGCACCCGTGGCCTGTTCCAGGTTGCGTACGGCGATCGTTCGCAGCCCGTATTTGCGGTGGATGACTTCACCCTGCTCGGTCATGCGCAATCGCCCGCCCACCGAGCCCACCGGGGCGGCCAGCACCGCGCGCGGGGTCTTGCCGCCGCCGCGGCCGACGGTACCGCCGCGGCCATGGAAGAAGGTGACCTTGACGCCGTGCCGGGCGAACAGCGCCATCAGCTTGCGCTGTGCGTCCTGCAGCGACCAGCGCGAGGCGACCATGCCGCCGTCCTTGTTGGAATCGGAGTAGCCGAGCATCACGGTCTGGCGGTTGTCGCGCCGCTCGAGCAGATTGCGCCACAAGTCCTGCTCGAGCAGGCCTTCCATCACGCCCTCGGCGGCGATCAGGTCGTCGACCGTCTCGAACAAGGGCACGATGTCGAGCCGGTAGCGATCGACGCCGGCTGCGCGCGCCACGAACCAAGCCGCCAGGATGTCATCGGCGTTGCGGCTCATCGAAATGATCAGGGTCTTGATGGCGCGGGCACCGAACTTCTCGTGGGCGCGGGCGGCGGCCGAAAGGAGTTTGCTCACCGGGTGGCTGGCGCCGGCTTTTCGTCCATCGGGAACGTCATCCCGCCCCAGAACCCCGGTCAGGTATCGGGTTCGCTCTTCAGGACCGCGCTCGGGCCAGTCGGGGTCGTCGATCAGTTCACCGACGGCCTCGTGCAGGTCGCCGGAATCGATGCGCAGGTCCAGCGCGGCGAGGTGGAAGCCGAAGATATCGACCCGGCGCATCAGCCGCTCGACCGGAAACAGGCCCGCGCGGCGCCCGCGGTTGGCCTTGAGGCTGTCGGCGATCAGTTCGAGGTCGCCGGCGAACTCGTCAACGTGCCCGTAGCCGCCCTCGCCGTCGCCCAGCGTGGCCTTCAGGCGCGCCTCCACCAGGTAGAGCAACTCGCGATACGGCATATCGGCATGCCGGGTCGGGACGGCCTCGGCTTCCTGCGGCAGCAGCTTGCGATACCCGGCGATGCGCTCGCGCACCTCGGCGCTGATGTCGGCACGCCCGTCGGTCTGGCTGAGCAGCCGATTGAGGCCGCGAATCTCCTTGAGATAGTTGCCAATGACCTGTCGTCGCTGTTCGGTCAGGGTCTCCAACACCGTCTCGTCGGTGACGTTGGGATTGCCGTCCATGTCGCCGCCCACCCAGGAGCCGAATTGCAGCACCGAGGGCAGATCACCCGGCCACAGGTCCACGCCCCAGGCGCGCGTGGCGGCCTCGGCCAGATTCTCGTGCAGCACGGGGGCGACGCTGTAGAGGACGTTGGCCAGGTAGTAGTGAGCGTGCTCGGCCTCGTCGGCCACGCTCGGGCGCGAGCGCGACTGCTCGGCCGTCTGCCAGGCAATCGTCTGCTCCATTCGCACGCGATCGACCAGCCGGTTGGCGGCATTCTTCGACAGGCCCGGGTCGAGCCGCTCGACCAGGTAGCGCGCCATGCGCTGCTCCTTTTCCAGGATCGAGCGCCGCGTCGCCTCGGTCGGATGGGCCGTGAACACCGGCTCGACCAAAAGGTCGCTCAGCCGGTCCCGGACAGCTTCCCAGCCGTGACCCGCGTCGGAAAGCCTTTCGAACACGTCGGCCAGGGAATCCGGCTGCACGCCCGCCCCGGCCGCCATGTACTCGCGCCGGCGCCGAATGCGGTGCACCTGCTCGGCCAGGTTGACCATCCTGAACCAGGCGGCGAACGCGCGCACGAACGCGCTGGCCTCGGCCGAATCGTCGACGCGGCACTGCTCGAGCAGGGTCTCTCCGTCGTCATCCCCCACGCGCCGGGCGATGCCCGCCGAACGGGCGGTCTCCACGCGCTCGAACAGTTCGTCGCCGCACTGTTCACGCAGCAGCTCGCCGATCATCGCCCCCAGTTCGCTGACGTCGTCGCGCAGGGGCTGATGCTCGGTCGGAAAGTCGATATCTTGGCGTTTCATCTGGGAGATCGGGATTCGGGGAAGACCCCTATGGTAAACAATGCCCGATGATCAGTCCCGCGCGTAGGCTCGCACCCGATCCACCTCGAGCCAGAACGGCCCGTCGATGCCGTCAACGATGTAGAACCCGATGCGCGCCACCGCCGAAGCGTCGAGTGACGGCACGTCGACCTGCCGTCCGAATACCGTCGCGCGCAAGTCCTCGAAGGGCACGCGCACCAGCTGCCACTCTTCCCCGGTCGGAAACGCTGCGCGGCGGGAAACCGTACGCCGGCCGTAGCCTTGGCCGTCATTGATCTCGAGCTCGAAAGTCCGGCCGTTGCCGCGAACCCGCAATTCGAGCCCATCGAAGCCCGATAGATCGACTTGGGCCGATGTGCGAACCGACGTAAAACCGCCGCCCCGGGTAACCAGTTCGCCATGAAAGCGCAGCGCGCCGTCGGCGATTTCCACATGGCCTTTGGAGCGACCTCCCATGACGCCGTCATTGACCACTTCCCAGTCCCCGGACCGGGCGTGTTCGAAATCGAGAAGTTGCATCGTATCGCTCCTGTCGGTATCGGCATCGGCAGCCGCGGCGGTGGCCAAGAGGATCGCGGTCGCCAGGACGGTCAGAAGCATCCGGTTTCTGTAGGGGGGCACGGGGATTGGCGCTCTCGGTACGGGCCAACACTCTAGCGCCCCAACCGTGAAGACCGCATGGCGCTTCTCGACAAGCCAGCCTTGCTCAGTCCGCCACGACCACCCGGTCTCGACCGGCCCGCTTGGCCCGATACATCGCAGCATCGGCGCGCTCGAGCAACTGCTCCAGCGCCTCTTCTTTTCTGGCTTGGGCGACGCCCAGGCTGACGGTCACGGATAAACCTTCGGCGCCGTCGAAAGACAGGCGGGCGACCTCGCCGCGAATTCGCTCCGCCAGCTGATGCGCTTCGGCCGCGCCGGTCTCGGGCACGAGCACGATAAATTCCTCTCCACCCCACCGGCCCACTGCGTCGACGCCGCGAACCGTATCGCCGAGATGCCGGCCGACAACCTTCAGAACCTCATCGCCCACAAGGTGACCATGCTGATCGTTGACGGCCTTGAAGGAGTCGATATCGAGCAGGATCAGGGACACAGTCAGCGGATAGCGTGCTGCCCTGGCGAGCAGGTGCTCAGCCTGTTCCTGGAACTTGCGCCGGTTCCACAGCCCCGTGAGAAAATCCTGCTCGGCCTGCTTGACGGGCGTGAGGTCACGCACCACGGCGTAGACGCCACCGATATTGCCGGACGCGTCGAAACTGGGCTGGTACTGGGCGAGGACCGTGCGGTTACCCGCACCCCTGTAGGGAACCTCGGCCTCGTAGCTCACCTCTTCGCCGCTCAAGGCGGCATCGAGATTAGGGCGGATGGTCTCGTAGGCCGCATCGCCGACGACCTCCCACATGAATTTGCCGCGGATATCGCTGGCCTCGAGGTCGAACCAGTCCTCGTATGCGGCGTTGACTTCCTGGTAGCGCCGTTCGCGATCGATATACGACACCAGGATGGGGATGGCATCGACCAGCATGATGCGGCGATTGACCTCGGACTCAAAGCTGGCGGCGTTGAACAGCGCCGCCGCCAGGATGCCCGAGGCGATCTCGAGCAATTGACGGTCATCGTTGGAAAAGGCCGCCGGCCGCGACGCGTAGACCTTGAGCACGCCGTAACAGCGCTGCTCGTGAAGCAGGGGCACGAGCATTCCGGAGACAAAGCCCACCTTGAGCGCCGCTTCCCTGTGTACTCGAGGGTCGTCACTGGTGTCATCGGTACGCAAGAACTCGCGCTCGAAGAAGCAGCGGCCCGAAAGGCTGCCTTCGACCGGAATGCGCATCCCGAGCGACCCCTCGGCTTTTCCGGCCACGGCCCGGTAGACCATCTCATCGCCTTCGGCTTCCTCGACCACGGCGGCATCCGCGCCGCTGATCTGGAATGCGGCCTCGACAATCTTCTGTCGAACCCGTTGCAGGTCGAGGCCGCCGGTAACGACCTCCCTTTGCAGCGCCACGACCCGTTCGAGGTCCTCCCGCCGCCGGCGCCGCTTGCGCCGCTCGGTCACGTCCTGCTGCACGGCCACGAAATATTGCACGTCGTCGTCGGACTCGACCGGATCGAGCGCCCAGCACATGAGAAACGGCTCGCCGTTGTTGCGGTAGAACCAGGACTCACCGGAGAACGATCGATTGGCCGAGATTGCCGAATCGATGGCCTCGACAACCGACGCATCCGTGCGCTCCCCCTGCAGGAACCCGGGTGCACGGCCGAGCACGTCATTGCGATCGAAGCCTGTCATCACTTCGAAGGCGCGGTTGACATAGACGATCGTGGGCGCCGACGCTGCCGCGCGGCCCTCGAAGATCGTGACGGCATCGTGCGAACGCTCCAACGCCTGTTCCAGCAATTTCGGGGAAATCCGCATTCGTCGCTCTGGCGCTGAAATATTCATGCCTCATGCAACATCTTAACTCGCGTCAGTCTGATTCAGCGAGTTTCCGGGCAACCGGCAAGATTCGTGCGTGAACCGCGGGTAGGAGCCGCTACCGTACGATCTCTCCAGAGCTTCCCCGGGTACGCCGGCTGAAGCGGATAATGACCAGGAATTTCCATGCGGCCGTTCCCCCAGAGCGAAGGCGACCATGACACAAGACAGGCTCCAGACACCCGCCCTGCTGATCGACAACCAGCGCTTTGCGCGAAACACCGCGCGCATGAACCGGCAGCTTGCCCGGCTCGGCGTCCCGCTGCGCCCGCACCTGAAAACCGTCAAGAACCCCGAACTCGCCCGGCGCATGATGGCCGGCCACGCCGGTGGCGCAACCGTGTCGACGCTGGCCGAGGCCGACTACTTCTTCGCCGACGGCATCGATGACCTGCTCTATGCGGTAGGCATCGCGCCGGGCAAACTCGCCGGTGCCGCGCGCCGGATTGCCGACGGCATGAAGCTGACCCTGATCCTCGACCATACCGACGCGGCCCGCGCCGTGGCCGACGCGGCATCACGCTACGACACCCAGTTCCAGGTGCTGCTGGAAGTCGACGCCGACGGGCACCGGGCCGGTTTCCAGCCCGATGACGCGGCACTGGTCGACAGCGCCCGCATCCTTGAAAGCGGCGGCGCGTTAGCGGCCGGCGTCATGGTGCACGCCGGCGGCTCCTACGCCTGCCGCGATCGCGACTGTCTGGTGCGCATGGCCAGGCAGGAACGCGATGCGGCCGTCGTCGCCGCCCAAACGCTGCGGGCAGCCGGCCTTGAAGCGCCGATCGTCAGCGTGGGGTCGACACCGACCGCGATGTTCGCCGAGAACCTCACCGGCGTCACCGAGGTCCGTGCCGGCGTCTACGCCTTCATGGACCTGGTCATGGCCGGGCTGGGCGTGTGCACGATCGACGACATCGCGATCTCCGTATTGACCGAGGTTATCGGACATCGCAAAACCCACGGCCAGGTCATCGTCGATGCCGGCTGGATGGCGCTCTCGCGCGACCGTGGCACCGCAGACCAGGCCGTCGACCGGGGATACGGGGTAGTTTGCGACGAATCCGGCCGGGTGCTAGAACCGGAACTGATCGTGCAGGCCACCAACCAGGAGCACGGCATCATCGCGCGCCGCAGTGGCGAACCGCTGGACCTCACGGACTTCCCGATTGGCCGACGCTTGCGCGTCCTGCCCAATCACGCCTGCGCCACCGCCGGGCAGTTCGAACACATGTGGTTGTTGCACTCGGATGATGAGCCGATTGAATGCCTGACCCGATGTCGAGGCTGGTGAAATGATGCGTATCGCCGCTCACTGATACCAGTAGTCAAGCTCTTTCGGCCGTCGCCAACAACATCCGATTCAGCTGCAAGCCGTCTGGCGGAGCAGTCCACGTCTAGTGGGCCATGCGGCTAATTAGGTAACACTCAGCCGTCGCACAAGCGTTGTGGGCAAGGCGCGCGAGCGCAGGACTGGCCATCGCCAATTCAAGCGAGCGGAACACGGGCAACGGCTACGCCTGCCCTGCCACAGCGCTTGTGCGGCGGCTGAGTGTTACCTAATTAACCGCATGGCCCACTAGCACTTGACCAGGATCAAAACCCGTCCAATAAGAAGCTGCTTATATACATAGCCAGGCTCCACCAACCAAAAGGGGAAGGCAAGATGCGGATTTCTTCGAGTTGCGGGCTCAGCCTGCTGGTGTTTTCAGTGCTGGTGACCCGGGCTGCGTTCGGAGCGATCGATGTGAGCGGATCCATTTCGGTCGACACCACCTGGTCCGACCCCGTCTATCACGTCGTCGATTCGATCACGGTGGAACCGGATGTCACATTGACCATCTCACCCGGCGTTGTCGTCAAATTCGACTACGGCAAGTTCCTCAATGTTCGGGGCAGCCTGGATGTACAGGGCTCCGAGCAGGATGCCGTCTACTTCACGGATATCCGCGATGACAGCGTTGGTGGGGACAGCAATGGGGATGGAGGCGGTACCGTGCCCGGCGTACCCTGGTGGCAGGGGATCTACGTGCGCGACGGCGGCAGTGCCCTGCTCGACCGCGTTGAAGTGCGCTATGCGGGCCGCTACTACCAGTACAACGAACCCGGCGCCATCCACAAGGCCGGCAGCGGGACACTTACAGTGACCCGATCCGTAATCCGCCACAGCGACCGGCGCGCCATCGTTCTATTCGATACAGATAGCGCACATGCCATCGAGAACAACCTGATCGATGGCACCGCTCAGTACCAGGCCGTTTACCTGCGGGATGCTTCCGGCAACGTCACGATCACCGGCAACTCGATCATCGGCGCGGCCACCTTCGGTATTCACGGTCGCGATAACACCCGCGCCACAATAAGCGGCAACAGCATAAGAGCGAGTGGAAACTCCGGCATCTACCTTACTTCGATTACCAATGCCGACACCGTCACGATTGATGAGAACGCCGTCGAGAACAGCGGATATCACGGCATCTACGTCCAGAACACTCCAGGCGCGCTCACGATCGCGGGCAACACCATACGCGGCAACGGCAACAACGGCATCTATCTGTCCCAGAGCAGCCCGACCATTACCGACAACCGCATCTACGACAATGCACTTCGCGGTATCTACCTTGGTGGCGCAGAAAGCGTGCCCGAGATCTTCCGCAATGATATCCGCGGCAACGAAGTCGGCATCCTTGCCGTGAGTTCCGCCAACCCCCTCGTCGGCGGCTCCATGGACAACGCCAATGACATTCACCGCAACAGCGCTCTGGGCATTCAGAACGATACCGACTCGATCACCATCAATGCACGATTCAACTGGTGGGGCGCAGGCAGCGGACCTTACCATGCCGAGAACAATCCGGAGGGCCAGGGCAACGAGGCATCCGACTGGGTCGACTTCGGCAACTACCTGTCCGAGGGCACGCTGCAGCGGATCTTCAACGACCGGTTCCAGTAGGTATAAAGTGGCCAAGTTCTCGTTTCAAATGACCGAGGCGACGATCATCTTCCTGATAACACTCGCGATTGCCGGATCTGGGTTTGCTCGAAGCTAGATTATTACGGGGTCCACCGGCGCCTCAATTCTCGTGGTCGTCCGGTCCAGACCATGAAGCCTGACAGCGTGACCCTCCAGGCCTTATAGTCGATTCACGCAAGCAAGACCCGGTACATGCGGGGCATTGCTCATGCATAATCGAAAATTCTAGATCGAAGGCATCTTATGGCAACGCGCCTGATCGAACTTGCCGTGCCCGCCGACCGGCTGGCCGGCCTGAAAGAGAGAATCGATGCGCTGGATCCCGTGGCGACCGAGAGCCTCGCCAGCGACAACGGCGAACGTGCCGTGCTGCGCGTGCTGGTGCGCCAGGGTCAGGTTGAATCCTTTCTCGACAAGTTCGAATCCCTCAGCGAACGCTACGACGAGATCCGCATGAACGTCTACGCGGTCGAGGCGACCCTGCCGCCCCCACCCGAACGCGACGAGGAATCGGAGCCCGAGCGCGAGAAAGCGGAACGGGAAGAGACCAATCGACTCAGCCGCATCGAACTACACACTCGAATCGGCAAGAACGCGAAGCTCGATGCCGAGTACATGTTGATGGTGCTGTTCTCCTCTGTGGTCGCCGCCGTGGGGCTGATCCAGGGCAACGTGGCGGTAATTGTCGGCGCCATGGTGATCGCCCCCCTGCTCGGCCCGAACATGGCCCTGGCGCTTGCCGCGACCCTGGCCGATCGGGACCTCGGGATCCGTGCCGTCAAGACCGGCATGAGCGGCGTGACGCTTGCCGCCTTGCTGGGCGTGATCTGCGGATGGGCGCTCAAGGTCGACCCGGCCTTGCCGGAGATCGCCAGCCGAACTCGCATCAACCATCTCGACCTGATCCTGGCGCTGGCCGCCGGCGGGGCCGGGGCGCTGGCGACAACCAGCGGCATCGCCGCGGCCCTGGTCGGCGTGATGGTCGCCGTCGCACTGCTGCCACCGCTGTTGGTGGCGGCCCTGCTGGCCGGCTCCGGCAACTGGCAAGGCGCGGCCGGCGCCGCGCTGCTCTACAGCACCAATATCGCGGCGGTCAACGTGGCCGCCATGACGGTTTTCCTCAGCCGCGGCGTCACCCCGCGCAAGTGGTGGGAGAAAAGTCGTGCCAAGCGATCCGCCACGATCTTCATGGTGCTGTGGATCGTGATCCTCGCGGCCCTGGCCGCCGGCTTTATCTACTACAACCTGCAGCTCGAAACGCCTGTCTCGGAACAAGGCCCGTAAACTGAGTGGCCGACTACCTGGCCGCCGGATCCATTCCAACAAGCCCCAAAGCGCCCGCGGGGGGGGCCGCGGGCACCACAAGATTAGTCGGTTCTGCCTACTCTGTGCGCGCCGGCACATCCTCGTCATCGTCGGAGATGATGACTTCAACGCGACGATTGAGTTGGCGGCCGGCCTGCGTTCCATTGGTGGCAACCGGGTAGTCCAGCCCGTAGCCGCGAGTCCGAACGCGATCGGCGTCCACACCACGTTCAACCAGTGCATCACGAACCGAATTGGCGCGTCGCTCCGACAGGCGCAGGTTGTAGTCGCGCGCGCCGGTCGAGTCGGTAAACCCTTCGACCCGCACCTTTCGATCCTCGTATTCCATGAGGAACTCCGCGATGCGCTCGATCGTGCGCTCGGCACCTTCACGCAACTCGTACTTGTCGAGGTCGAACAGGACATCGGTGCCCAGTGTCAGCACCAGTCCACGCTCGGTAGGCCGCGCTTCCAGATCGGAGATCTGTGCCTGCAGCCGATCGGCCTGCTCGCGCATGCGCCGGGCTTCTTCTTCGAGCTCCTGCGTCCGCCGTTCGGCCGCCATGCGCTGTCGGCGCTCATCCTCGGCTTCGCTCTGCGCCATCTCGCGCTGTTGTGCCTCCTCCCGACGCGCCATCTCGGCTACGCGGGCATCCTGCTCGGCCCTGGCCCGCCGGGCGGCTTCCGCCATGCGCCGGGCTTCCGAGCGTGCGGCCTCGGCCTCGGCACGAGACTGCTCCGATTCGAGCCGCTGCGCTTCCCGCTCGGCCCGCGCAGCACGCGCCTCCAGGCTCAACACTTCGCGCTGGTTACTCAGTTCATCGGCGCGCGCCTCGAGTCGACTGAGCTCCGCCGATTCGCGCGCAATGCCGACCTGGGTTTCCGTCAACTGTGCCAGGTGCAATACATCGGACCGATCGGCGCCTTCGCGCCACTGATCCCGGGCCCGGTCGAGCAGTGTTTCGGCTTCCTGCATTTCGCCCGGGGCAAAACGGCGGACCTGGGGATCGGAAACCAGGGCCTCGACCGAGGCTTCGGCACGCTCCAGTTCAGACAACCGCTGCGGCGTGGTCGCGCAAGCGGCAAGCACTGCAACGACCATCAACAATACAAAAGGTAATTTGAGATTGATGCGTTTCATGACGAGCCTCCTTGCACACGGGCACGGGTGATTTCATCGCGCAATGCTTCGACGGTATCCTCGAGTTGTTCCACCTGGCGACGACTTCGGGCGGACCGAGACTTCCGGTCTGCCAGCCGCGCCATCTTCTCGGCTTCCAGGGCAAGCTGGCGGGCAATCTTGTTCTCGCCTTGTTCGATCGCCCTTTCTGCCTCCGCGAGATGCTCGCGAGCCTGCTGCAGGTCACCGGGGGCGTGATCACGCGCGCCCATTTCCACGGCGTAATCGATGGCGTTTCGCGCCACGGCGAGTTGATCGTTGGGAACAGGTGGCTGGGTGGCGCAGGCGGTCAGGAACAACGCCAGCAAGCCAATCAGTCCGCCATTCAGTATTCTATTCATCGGTTCTCTCCCGGTATGGACACTCGGTGAATGGCCGTCACTGACGAAAAATTTCGGCTTCATCACCGTAGTGCGATGCATGCTCTCAGCGGGCATGCTCACTTTCCGAGTCATTCTGGAGTGTTTCGCGCAGAGTGAATGTACGCCGGCGAACATAGCAGGGGCGCAATGGGCTAATGCCAGGCGAAATGACAAGCAGCACTGCACTATCATTACTTCCTTATGCATTGACGCGATCGCCCGCACCGCCAGGCCGCCTGCCATCCGATGGACAAGCCCGTTCGATACAGCTTTGAGCACGCGACTTTCGCCCCACACGAGGGCCGGCTGCGGCTGGGCGACGAAGACGTGATTCTCGAGCAGAAGGTTTCCGACCTGCTGCACGCGTTCTGTCGGCGACCGGGACAAGTGCTGACCAAGACCTGGCTGATGGAAGAGATCTGGCCGGGGCGCATCGTCAACGAAGACAGCCTGTCGGTGGCGGTGAGCAAACTCAGGCGGACACTCGGTGACCGCGCCGCTTCACCGAACTACATCCGCACCGTGACCGGTACGGGCTATATCTGGCTGCCGGAAACACGGCGCGTCTCCGTCGAGCCGGATCGGCCCTATTCAGCCGCCGGATCGCGAATGGGCTGGTGGCTGTCATCCGGCATCGTCGGCGCCGGACTGCTGGTGGCCGCCGTAGGCAGCTGGTGGGTCAGCCAGCGCCCCTCCCCGGAGCCTTCTTCGCCGCCGTCGAGTCAAGCCAGCGCCGAGATCGGCCAGATGCTGGAACGGGCCGAGGAGCGCCTGGCCGAAAACGAGCCCGAAGCCCTTCGCCAGGCCATTTCGGGCTTCAGGGAAGTGCTCGAGCAAAGCCCCGGCGATGCCGAAGCCTACCTCGGCATCGCCGCGGCCAAGCTGCGCCTGAGCGCGCTCAACGGCTTCCTCGACATCGAGCTCTACGCAGAAGAGGTCCACGCCCTGCTCGACCGCGTGCTGGAGATCGATCCCGACAACGCAGGGGCCTGGCTGCGCAAGGCCGAGCTGTACTGGCTGGCCGACTGGGATCTGCAGGCGGCCGAGCAAGCCTACCAGCGCGCGATCGAACTGGCGCCCGACGATCCGCAGAACTACCTGCCCTACAGCGAATTCCTGCTGTCGCTGGGCGAATTCGAACGCTCAGAGCAAGTCCTCCAGCGCATGCGCGAGGCTGACCCGGCCTGGTATCGCTTTATCAACATGAGTTTTGTCTACACGATGCGCGGCGAATTCGAGCGGGCGGTGGCCGAGACCCGGCGCCTGATGAACTCCGAATCGGAATCCGGCCACTACGGCAGGATGCTGCATCGCCTTGGCCTTCTTCTCGACGACGACGCAATGGCATTCGACCAACTCGTCATCCTCATGCGCGAGGCCGGTATCGCGGAAGAACGTATCGGCGAATATACCCGGCTGTATCGGCAGCAAGGCATTGAAGCCCTGTTCGGGCGGATGCTGGATGACCGGTTCGAAGCGAACGTGGGACACCATCGTCCGCCCATCGCCTGGGCACGCTACGCGGTGGTCGCGGGGCGGACCGACGAGGCCTTCCGCTGGCTCGACGAAGCGGTGAGCGAACGCCAGCCCCAGATCCTGCTGGTCAACGTCGATCCCCACTACCTGCCCCTGCGCAACGATCCGCGCTTCGCACAATTGCTCGATCGCCTGCCGCAGCGGGAAGGCGAATCGAAGCCTGGCTCCGACTGACCATAGCGCCTAACTGTTCAGCGTCGTCACCGGAAACTCTTCCTGCGACAAGACGGTCACGAGATCGCCGCTACGAATCGATTCCGCGCCGCGCACGATCACCCGCTGTCCGGCGGCGAGCGAACCCGCCACGCCGACGTAATCACCGTGATCGGCGCTGACTTCAACGGGAATCGCACGCGCCCGGCCTTCATCGTCGAGCACGAACACCCGGATCTGCTTCTCGCCCAGCACCAGTGCGTCGCGCGGCACGATGAACTGCTGCGACGGCAGGGCCGTGGGCACGGCCACGCTGATCAGCTGGCCGATCCGGAACTGCGAAGCCATCGACTCGGGCACGCTGAGAAAGCCCAGGAAGCTCTGCGACTGCTCGTCGCTGACCGGAACCGTGGCTCGCACGACCATCTCGGCGCTGCCCGAACCCCAGTGAACGCGCAACGCGCCCAATGCGGCCGGCAGCGCACTGTGGGCCAGCGGCCCGTGGAAACGGATCTCGAGCGCTTCAGTGCTGACCAGTTTCGCCACCGGCTGCGTGGCCGACACGCTCTCACCCTGCTGCTGGAATCGCCTGGTCACCATGCCGTCGAAGGGCGCGGCGATGCGGGTCCTCGCCAGGTCCTGGCGGGCCCGGTCGATTTCCACCTCGAGCAGCTCGGCGTCCGAGCGCGCCATCCCCAGATCGGCTTCGAGCGAGTCGACTTCGCGTGCCGAGATCGACTGTTGCTCCTGCAAGCGGCGGTAGCGGTCGAGATCCTTCTCGAGGCGGCGAATCTCGATGTGCTTCTTGTTCAGACGTGCTTCCAGTTCCCGCACCGCCAGTTCAAATGGGCGATCGTCAAGGCGCGCGACCGCCTCGCCTTGCGCGACCCACGTGCCGGGCTCGGCCACCCAGGTCAGTGCCCCGGCGATACCCGCCGAGACCGCCGAATCGTGGCGACTCTGCACCGTGCCGGTGACCATCAGGGTGGGACTGACCTCGTCGGACTCGACCGGCACGACCGAAACCACGGACCGTTCGGCGGCCAGGGCTGACCCGGCCAGGGCCAGGGCTGCCGGCACAAGGAAAATGACATGGGTAAAGCGTTGCATGAAATTCATTTCGTAAACTCCTGTTTTCAAGATGATTGAATAGCCGAGTCAATGGGCAATCCGACACGGCGGGCACGAAGCCTTGCGAGCAAGCGCAGGGTGGCCGCCATGAAGACGACGGTGAACAGGGTGCTGGTGAGCATGCCGCCGACGATGACCACGGCCAGGCCGCGGTAGATTTCGCTGCCCACGCCGGGCACGAGCACCAGGGGCAGCATGCCGACCACCGAGGTGAGCGTGCTCATCCAGATCGGGCGCACGCGGGTCTCGACGGCCATGCGGATGGATTCCTCGTCGGAAAGCCCTTCCTCCCGCCCGCGCCGGGCCCGGTCGATCAGCAGGATGGCGTTGTTGACCACCAGGCCCATGAGAATCACGAAACCGATCATTGTCAGCAGGTCGAGCGACTGGAAGGCGAACAGGTTGAGCGCGCACAGGCCCAGCACGCCACCGGCCAGCGCCATCGGCATGGAGGCGAGCACGACCAGGCTGTCGAGCGATGAACGAAAGAGGGCCGTCATGAGCAGGAACAGCACCAGCACGGCGAAGCCGAAATTCCGGCTCATGGTCTCGATCGTGTCGGCCAGGTCGTCGGAGCCGCCGTAGAAAAACAGGTGAACATCGGGGCTTACCTGCGACTGCGCCTCGGCCACGATCGGCTCGAGCGCCTCGAGCGCCGCCTCCAGCGACATGTCGGCCGGCGGCGTGATCGCCAGGGTCAGCGCGCGCTCGCCGTTGTAGCGGCGCAGCTGGGTCGGGCCTGCCCGGCGCTCGGCCACCGTAAGCTGGCCCAGGGTCTGCACACCGGCCAGTGGCGTGGCCATGGGCACGGCCTGGAGCTGTTCGGGACTGCTCCAGCGCGGCGCGCGAAGGATAATGTCCTGGCGCCGGCTGCCGTCGAAATGCTCGCCCAGGAAGAGCCCGCCGGTGACCGCGCGCACCATGCTGGCGACCTGTCCGCGATCAAGACCGGCCTGCGCAAAGGCGTGATCGTCGGGGGTGAGCATCAGCTGCGGCTGGGCGTCGCGCAGGCCCGGCAAGGGCCTCACTGCCGCACCGGGAATGATCTCGCCGATGCGCTGGATGGTCTGAGCCGCCACCTCTCGCGAGGCATCGTCAAGCTCGCCGCTGAAGTTCAGATACACCGAACGACTGCCGCCGATATTGAGGCTCAGCAGCGAGGACTGCCAGGAAACCGACTGCGTATCGGGCAGGTCGGCCAGAATCTCCGTGCGCAGCAGCTCGAGCACCCGTTGCACGTCGCGCGGATTTTCGGGGTAGACGAACAGGATCTTGCCGCCCTCGCTCATCGCCAGGTTGTAGGCGGCGATGGCGGGCGATTTCTCGCCGGTTCGGTAGGGCTCGATCCGGCGCATGATGGTGCGGCCGATCTCGTTTTCCAGGGTCTCGTAGCTGGCGCCGGGCGGAGTCAGGAACACCGTCATGATGCCTTCCCATTTGGCCTCGGGCAGAAAGTCCGTCTCGGGCGTGAGTGCCCAGATCAGGGCCGCCGCGCCGGGGCCCAGCACGATCAGCCACAGCAGCGCACGACGGTCACTGCCGGCCAGCGCCAGGTAGCGCCGCGCCAGGCGATGCCAGAAACGCGGCGGTTGGCCGCCATCGGCGTCGGTATTGAGAAAGATGCCGGCTACCACGGGCACCAGGAAGAAGGCGCCGAGCATCGAGATGCAGACGGCCACGGCCATGCTGACGGCAAGGTCGAAGAAGAGCTGGCCTTCCACCCCCTGCATGAAAACGATGGGGGTGAAGATCGCCACCGTGGTCAGGGTGGAAGCGAACAGAGCCGGCGCCACCTGGACCGTGCCTTTCACGACGGCCCGCTTCAGTGCCTCACCGTGCTGGAGCAGGCGCACGATATTTTCCTGCACCACGATCGCGGCGTCGAGCACCAGCCCCACGGAGAAGGCCAGGCCAGCCAGTGAGATGATGTTGAGGCTGCGGCCGAGCAGGTCGAGCATCAGCAGCGCGGCCAGCAGCGAAACCGGAATGGTCAGCGCAATCAGGATCGTCGCACGCCAGCCGCGCAGCATGAGGTACAGCAGCCCCATCGCCAGCGCGATGCCCAGGCCCAGGTTGCCCTGGACCAGGGCGACGGCGCGCTTGATGTGCTCGGAGGAATCGAAGCTGAGGATCAGCTCCAGATCGGCCGCGTCCAGGTGCTCGGCGTTGATCCTGGCCACGCGCTGCTTGAGCTCGGTCATGAGCTCGACGGTGTTGGCATCGGTGGTCGCAAAAAGCTGGATGTAGAAGGCCGGGTCGCCGTCGCGATAGGCGAAGCCCCGCATGGGCTGGTGGCCCTGGCGAATCTCGGCGACTTCGCCCAGGCGCACAGGCCGACCGTCGTTGTAGGCGACGATCATCTGCGCCCAATCGTCGAGTGGATACTGGCCGGCAAAGCGGACCGTGTACTCGCGCCGTCCGACCGGCGCGAAACCGCCCGACACATTGCCCGCGCTCTGGATGCGCGCAACCAGGCTGTCGAGTTGCAGGCCGAGTGCCGCCATTCGGTAGGGATCGAAGACGATCTCGAGCTGCGGCTCGCGGAAGCTGTTGAGCCCGACATCGGTCACGCCGGGAATCGAGCGCAGCGCCGGTTCAACGGTCTGTCGGATCAACTCCTGGTCGGCGGTGAAATCACCGTCGGCGCCTTCGGCGGTCTTGCGAATCAGCAGCGTGGCCAACGGCTGCTCGAGCCCGCCCAGGCTGATGATCGGCTCTTCGGCGTCGCGCGGACGCGCCGGTGCCTGGTTCATGGCGTTGATCACGTCCATGAGCTTCATCTGCATGTCCGTACCGACCTCGAACGAAAGGTTGGTGATGCTCATGCCGGAGCGGACCGAGGACAGGATGGTCTCCACACCGGAAATCGAACGCAGTACTTTCTCCTGCGGCTCGACCAGTTCGGCTTCCATTTCGGCCGGCGCGGCCGAGCGCCAGTAATTGAGAATGGTGATCTGCGGCCGCTCGAGATTGGGCGTGAGCTGCACCGGCAGCTTGACCAGCGCGGCCAGCCCCAGAATGCAAACGATCAGAAAGACCACGACCGTGGCGACCGGGTTGGCATGGGATAACTTGAACAGGTTCATGGCGCGATTCCGTTTCCGGCGTGATGAATGTGGGCTCCATCATTCGCCCGGCCGCCCGATCAGTCCTGAAATCGCGCCGAAGGATCCGGAATCATTCCGAAAACGCGCTTAAGAATCACTTCAAGCTATTGAATTAACAGACAAACCATGCGCAGCGTCAACAACCGCAACGCACTCCTGCCTTCCGCCTTCCGTCCTCCGACGTCCGTCCCTCAATCCAACTCGAACCGGTCCCGGAACACGACGCTCGCGGGCGAGGACTCGGCCAACCACTCGAAAAGATTGATCGCGTAGGTTCGATTGTCGAAGCGGTTGATGTCGGTGCCAGCGCCGTTGAGATTGAAAAAGGTGTTGCGATCGAAGTGGCCGGCAATCCGACCCAGGTCGACTTCGATGACCACCAGCGCACCGTCGAGCAGACCGACCGGGCGGCTCTCGCCTTGGTTCTGGCCGCTGAATGGCGGTTCGTTTACGCGCGTCTGATCCTTCGCTCCGACAACAACGGCAGCCTGTGACTGCGCGACGATCGGCGAAACGCCCTCACCGTCGAAAGCCTCCACACCATCGAGAACCGGGTGATCGGGTTGGTCGAAGTCCGACTGGCCGCGCTCGAGGACGTAGGTGCCCTGATCCTGGTTCATGACCAGCCCGAAGCGGTCGAGGAACTGTTGATCGCTGTTCGGCGCGTCGGCCCAGTCGCTGCCGAAGTTGGCATCCGAGATGAACAGCGCGCCGCCGCCGTCGCGAATCCAGCTTTCGGCCGCGTCGATGGCGGCCTGGTCGTAAACGGCGTTATTGGAGCCGAATACGATGACGTCGTAGTCCGACAAGGGAAGCTCATCGAGCGCGACGGCAATGCCGTCGGAAGGTCCGCTCGCGTTCTCCGCCGTTTCGGTGATCTGCTCGACTTCGAAGCCGGCATCCTCCAGCGCCAGGCGCAACTCCCCCCAGCCGTGGTTGCCGCCGAAGGTCTGCATATTGAAGATGTCGGCAAGGTGCTCGGTGCGCTCGTTGTCATTGCCTGCCTCGAGGAAGCCACCGGAGCGTTCGGCGCCGCGCAGGAAAAGCACCTTGGACTGGGCGAGGGCCGCCGCGGCGTTGGTCAAGAGAATCAAGATAGTGATCATGAGGAAGATCGATCGGGACATGTGTGTCCGGCTCCTTTCTGCATGGCGGCGCGAGTCAGGCCGCAGCCACACGACGAACCCCTTTGCTTGGAGTCTACTCCGACGCGTGCTTGAGTTCCTTGCGGTAAACGGATGCCCTACACTGGCCGTAGACTCCACAAGGTATTGAGCACCATGGCCGACCATTACGGTGGCGAACTGATCGCCCGCATGCTCCAGGCCGAAGGCGTCGAGAAGGTCTTCGGCATCATCGACGGCACCTACTTCGGGTTCTACGAGGCACTTCACCGGCTGGGCATCGAGATCGTCACCCCGCGCCACGAGACCTGCGCGGCGCACATGGCCGGTGCCTACGCGCGACTGACCGGGCGGCTCGGCGTGTGCATGGCCTCCAACGGTCCGGGCGTGGCCAACCTGCTGCCGGGCCTGGTCGTCGAACAGGCCGAAGGCAACCGCCTGCTGGCGATTACCAGCGCGCGCCGGCCCGAGATCATGTATCCCGACCGCGGCGGCGCCTACCAGTGCTTCAACCAGGCCGGCGTGATCGGGCAGATCGGCAAGTACTCGCAGGCGGTTTCTTCCTGGGAGCGCGCGCCCGAATTGATGCGCAAGGCCTTCCGCGCCTGTTGGGACGGTCGCCCGGGCGTGGTCCACGTCGACGTGCCCGAAACCATCATGAACGGCAAGTTCAAGGCACTGCCGTCGCTTTGGGAACCGAAAAAGTACCGCAACACCGAGCCGACCTCGCCCACGCCCGAACAGGTCGAGCAGGCCGCCGAGCTACTCTGCCGGGCCGAGGCACCCATGATCCACGCCGGCAGCGGCGTCATCCACGCGCAGGCCTTCGGCGCGCTCGAGCGCGTGGCCGAACAGCTCCACGCGCCGGTCACGACAAGCTGGGCCGCACGCGGCGTGATCGGCGAAGACTCGCCCCTGGCCATGCCGATGCCGCACGTCAAGCTCAACCACCAGGTGCGCAACGAGGCCGATACCGTGCTGATCCTGGGCTCGCGCGTGGGCGAGACCGACTGGTGGGGCAAGCCACCCTATTGGAGAAAACCAGGCGAGCAGACCACCATCCAGGTCGACCTCGACGCCAATATGCTGGGCCTCAACAAGCCGGCCGACCTGGCCATCCAGGCCGATATCGGCAAATTCCTCGATGCCCTGGCCCGGGCGCTGGCCGAGCGCAAGTCCACCAACATGGACGCGCGCCGTCAGCGGGTGTCCGGCTACGGCAAGACGATGGAATCCGACCGCGCCGACTGGAACAAGGCCCTGGAGCACAAAGAAGTCCCCATGCATCCGGCGCATGTAGCCAGCATCTGCAACAAGGTCTTCGACGCCGACTCCCCCATCGTGGCCGACGGCGGCAACACCGCCATCTGGGCGATGTTCTACCACCGCGCCCGGATACCCAACCGCGTGCTGTCGACCTTCAAATTCGGCATGCTCGGCGCCGGCGTGGCGCAGGCCATCGGCGCGGCCGTGGCCCGGCCCGACAAGCCGGTGTGCTGCATCATCGGCGACGGTGCCTTCGGCTTTCATCCACAGGAAATCGAAACCGCCGTACGCAACAAACTCAAGGTGGTCTACATCGTGCTGTGCGACAAGCAGTGGGGCATGGTGAAGATGAATCAACAGTTCTCGCTCAGGCCACTGAAAACCCTCATGTTCAAGTCGCTCAGACCCGAAGAAACCATCAAGGCCGACCTGGGCGAGATCGCCTTCGACAAGGTGGCCGAGGCGATGGGCGCACACGGCGAGCGCGTGGCCGACGCGGCCGACCTCGAGGGCGCGCTGAGGCGGGCCATCGAGTACGGCGGCTGCGCCGTCGTGCATGTCGACGTCGATCCGGTCAAGCATATGTGGGCACCGGGGCTCCTGCATTTCAAGAAAATGCACGAAGAACCCAAAGGCTGAGGAGAGGGGGAAATCAGTCCGGTGCGCTTCGATCCCGACAGCCTGATCCTGCTCAACGCCATTCTGGCGCTGATGATGTTCGGCGTGGCCCTTCGCCTGCGCCCGGCCGACTTCACCCGCGTGATCATCAAGCCGGTGGCGCCCGCGGCGGGGCTGGTGGCGCAATTCCTGCTCCTGCCGGCCGCAACCTGCGCGGTCACCTGGGCCTTGCGACTCGACCCCGAAATCGCCCTGGGCATGATCCTGATCGCCGCCTGCCCCGGCGGCAACTTCTCCAACATCATGACCTTCATGGCGCGCGGTTCGGTGGCCGTGTCGGTGTCGATGACGGCGGTGTCCAGCCTGGCGGCCATCCTGCTCACGCCGCTGAACTTCGCCTTCTACGGCTGGCTCAACCCCTACACGCGCGGCTACCTCACCGAGATTCACCTCGACCCCGGCAATATCCTGATGCTGGTCGTGCTGGTACTGGGCATTCCGCTGCTGCTGGGCATGCTCACCGGCCGGCGCTGGCCGAAGCTGGCCGAGAAGAGCGAGACGCCACTTCGGATCTTTTCCCTGCTGGTGCTGCTGGCTTTTGCCGGCATCGCTTTCGCCATGAATTTCAGTACCTTCCTGGCGAAATTTCACACCTTTGTGTGGCTGGTGGTCGGCCACAACCTGCTCGCCTTTTGCCTCGGCTTCGGCATGGCCACGCTGCTCAAGGTGCCGATCGCCGACCGGCGCGCGGTGACCATGGAAGTCGGCATCCAGAACTCCGCCCTGGGCCTGGTCATCCTGTTCACCTTCTTCCCCGAGGCTGGCGGCATGCTGCTCATCGCCGGCTTCTGGGGCGTGTGGCACCTTATCGCCGGCATCACCCTGGCGCAGATCTGGGCACGGCGCCCGCCGCCCGAGCCGACCGAAGCGCCCACAAGGTCCGCGGAGGAGGCAGCATGAGCAAGCGCATCCTGATCACCGGCGCGGCCGGTTATATCGGCCACCAGCTCGGCAACCGCCTGGCCCACGATTTCGAGGTCTACGGCACCGATATCCGCGAGCGCGACGACTTGAGATTTCCGCTGCAAGTACTTGATATCCGTTCGAGAAGCCTGGCCGACCTCATGCAACGTCGCGCTATCACCCACGTCGTGCACCTGGCCTCGGTGCTGCAGGCCTCCAGCGACCGCCAGCGCGATTTCGAGATCGACGTCGGCGGCACGCGCAATGTCGTGCAGGCCTGCATCGAAACCGGCGTGCAGCACCTGACCGTCACCAGCTCGGGCGCGGCCTACGGCTACCACGCCGACAACCCGGACTGGCTCGACGAGGACGATCCGCTCAGGGGCAACGAGACCTTTGCCTACGCCGACCACAAGCGCCAGGTCGAGGAACTGCTGGCCCGCCACCGCAAGCTCCACCCGGAACTGAAACAGCTCGTCCTGCGCCCCGGCACGGTGCTGGGTACGGACACCCGCAACCAGATCACCGCCCTGTTCACCGCCCGCCGCATCCTGGTCCTGAAAGGCCATGACTCGCCCTTCGTCTTCATCTGGGACGAGGACGTGCTCGAGATCCTCGAGAAAGGTATTCGCGAGGACGCAAATGGCATCTATAACCTGGCCGGCGACGGCGCGCTGAACATGCGCGAGATCGCCCGCCGCCTGGGCAAGCCCACGCTCACCCTGCCCGTCGGCCTGGTCAAGGCCGGGCTGCAAATCGCCAAGTGGCTGGGCAAGCCGACCGGCCCGGAGCAGATCGACTTCCTGCGTTACCGCCCGGTGCTGGCCAACCGCCGACTCAAGGAAGAATTCGGCTACACGCCGAAGAAAACCTCGGCGGAGACCTTCGACTACTTTGCCGAGCACGCCATGGGCAAACCCGCCGAATGAAGGTCGTGTTGATCACGGGTGCTGCCGGGGGCCTGGGACGCGCACTGGCACAACGCTATTTTGACGCTGGCGACCAACTGGTCCTGGCCGACCTGGACGAGAAACGGCTGAAGGCACTCGAGCACGCGCTGGCCGCACCCGAGCGCGTGGTTACCCGGGCCATGGATGTCACCGATGCCGAGGCCATCGCCGAACTGGCTGCAGCCACACGGGAAACATTCGGCCGACTCGATATCCTCATCAACAACGCCGGCATCACCCACCGCTCGCCCGCGCACCGCACCGATCCGGAAGTCTTCCGCAAGGTTATGGCCGTAGACTGGCAAGCGCCGATCGAGCTCACCCTGGCCGCCCTGCCCCTGCTGCGCGAATCGAAGGGCCAGATCGTCAACATCGGCTCGATGGCCGGCTGGATGCCCCTGCCCGGCCGCGCGGCTTACGGTGCGGCCAAGTCGGCGCTGACGCAGTTCTTCGAGGTGCTGCGCTTGGAACTGGCCGACGACGGCATCCACGTGCTGATGGTCTACCCCAGCTTCCTCAAGACCGACATCGAAGCCAACGCCCTGGGCGCCGACGGCCAACCGGCCCGCCACGCCCAGAGCCGCATCGGCAAACAGAAGGACGCCAACTGGATGGCCGAGCGCATTGTCCGCGCCGCCGAGAAACGCAAACCCTGGCTCTACCCCGACCGCCTGTCGAGAATCGGCAGTCTGCTGTGGCGACTCATGCCCGGCCTGTACCTGAAACTGATCCGCCGCAAATTCCAGGGAGACCTGCACTGATGCTCCCGTGGTTCTGGCTGGGCGTGTGCATCCTGCTCTCGTCGACCATCGAAGCCATCACCGGCTTCGGCTCGATCGTCATCGCCCTGTCCCTGGGCGCCCTGCTGCTACCGATTGCCAGCATGCTCCCCGTGCTGGTGCCCCTGAACATCTTCATGACCGGCACCATCGCCTGGAAAAACCGCCACCACATCGACAAGGCGTTTCTGCTGAAGCTCGTCCTGCCACTGATGGCCGCCGGAACACTGGCCGGCTACTTCCTGCGCCCCTGGCTGGGCGAGAGCCTGCTCAAGATGCTGCTCGGCGTGCTGATCATCTGGTTCGCCTCACGGGAACTCTGGCGCCTGGTCAAACACGTGCCGAGTCACCGCCATCCCCCGTGGCTGAGCCGAATCCTGACCTTCGCCGCCGGCATCACCCACGGACTGTTCGCTTCCGGCGGACCGCTGCTGGTCTACGCCATGGCGGGCAAGCATCTCGACAAAGGCAGCCTCAGGGCGACGCTGGTCACAGTATGGTTCAGCCTGAATCTCGGCCTGACCGTCGCCTTTGTGCTCGACGGGACGCTGATTCCAGCGTTACCGAAGGTAGCGATGTACCTGCCGGTACTCGCGACGGGCTATTTCCTGGGGGAATTCCTGCACCACCGACTGGATGAACGCCGGTTCAGGCAGGTGGTCTACGTGATGTTGATCGTTACCGGGGTCGCGCTGGTTGTTCGATAGCGCCTCGCCGCAGCGACAAGACCAGGTAGCAAAACGCATTCAGAATCGACCACGTAGATCGCAACATGATTGTGTGTGGCCCAATCACGAAAACCTCACAAACACTCTGGGAAATTACGCCACCTCATAGGTTAGAGCGTACTTCAAATGAAAAAGGTTTCAGGTCTTCTGTTGGTGGCATTCGTACAGACCCTCTTCTTTCAGACAGCATCAGCTCAGGACCAGGAAGCGGCCTTGGTGCCCTTGCCCTCCGTCGACGACTTCACAAGGGGTGAGGATGGCTGGGGCTTCGGGCTGGGCCTGGGTGTGGAATACGAATCGGCCTACGAAGGGTCGGATGAATTCGGCTTCGAAGTCCAGCCTGCCGGTGCAGCACAATGGCGCAGGGGTGATGACATTTTCTACTGGGCCGGTGAGGCGCTGGGGTGGCGTGGCCTTCGTGCTGATACGTGGTTTTTCGACGCCGCCGTGGCCTTCGATGAAGGTCGTGAAGAAAGCGATTCCGACGACGGTCGCCTGGATGGACTCGGCGACACGGATGAGGGGATTGAAGTCGTACTGCAAACCCGTCGCGCGTTCAATGCCGATTGGCGCTATTGGCTGGATGGTCGAGTTGTAACCGGCGAAAACGGAAACCTTGGTATCTTCGGTGTAGGGCGCCGCTTCGGCGAACGGAAGGACGGAAGCGGTTCAGAAATCGGTATCGTTGCCGTTTTTCACGATAGCGAGCGTGCCAATAGAGATTTTGGCATCAACGCATTGCAGTCAGCCGCATCGGGACTCAACGAGACCGATCTGAGCGGCGGATTCCGCTCGATTGGCGTCAACTACAGTTATCGCAACTACATCAACGAGAATTGGCAGATTTTCGGCGAGGCGCTGTATGAGCGCTATGGTAGCGACGTTGCGGATAGCCCAATCGCACGCAACAACTATGAAGCCGAGGTAGGCATCGGATTCATTTACGTATTCTAGTGTAGGTTGTCCACACGGACTGTCCAAGACAGACTGTTGGATGCCGAGCTATTCGTAGTGGCTCCATAGCCGCAGCACTTTGACGACTTTCTGATCCTCGAGCACCTGATATACCAGGC
Source organism: Wenzhouxiangella indolica (assembly GCF_042310355.1). Classification (NCBI taxonomy): domain Bacteria; kingdom Pseudomonadati; phylum Pseudomonadota; class Gammaproteobacteria; order Chromatiales; family Wenzhouxiangellaceae; genus Wenzhouxiangella; species Wenzhouxiangella indolica. Next base: position 25,733 of record NZ_JBHJMR010000002.1, on the reverse strand, counting down.
GGTGCTGGATATTGATGCGGCGCGAATAGGCGCCGGCAAGGTCACCGACGAGTTTTTCGAAGGGCGGCGGTCGTCGGAGCGGATCTTCAGCAATTAGCGCAAGCAACTCTTGGGCTTTGGGCTTCAAACCGCTGGATGCGAGTTTACTGGCGTCCTTCTGGGCCTGTCTGGTGTAGACAAGCTTCCAGGTCACCAGTCGAGTTCCTCATCGCACTCGTCAACGGGGGTGGCCATCCCCTCCCGGATGGATTCGCGCATTCCGGGAACGGATAGCAGAAAGAGCGTCTCCTGGATGGCCTCCCAGTCCTCCTCGGCGACGAGAACCGCCTTGTTTCGCTTGCCGGTAATCACGATCGGTTTGTGGGACTCGGCCGCTTCGTCGATCAGTCGATAGAGATTGCTGCGTGCCTCGGTGGCTGTAATACCCGCCATGTCAGGTGCCTCAGAGTGGTCGATCACCTAAATTGTACGCCATCACGTACGTGCGTCAATACGTACTTTCCTTTCACGCCATCGCCAACTCCGTTCTTCTAGAACGCGTCAACACCCGGCTAGCTGCGACTTTTCTGCTGATCGGAGGCTGCTCCAGTAGCAGCGTGCGGCCTGTAGCGCTGCTGCACGCTGCAAAGAGCGGCCCTACTTACCGGCGGCAACCACGCTGATGTTACCGCTTCGCTCCATCCGCGCCAGCTTGACGTTGTCGAGTCTGTCTATGCCGCCGTTCTCGCGTACCGCGCTCATCAGGTCGCGCTCGCTGATATGGCTCTTTCGCATTGCCTCCCACAGGACTTTGCCGTCCTCGACCAGAGTGCGACCCGAGCCCTTGACGATCCCGCCGAACCAATCGACGTGGTAGGACAGCACGGCAAACAGGTAGTGAAGTGTTACCAACACCAGCCCCGCACCCAGGCTGGCCAGGAAGGGTGCACCGCCGGTTATGGCTCGCGCCAGGATCGACCCGATGACGATGCCCATGATCACGTCGAAGGCCGTAATCTTGCCGATGAACCGCTTCTCGCCCAGGCGCACGAAGGCAATACCGACCGGATATGCGAGAACGGCCCGTGCGGCCATTTGATAGACGTTCAGATCATTGGCATCTAGCCCAAGAATCCACTTGATTCCTTCCACAATTTCATCGATCACGGTCGACCTCCTGAAGGTAGCGGGTATGAGGGAAGTCTACTCCCAAAAATTTGCAGCCCACTCGGGAAGATCGTGGGCGCGGCCGCCGCTAACGGGAATATTCTAGGGTCCGCTTTCCGGAGCGCGAAGCGACCAGCTCGATATTCGCATGGCCCCAGGCCTCGCTAGAGCGCCATAGTCGATTATCGTCCGGAGTCGGCGGGACTCACAGCACCGCCCGATCGTGCCGGTGCCGCTGGTTCAACCACATCGGCCCGGTCTTGTTCAAGCCGCACCTCTCCGCTGCCACCCGGGCCGTTCACGAAGGTGTTCTTGACCCGTTTGGACACCAGCATGTAGGGCACCCAGACGCAGACCTGGATGAGCGACCTACCCATCTCCCTTGCGGTTTCGGAATCCAGCAACGGCATGTCCGGAAGCATTGCCGAGACGACGATCGCATCGACAAGCACGAACACCAGGGAAAACACAGCGACGCCGATATACCACGCCGGAAGACTTCGGCGCTTTGTAAAGAAGAGATAAGCGACGTACACCGACGCCGCGAGAATAGCCAGGTTGACCACCATTTCGACGACGATCAGTGCCGCCAGCTCCGGGTAATAGAACCCGGAGCCCTGGGTTGTCAGGATTTCCCAAGTACCGTTTGCGCCGAGCTCCCGATAAGTCTCCAGCATGATGAAGGCCATGCGAAATGGCCCCACAACAATTCCGATTCCGACAAGAATCAGCCACCCACCAAGCCCCTCGGGCCCTCTGTTCTCTTGCATCTGACTACTCCCTCGATCCACCCAATGAATTCAAAACGCCCCTTCGCTCCCCGATCAGGAATGAGAACTTCCATTGCACACAGCTCGAGTCTCCCGGCCCGATCAATCGGAGTGAAGTCGGTAACGCAATGACTGCCGCGGTGAAGGACAAACGGGAACACCGTCAAACTTGCTGCCTGCCAGCGCCATGGAGACGATACTGCTTCAAGCGACCGAAGCTTGCAAGCCGGCCGGATTTTCAGGAACCTCTGCCAGCCGGTGGCGCAGAGTCGGGATTGCGCATTCCGGGTACTGGTAGCAGAAACAGCGTCTCCTGGATGGCCGCCCAGTCTTCCTCGGCGACGAGATCCGCCTTAATGCGCACTCTCCCTTCCAGCCATGCCAGACTCGGACTTCGAGATCCCGTCAACACCCGGTCAACTGCGGAAGCACCGACAGGAATACCGTTCAAGGCCCATGCTCTAACCCCTGCCACCCCGGCGCAGCCCGTAGAAGAAGCCCGCTACGGCACCCAGCACGATGCCGAGCGGTCCGGTAATGAAGATTCCGAGCAACGGGCCCTGGTTGGCCTCCGGGGCAAGGATCAATGGCCCGAAGAAGCCGATGACGAAGCCCAGCCCGCCGAGAACCGATGCGCCGATCAGCATGCTCGGCAGTGGGCCGCCTGCGCCTTCCGGGCCCAGTGAACGCCAGACGTATCGCCCCGCCGCGATCGCGCACAGCAGCGCCACGAATGGAGCCAGCCAGAGGTAACCTTCCCAGGCAACCAGCAGCAGCGGCAGCCAGTAGGCAAGAAAGTAAACCGCCACTGCGGCAAACGCGGTAACCAGTATTCGGATCGTGTTGTTCATGCGTTGCGGCCGCCGACGGGCAGGCTTCAGCTCACTTTGCCCGCGTCGGTCGCTTCAGGCACCTCAATCAGCTTGCCGGTCTTGCAATCGTAGATGTAGCCATGGATCGGAATGTCCGCGGGTACCATGGAATTGTTCCTGATTCGCGCCACGTCGTCGACCACGCTCCGGGCATTGTCGCTGATGGTCAGCCAGTTGACGAACTTGCCGCCTGTCGTCCCGCCACCGGCATTGCTGTCGTGCCAGCCGTTCTCATCCACGGTTGATGTCTTCAGGCTACCGGCCAGCAGTTCACCCATCGTCTCGTTGTCGAACGTCTCCATGCCGCAGTCGGTGTGGTGAATGACGAACCACTCCCGCGTACCCAGCAACTTGTAGGAAATCACCAGGGAACGGATGGCGTCGTCGCTCGCTCGGCCGCCGGCGTTGCGAATGACGTGAGCATCGCCTTCTGCCAGGCCGGCGTACTTGGCCGGATCCAGGCGCGCATCCATGCAGGTCAGGATGGCAAACTGCCTGGCCGGCGGCATCGGCAAATCACCCTTGTCGCCGAAGTTCTCTGCGTAGCCGGCATTGGCCGACAGGACTTGTTCAAGCACTTTGGTCATTTCATGGCTCCTGAGGAGTGACTTGCTGGCCCGGGATGGCGTTGTTGCTGCAACACTTGCATGTTAGACAGAACAGCCTTAATTCGCCGTGAAAGTCAGGGGCATCCTCCGGCTTGTCTTGAACCGAACCGGTTCTGTGGACCGGGCGCGCCACCCGAATTGCTCAAGTCGTTGCACAAGACACACCCCCATTCCACCTGAATCAAGTGAAACAATCCACCCAATCCAGTGCCATGTGAATCAGCAGGCCCAGGCCGACCAGGTGAATGACTCGGGCGCTGGGCTGCAGGTCCTCAGCGGCGTCCTTCCGGCGCCAGAACATCGGAAGCACGAACAGGGCCGCGTAGATGGCGATCGCGGGCAGCGTGTGGAGCGGGTGAAAACCGATGGAGCAACGCTCCGGATCGTAGACCGGATCGGCCAGCAGGTGGTCGATATCGACCAGCATGGTGGCGATCATGATCATGACAGCGCTTTGCCATCGCCCGCTGTAGAAAGTAACGGCCGCCAGCAGCGGCACGATGAAGTGCAGGGCGATGTGGATCATGCCCACCTAAAGACTGGCGACGCGATTTCGCCCGGCTTCCTTGGCCTGGTACAGCGCCTGGTCGGCGCGGGCAACAGCCGACTCCATGGCATCTTCCATGGCGACTTCGGTCACACCGATACTGATGGTGAGATCGACACTCTTGCCGTTGTACGTGAAGCTGCGTTCTTCGACGGTGCGGCGAATCTTTTCGGCAACACCCGCAGCCTGGCTGGCATTGCAGCCGGCCATGAGTACCAGGAACTCATCCCCGCCCCAGCGACACAGGGTGTCGGACTCGCGAAGGATGCTGTTGACCACACCGGCAAACTGGCGCAGCACCCCATCCCCGGCCTGGTGGCCATAGCGATCGTTGATGGGCTTGAAGCCGTCGAGATCGATGCACATCAAGGCAATGCCCTCGTTGCGCCGACGTGCATTGCCAACGACCTGGCTGAACAACATCTGAAAGACGTGGCGGTTGGCAGCGCCGGTGAGCTTGTCGGTGGTAGCCATCTGCTCGAGACGGCGCTGGTAGCGGTTGAGCGTGACATAGACCAGGCCGAGGATCAGGCCTGTAATCGTCAGGGCCAGGATGATGTTGACCCCGAGCGTACGCAGGAGCTGGCCCTCGGCTTCGTTCTTGCTCTGTTCGACGATCAGGTACCAGCCGAACTCGGGCACCAGCCGGCTGTTGAGAAACACAGTCTCGCCCTGATCGCTGTGGTACGTCAGGGACGTGCTGGGGTTGGCAAGGATCCGCGTGGCGAACTGCGCCAGTCCCGGCCGCTCCTGCAGGTCCGGGTGCGAGTCGTCCTGGTCGCTTGCCAGGGTAACGGCGCCGTCACGGTCGACGAAATAGATGTCGCGGCTGTAGCGCCGTTCGTAGGATTCGATCAGCTCGACGACCTGCTCGACGGCCAGTCCGATACCGGTCAGGCCCAGGAACTGGCCCTGACCGTCGACGACGCGGTAGTTGACGAAGATACTCAGGCGAGTGCGGTCTGCCGTGTCGTGGTCGATGTTGATCTCGTAGTCGTCGGTCATCCGGCGCGCCCGGAAATACCAGCCGTCGGCCGGATCGTCGGAAGCGACCTGCTTGATGATGCCTGTGGGGTGATAGTAGTTGTGCGTGTCCTCGGAGACGAAGAACGCCGTTGTCGTGCCGTACTCTCGCTGGATCTCGCGCAGGTAGCGAACGATGGCATCGGGGCTTTCCTCCCCGGCCGTGATCCAGTCCCGGACGAAGGTATCGTTGGCCATCAGGGAGGAAATGAGGATCGACCGCAGCAAATCACGCTCGATCTCGGAATAGACGTTGTCGCTGGTCAGCGGCAGGATTTCGCCGGCAATGCGCTCGTCCATCGAATGCTCGGCCACGAAGTAGCTGAGCACGCTGATCAGCAGGAAACCCGACCCCAGCAGGGCGAGCAGCGCGATGACGAAACGATTTCTAGCTGGCAGCATGATCAACCCGGCAGGCCCATGGAGGCGGGTTGCCGCTCCGGCCCACGGGCGGGTTCCCCTTACACTGGCGCCAGAATCTAAAGGAAATTACCGATGCCTGCAACGCCCAACCGATTCCTGCCCCCGGAAAAGGAACTGGAAGAACAGTTCATTCTGGCCGGCGGACCCGGCGGTCAACATGTCAATCGCACCGAAACCGGGGTACAACTGCGATACGACGTCGTCAATTCCGACTTCCTGCCCCAGCCGGTCAAGGTCCGCCTGCTCGACCTGGCGGGCCGGCGCGCCGATACCGACGGCGTAATCACGATCGAGGCCAAAAGCCACCGCAGCCAGCACCGCAATCGCGAGGAAGCGCGCGAGCGCCTGGCCGAGCTGATCGAGAAGGCCCACCACAAGCCGAAAAAGCGCATTCCGACCCGACCGAGCCGTTCGGCCAAGAAACGCTGGAAAAAGAAGAAGCAGCGACACAAGGAAATCAAGCGAGCGCGGAAACCGCCGAAGCTGGACGAGTAGGTCATTGACGCGGTGAATGCATTCATTCAGCGCCGTCAATTGCATTGCGCGGCCACCTCTGCCATTTTGTAGAACTTGCGCAATTACTTGAAGGAGTCCCCCTTGAGAAGCCTTTCACATGGGCTGGCGGCAATTTTGCTGCTGCTCGCAGTCCCGTCTGCCCTGCTGGCGGAAACACGCGCTTTCGTCGGCGCGACGATCATTCCGGTCGATGGTGATCCGATCGACGGCGGCACCCTGCTTGTCATCGACGGCGCGATCGGCGCCGTCGGTGCCCGCGACGAGATCACCATTCCGGATGAGGCCGAAGTCACCGAACTGGAAGCAGGTGCAGTGATCATGCCCGGCATCGTCGACACCCACAGCCATATCGGCGAGGTCTCAGGCGCCGACCGCTCCGGCCCGATCCAGCCCGAGGCCCGGGCGATGGATTCGGTCAACGTGCGCAGCTCCGGCATCAAGCGCGCGCTGTCCGGCGGCATCACGAGCGTCAACGTGATGCCCGGATCCGGTCACCTCATCAGCGGCCAGACGGTGTATTTGAAGCTGCGCGACGGCAACGCGATCACCGACCTGGCCTACCGTTTCGACGACGGCGGGATCATGGGCGGCATGAAGATGGCCAACGGTACCAACCCGATGCGCGATGCGCCCTTCCCCGGCACGCGGGCGAAATCCGCCGCCCTGGTGCGCGCGGCCTACATCAAGGCGCAGGAATACGTCGAGAAGGCCGATGCCGCCGAAGAAGGCGAAGCACCGCCGCGCGACCTGGGCATGGAAGCGCTCGGTGAAGTGCTCAGCGGCAAGCGCATGGTGCACTTCCACAGCCATCGCCACGACGATCTGATGACCGCCATGCGGCTGAAGGAAGAGTTCGGCTTCCGCATGGTGCTCCATCACACTTCCGAGGCCTACCGCGTCGCCGACGAGATCGCCGCCGCCGATGTGCCGGTCTCGCTGATCCTGATCGATAGCCCCGGCGGCAAGCTCGAAGCCAGAAACCTTCTGGCCGATTCGGCCCCCGCGCTCGAGCGCGCCGGCGCCAGCGTCGCGCTGCATACCGACGACTGGGTGACCGACTCGCGCTACTTCCTGCGCATGGCCGCGATGGCCATCCGTGCCGGCATGTCGCGCCAGGCCGCGTTGGAGTCGCTGACCATCCGCGGCGCCGAGATGCTCGACATGGCCGATCGGGTGGGCACGCTCACGCCCGGCAAGGACGCCGACTTCGTGATCCTCTCCGGCGACCCGTTCAGCGTCTACACCCGCGTGCTCGAAACCTGGGTGGAAGGCAAACGGCGCTTCGACCTCGACGATGCCGACGACCGCCGGGTCGCCGAAGGAGGCTTCAACGCGCTGTCGGACGACGACGGCAACGGTCATATTCACGGCCACGGCCATGGAGACGCGCAATGAGGACGATTATGAGAAACGCACTCGCCCTGCTCGTACTGGCCGCCGTCACCCTGCCCGCCACGGCGCAGGACATCGCCGTGCGCGCCGACACGCTCCACACCGCACCCGGGCAAATGATCGAAGACGGGGTCGTCGTGATCGAGGACGGCAAGATCACCGCCGTCGGCCCGGCCGACTCGACCGACATCCCCGACGGCATGCTGGTGCTCGAATCGGCCGTGGCCACGCCCGGCCTGATCGACGCGCGCTCGACGGTGGGCCTGTCGGGCTACCTCAACCAGCCGCACGACCAGGACCAGCTGGAACGCTCGGCCGCCATCCAGCCAGAACTGCGCGCCATCGACGCCTACAACCCGCGCGAGAAGCTCGTGAGCTGGCAGCGCGAGCACGGCGTGACCACCCTGCACACCGGCCACGGCCCCGGCGAGGTCATATCCGGCCAGATGTTGATCGCCAAGAGCGCCGGCGACACCGTCGACGCGGCAGTCGTGCGCCCCTACTCGGCGCTGGCGGCCACCCTGGGAGAAGGCGCCACGCGCCACGATCGCTCCTCTCCGGGCAACCGATCGAAGGCGGTGGCGATTCTGCGCGAGAAGCTCTACGCCGCGCAGGAATACCGCGACAAGCGCGAATCGGCCGAGGAAGGCAAGGCGCCGGGGCGCGACCTGGGCCTCGACGCCCTGGTCGAGGTGCTCTCCGGCGAAGTGCCGCTGATCATCGAAGCGCACCGCCATAGCGACATCATGACTGCGCTCAGGCTGGCCGAGGAGTTCGGCTTCCGCCTGATCCTGGCCGGGGCCAGCGACGCGCACCTGCTGGTCGACGAAATCAAGGCCGCCGACGTGCCGGTAATCGTCCACCCGACCATGGCGCGTGCGCGCGCCGGCGGCGACACGGCCCATATGGCGTTCACCACCGCCGCGGAGCTCAAGGATGCCGGCATCGAAGTGGCCCTTCAGTCGGGCTTCGAAGGCTATGTGCCCAAGACCCGCGTGGTGCTGTTCGAAGCGGCCATGACCATTCCCTATGGCGCCAGCTTCGACCAGGCGCTCGATTTGGTCACGATGGCGCCGGCCCGCATCCTCGGACTGGCCGACAAGGTCGGCTCGCTGGAAGTGGGCAAGGATGGCGACGTGGCCCTGTTCGACGGCGACCCGTTCGAATACACCACGCACGTGACTGGCACGATCATCGACGGCAGTCGCGTGAGCGAAACCCGCCGTTGACAGGGACTGTTACAGGCGAATCGTGCCCTTCATGAAATCCACCGCCGGGCCGGCGAGCATCACGCGCTCGCCGGCCACCCGGCAGCGCACGGTGCCGCCGCGGGCGGAAACCTGCCGGGCGACGAGAACATCCTTGTCGAGGCGCTCGGCCCAGTAGGGCGCCAACTGGCAATGGGCCGAACCGGTGACCGGGTCCTCGTCGACCCGCAGTCTCGGAAAGAAGCAGCGGCTGACAAAATCCACTTCGTCACCCGGTGCGGTGGCGATGACGCCGCGGCCGGGCATTCTCGCCAGCGCGCGAAAGTCGGGTGACAGCGCCCGGACCTCGGCCTCGCTGCCGAAAACGACCATGCAGTCGCCACCCTCGAAGGCCTGTCGGGGCCTGGCGCCCAGCGCTTCGGCCATGCCGGAAGGAATACCGATCTCGCGGCGACCGGCGGCGGGAAAATCGAGCTCAAGCCCCGCATCGCAGCGACGAACCCGCAGCGCCCCGCTACGGCTTTCGAACACGACCTCCTCTGCGGCAAACCCCAGGTGCTCGAACAGCACATGGGCGGTCGCCAGCGTGGCGTGACCGCAAAGGTCCACTTCGGAATGCGGGGTGAACCAGCGCAACCTGTAGCCGTCGCCCTCGGCCACGCAGAAGGCCGTCTCGGACAGGTTGTTCTCGTCGGCAATCGCGCGCAGAAGCTCGTCGTCGAGCCACTCGTCCAGCAGAACGACGGCGGCGGGATTGCCTTCGAAGACCTTGTCGGCAAAAGCGTCTACCTGGAAAAACTGGAGTTCCATGCCTGGGAGTCACCACGGATTGCATAAAGTCGAAACGGCATTATGCGACACTTCGGAAACGATCCGACAACGGCTTTGGGAAAAGTGACGCAAGAAGCCCCCGACGACACGCTCGGCAACGAACAACCCTACTCGTCCGACCGCTATGCGCGGCTGGTGCTCAATCTCGGCCGTGCCCTGCTGCACGTCGGTTCGCCGGCGCATCGGCTCGAGTCGTCGATGCAGATCATGGCCGAGCGCCTTGGTCTGCAGGCGGAGTTCTTCTCCACGCCGACCGCGCTGATCGTCTCCCTCGGCGACGGCGACAAGCAGCAGACCTTCCTCGCCCGTTCCGAGCCGGGCTCGGCCAACCTGTCCAAGCTGGCGGACCTGACCGAGGTGATGGAAGACCTGGCCGACGGGCGCATCGACCCACAGCAGGCCGACGAGCGCGTGCGCGCCATCGATGCCGCGCCACCGCTCTATGGCGCCTGGCTGCAGGTGCTGGCGTTCACGCTGATCGGAGGGGGCGTGGCCCCGCTGCTCGGCGGCGGCTGGCGTGAAGCCTTGATGTCGGCGCCGCTGGGCGCCGTCAGCGGGCTGACGATCTGGTGGATGCGCCAGCACGTGGAACGCTCGCGCCTGATCATGCCCATGGTGGCCGCACTGATCACCTTCCTGGGCTCGCTTTGGTGCGGATTCGACGGGCGAACGGCGCTGATGCCGGCCGTGCTCGCCGCCATGATTCCGCTGCTGCCGGGCATGGACCTGACCACGGCCGCACGCGAGCTGTCCACCGGGCACCTGGTATCGGGCTCGTCTCGCCTGGCCTTTTCGGTCACCGTCTTCGCGCTGCTGGCCTTCGGCCTGGTGCTCGGGGGCATGGCCGGGCAGGCCATCGTCGGCCCGGTGGAACTCACGGCCGCCTCGCCCAGCCCCGAATGGCTGCCCTTCGCCGGGCTCGTGGCCGCGGCCTTCGGCCTGATGATGCTCATCCAGGCGCATATGCGCGACTGGTTCTGGATCCTGATGGTCTCGCTCATCGCCTGGATCGGCACCGGGCTGGGCGGATGGCTCGAGGCCCCGATCGTCGGCGCCTTCGCCGGCGGCCTGGCCGTCGGCCTGGCGGGCAACCTGTTCGTGCTCCTGTCGCGACGACCGTCGTCGATCCTGCACATACCGGGGCTGATCCTGCTTGTTCCCGGCAGCATCGGACTGAGAAGCCTGGCCACGCTGCTGCAGGACGACGTGGTTGCGGGCGTGGAAACCGCCATTCTCGCCGGCATCATCGCGGTGGCGCTGACCACCGGCATGATCCTCGCCAGCGTGCTGATTCCGCCGCGAACCACCCTGTGACGCGCGATGGCGCCAGGCCGTCGTTTTCCGTATGCTGGCACTCGAAACCACCTCGACGCGGGAGGGCGTTAGTGGTGAATCAATCGGGCGGTCCGGGAAGCCGGTTCGGCGCAGCACGCGATCCGAACCGAAGATTCAGTCGGAGGGCTTTGAGCTCCCTCGCATTCCTGTTCGTCCCGTTCTGCCTGGCTGCATTGGCGCAGTCCCCGATCCAGCCGCTCTCCTCCGACACCGTTCGCGTCGGCGTCTACCAGAACAGCCCCAAGATCGGGCTCGACGAGTCCGGCAATCCGCAAGGGATCTTCATCGACCTGATCGAGGCCATCGCGGCGCGCGAGGGCTGGGGCCTCGAGTATGTGCCGGGCACCTGGCAAGAAGGCCTGCAGCGGCTGAGCCAAGGCGAGATCGACCTGATGCCGGACGTCGCCCGATCGTCCGAGCGAACCGAGCTGTTCTCCTTTCACAACGAACCCGCCCGTACGAGCTGGAATCAGGTGTACGCCCCGGCGGGCAGCCGTATCCGTTCCATCCTCGACCTGGACGGCCAGCGGGTCGCCGTACTGGCCGGCTCGATCCAGCGCGACCAGCTCTCTTCGATGGTCGAAGGCTTCGGCATCCGGATCGAGCTGCTGACCTTCCCGGACTTCGAGCGCGCCTTCTCGGCGGCCCGTTCGGGTCAGGCCGACGCGGTCATCACCAACCGCTTCTTCGGTGAACACAACGCCACACGGCACGGTCTCGAGGACACTTCGGTGATCTTCTCGCCCTCGCGGCTGTATTTCGCCGCCGCTCCCACCGGCCGGCAGCACCTGCTCGAAGCCATCGATCGTCACCTTGTCGCTTTCAAGCAGGACTCGCAGTCGCCCTGGTACCGGTCGCTGGAACGCTGGACCAGCGGGCCGCCGCTGACCACCTGGCCGCTGTGGCTGCCGTGGGCGCTCGCGGCCGTATCCGTCATGCTCCTCGGCGGCCTGATCATCGTGCTGATCCTGCGCAGCCAGGTGCGCGCACGCACTCGCCAGGTCTATGAGCAGGCGCGCCAGCACACGCGCGAGCTGGAACGACGAGTCGATGCACGAACGCGCGAGCTGGGCGAGACCTCCGCATTCTTCCAGTCCCTGATCGACCACATCCCCAGCCTGATCTACTACAAGGACATGAATCTCAGGTTCACGGGCTGCAACAAGGCCTACGAGCGCGCATTCGGTCTCAGCCGCGACGACATCGCCGGGCGCTGCGTCACCGAACTCGACTACCTCCCGCGCGCCCAGCGCGAGGCGTTCGAGGTCGAGCAACGCCAGCTGCTGGAGCTGGGCGGCTCCATCAATCGCGAAATCACGGTCGATTTCGCCGACGGCACCCGCCACGAGATGCTCTATACGGCCACCCGCATCCTCGGACCTCAGGACACGCCGATGGGAATCGTCGGGCTGCTGGTCGACATCACGGTGCAAAAGCGCGTCGAAAGCCAGCTGGCCGTCGCGCGCGATCGCGCCCAGGCCGCCGACCGGGTCAAGTCGGCCTTCCTGGCCACCATGAGCCACGAACTGCGCACCCCGTTGAACTCCATCATCGGCTTTACCGGCATCCTGCTGCAGGAACTGGCCGGCCCACTCAACGCCGAGCAGACCAAGCAGCTTGGCATGGTTCGAAACAGTTCCCAGCACCTGCTGACACTGATCAACGACGTGCTCGACATTTCGCGCATCGAAGCCGGCGAGATGACCTTGTCCGACGAGGCCTTCGACCTTGCCGACTCGGTCGACAAGGTGGTCGAGATCGTCCGCCCGCTGGCCGAGCGAAAGAACCTGGCGATCGAGGTCAAGCGTCACTGTCACCCGGGCCTTCGCCGCGGCGACGCGCGCAGGGTCGAGCAGATCCTGTTCAACCTCATCGGGAACGCGGTGAAGTTCACCGAATCCGGTTCGGTCGAAGTCGGAGTCGACACGATCCCCGATGAGGCGCACAATCCGGTGGTGATCACGATTCGCGACACCGGCATCGGCATCCGCGAAGAAGACATGCAGAACCTGTTTCAGCCGTTTCGCCAGATCGATTCGACGATGTCGCGCAAGCACGAGGGAACGGGGCTGGGCCTGGTCATCTGCAAGCGCCTGGCCGAGCTGATGCACGGAGAAATCGAAGTCGACAGCCAATGGGGCGTGGGGACGTCCTTCAAGTTGAAGCTGCCGCTGGCAACGGCCAAGACCGGAGAACCGGCATGAGGGGAAGGATCCTGCTGATCGAGGACAATGAACAGAACGCCTACCTGGTCAACTACCTGCTGGGCGCCCGAAACTGGGCGGTCACGGCAGAACTGGACGGGCCCTCCGGGTTGAAGCGGGCAGAACGCGAGCCCCCCGACCTGATCCTGCTCGATATCCAGTTGCCGGGGATGGACGGCTACGAAGTGGCCCGGCAACTGAGAAAAATGGAAAGCCTCGCGGACACCCCGATCGTTGCCGTGACCTCCTACGCCATGCCGGGTGACCGTGAGAACTGCCTGGCGGCCGGCTGCACCGGCTACATCGAAAAACCCATCGACCCGGCCACTTTCGCCGACCAGGTCGAGCAGTTTCTCGAGGAAGTTCGATGAGACACGTGCTGATCGTCGACGATCACGAGGAAAACCGCTACCTGCTGGAGTCACTGCTTTGCGCGCACGACTTCGAGGTCAGCGAGGCGGCGGACGGGTCCGCCGCGCTCGAGAAGGCCCGAGCGCGCCCACCCGACATCATCATCAGCGACCTGCTGATGCCCACCATGGACGGCTTCACGCTGCTGCGTGAATGGAAAGCGGACGAGCGGCTCGCGGCCATCCCGTTCATCGTCTACACCGCCACCTACACCCAGTCCGAGGACGAACGCCTGGCGCGCGATCTCGGCGCGGACGCTTTCCTGATCAAGCCGACCGAACCGCAGGTTTTCCTCAAGCGACTCGAGGCGGTGCTCGCCGAAGCCGGACGCCGGCCCGTGCACCCCAGGCAACCGCTGACCGCGGGGGCGGAAGCCGATCGTCGCTACAGCCAGGCCCTGGTGCGCAAACTCGAGGAGCGCAGCGCCGAACTGGCAAGACGCGTCCAGGAGTTGCAGTCGGCCAAGGGCCAGATCGAACGCCTCAACCGGCTTTATTCGGCGCTGAGCGCCATCAACCAGCTCATCGTCCACACCGGCTCCCGGGACGAATTGCTCGAGGGCGTGTGCCGGATCGCCGTCGAACGCGGCGGCTTCACCCTCGCCTGGATCGGGTTGCTGGCCGACGATGGCAAGACGGTCGAGGTCGTCGCCCGCCACGGCGGTAACCGGGACATGTTCGATCGTGTGGGGGCTTTCGTGGTCGAGCCCCCGTTTCGAACGCCGGTCGAAATCGCCATCGGTGAGAACCGTATCTTCCTGAGCAACGATCTCGGCGCCGAGCCCGCGCTGAAGGAGATCCGCGCCGTGTTCGAGGACAATGGCCTGCACTCGACGGCAGCCTGCCCGCTGGAAGCCGGCGGCCAGGTCATCGGCGCGCTGAGCCTGTTTTCCAACGAGTCGGGCTTTTTCGACTCCGCACTGACCGGCCTGGTCCAGGAAGTCGCCGGCGACATCTCCTACGCGCTTGAAAACTATCGGCGGGAGTCGCTGCGCCAGCAGGCCGAGGCCAGCCTCAAGTCGGCCGAAGAGTTCAATCGCCTCAGCCGCCGCGTGATCGAAGCTTCTCCCAACGGCGTGATGATCACTTCCGCCGAGCACCCGGACACACCCATCCTGTACGTCAACAGCGCCTTCGAACGGATCACCGGCTACACTCGCGCTGAAGTGATGGGTCGCGATCCTCGCTTTCTCAACGGCGACGACCGGGACCAACGCCAGCTCATCGACATCCGTGAGGCGATCACCAAGCAACAGGAAGGGGACGCCCTTTTGCGCAATTACCGCAAGGACGGCACGCCCTTCTGGAACGAGCTGACCATCGCGCCGGTATTCGACGAGTACGGGCGAGCCACTCACTTCGTCGGCATCATCAACGACATCACCGACAGAAAGCAGTACGAAGAGCAGCTCGAACGCCAGTACAGCCAGGACACGCTGACCGGGCTGGCCAGCCGCAACCTGCTCCAGGACCGCGTCAAGCAGGCAATGGCCGCCGCCCGGCACGACGGGCACGCCATCGCCCTGCTGTTCATCGACCTCAACCAGTTCAAGCGCATCAACGACAGCCTCGGCCGCGCCGCGGGCGACGGCGTACTGCGCGAAGTCGCCGATCGCCTGCGCAGCCAGGTACTGGCGCGAGACACCGTCGCGCGCATCAGCGGCGACGAGTTCGTGATCCTGCTGACCGATGTCGAGGACGCGGGCGACCTGCCCGGACGGGCCAACGCATTCCTCGAGTGCTTCGACCAGCCATTCGGCGTGGCCGGGCGAGAGATGAACATCACCGCCAGCATCGGCATCAGCGTCTTTCCCGGCAACGGCCAGGACTACAACACGCTGCTCCGTAACGCCGATATCGCCATGTATCGCGCCAAGCAGCTGGGCGCGAATCAGTTCCGCTTCTACACCGATGACATGAACGCCTCGGCTCTCAAGCGCGTCGACATGGAATCCAGGCTGCGTCGCGCCGTCGAGGATCGGCGCATGCTGCTCTACTTCCAGCCCATCATCGACCTCAAATCCAATCGAGTCGTCGGCGCCGAGGCGCTGCTTCGCTGGCACGACCAGGAACGATGGGTTCCACCCGACGAATTCATCCCGCTTGCCGAGGACATGGGCCTGATCATTCCACTCGGGCGCTGGGTGCTCGAGGAGGCCGCAGCCCAGGCGCGCCGATGGCGCGACAACGACATGGACCTGCGAATCGCGGTCAATCTATCGGCTCGGCAGTTCCGCGACCCCGAACTCGGCAACCATATCCGCCAGGCCCTCGAGCAGGCGGGTGTCCCGGCCGACCGCCTTCGCCTGGAAATAACCGAATCGGTCATCATGGACAGTGCCGATGCGGCCGCCCGCATCCTCGGTGAACTCCAGTCGCTGGGGGTGGGCATATCCATCGACGACTTCGGCACGGGCTACTCCTCGCTGGCTTACCTGAGACGTTTCCCGATCGACCAGTTCAAGATCGATCGATCGTTCATCCAGGAACTGGAGCAACACAACGAAAGCGAAGCCATCGTGATGGCCATCATCCGCCTGGCGCTCAGCCTGAGTCTTCGCACCGTGGCCGAGGGCGTTGAAACAACGGCCCAGCGCGACTATCTTGCGCAGGCCGGCTGCGACATGGTGCAAGGCTTCCTCTACAGCCAACCGCTGCCGCCGGAAGAGTTTGCCAGCTGGGTGACCGAATTCCACGACAACCACGACCACGACGACCGCAACGAATGAGTATCGATATCCGCAAGCCCCACTCGATGAAGCTGGAAGACGCCCAGCAAGTCGCCGACGACCTCGCCTTGGACCTGGCCGAGAAGTTCAGCATCGAATACGGCTGGGACGGCGATACCATCGTGTTCGAGCGATCGGGCGTGCACGGCGAGATCGACGTCGACGAAGAGGCCGTCCACGTCAAGGCCAAGCTGGCCTTTCTGTTCTCTTACCTGGAGCCGGCGGTCGAGAAGGAAATCAACCGCTACCTCGACGAGCATTTCGCGTAACGGGCGGCACGGTGGCTGTCGAGGCACCCGTCTCACCCGCCCCCCACGCGCAAAGCGCCGGCACGAGCGAACGAAGAACGTCCTGTCCTACCCCAGTTCGGAGAGGTAAGCCCGCCCGCTTGACATCAGGTACCGGAACGCCTCGGCGTCGTCGTTCTCGATGGCATGATTCAAGGTCTGCACGGCCTGCAGCATCACCTCACGCACACCGGCGCCGTGGCGGTTGAGCGACTGGATCTCGAAGTAGAGATCCGGGTTCTCGCCGGCAACCGCCCGCGCGATAGCCAGCTGGCGATCGAAGGTCGTGCTCGACAGCTTCGCCAGGCGCTCGGCCGGCACGCCGCTGTCGGCCAGGGCGGTGAAAAAGACAATGCTCAGAGCATGCGACAGGCCGAGAATCGGGGCCATGAGTCGATCGTGCTCCTCGAGATCGAGCACCACCAGTTCCGCCAGGGTATCGGCAAACAGCGCGCGCGCCGCTTCGACCGCCGCTTGATTGCCGACATCCATCAGCAAGACGTGCTTTTCCGACAGCAGCTGCGTATCGGGCCCGAACATGGGATGAATCGAGCACACTTGCAGGCCGGCCCCCGCCGCCGAACGCAGGGCCGCCTCGAGCGGCGACTTGAGCGACCCGACATCGAACACCAGGGCGTCGACCCGATCCCCGGCCAGCGCGGTGAGCACTTCGGCAGTGATCGCCAAGGGAGCGGCGATGGCAATCACGGCCACGTCGGTCGGAGCCTCGCGCCAGTCCTTGAAACGGGTCTCGCCGTCGGCCGCGGTTGCCGGGTCGGCAATGAGCACATCGAATCCCTGGCCGTCGAGGAAAGCCGCCAGCCAGCGGCCCATGCGACCGGCGCCGCCGACCACCAGTGCGCGACGCCCGTGACCGTGGCGACCCAGGCGCAGGCGTTCCTGCTCCTGGCGTGTCAAGGAAGCCTCGATCAGGCGCTTGAACAGGTCTTCGGCCAGCCCGGGATCGAGGGCCTTCGACACGGCGGCGCGCCGCACCCGATCGAGCACCTCGCGCTCTCGCCCGAAGTCCCGTAGCTGGCGCCCGTGCCGTTGTTTCAACTGGCCGATATCCGAAACCAGGCGCTGGCGCCGAGTCGCCAGCTCGATCAGATCCGCATCGACGCCGTCCAGTTCGTCGCGCAGCGCCTTGAGCCGATCCCGGAGTTCGCGCTCGCCCATAGTCTACGCGCGGCTCATGAATTCGCGGGATTCGGTGTTCACGCGAACTTTCTCCCCCGGCGTGATGTAGTCGGGCACCTGGATCTCGAGCCCCGTCTCGAGCGTGGCCGGCTTGCTGGACTTCGAAGCGGTCGCGCCCTTCATCACCGGCGCCGTGTCGCTGACCGCCAGCACGACCGATTGCGGCAGCTGAATGGCCACCGGCATCGAGTCGATAATCAGCACGTAGATGCCCTCCAGACCGTCGGTGATGTACTCGGCGCTGTCGCCGATGGCCTCCGCGTCGATCAGGTACTGGGTGAAGTCCTCGCTGTCCATGAACACGAACTGGTTGCCGTCGCGGTAGGAGAACTCGCTCTGGCGGCGCACCAGGTCCGCATCCTTGAGCACGTCATCGCCCTTGAGCGTCACTTCCCGGCGCTCGCCGCCGGGGATCGCCTCGAGCTTGAAACGATAGAGCGTGCCGCCGCCGCGGGCGGTCGGCGCCGAACGCTCGATATTGCGCACGGAAAAAACGGTACCGTCGTGCTCGACGACCTGGCCGCGCTTGATCTCACTTGCCCTGGGCATGCATTTCTCCGAGGTGGTTGGAATTCGGGGCAAAGCATACTGCATCTGCCGTCCGTCGGGACACGGCCGCCTTCCGCACCCCACGAGGCCCTGCGGAAGCCTTTCGTGCCAGGCAGCTGTGATAAGTTGCTCGCACCACGGGGACGACCGCCGCAAGCCGGTCGAACAAGGGAAGGACTTTGAAGATTCTCGTCGTCGATCACTCGAAAGTGTTTCGCGCCATCTGGCAGCGCCTGATGGCGCGTGCCGGGCACGAGGCCCTGGTCTGCGAGGACGGCCGCTCGGGCCTCGCCCGGGTCGAAGGCGAACGCGTCGACATGATCTGCGTGTCGCTGTCGCTACCCGACACCGACGGCATCGAGTTCACCCGACAGGTTCGCAGGATGCCGCACGGCCATGACGTGCCCATCATCCTGCTGACCTCCGTGGGCGAAAAACAGGTGCGGCGCCGCGCCTTCGAAGCCGGCGTGACCGACATTCACGCCAAGACCGAAGTCCAGCAACTGTTCCAGCGTGCCCAGGGCTTCATTCGCAACGGCGAAATGGACGGCGATCCGCCCTCCGGGCGCGTGCTCTACGTCGAGGACAGCCGTAGCGTCAGCCGCATCATGATTCACCTGCTCGGCAAGATGAACCTCGAAGTCGACCACTTCCGCAGCGCGGACGAGGCCTGGGAACATTTCGACGAAACCTGCCACGACCTGGTCATCAGCGACATCCTGGTCGAGGGCGGCATGAGCGGCGTGGCCCTGGTCAACCGCCTGCGCGAGCGCTACCCGGACAAGACGCGGCTGCCGATCCTGGCGATGTCGGGCATGGAAGACCCGGTACGCCGCGTCGAACTGTTCCGGCTGGGCGTCAACGACTTCATCAACAAGCCGGTCATCATGGAGGAGGCCCGGGCGCGCATCGGCAACCTGATCGTCAACAAGCAGCTGTTCGACCAGGTCCAGCAACAGCGCCGCCAGCTCTACGAACTGGCCATGACCGATCCGCTGACCGGTCTGAACAATCGCAACGTGCTCAGCGACTTCAGCCAAAGGCTCGAGTCATCGGGGCGCCGCGACGACACCGTGCTGAGCCTGATCCTCCTCGACATCGACCACTTCAAACGCATCAACGACCAGCATGGCCACCTGGTGGGCGACGAAGTCCTCACCCGGATCGGTGAGCTGCTGTCGCGCTCGTGCCGGGACGAAGACTTCGCGGTGCGCTTCGGGGGTGAAGAGCTGCTGCTGGTGTTGCCGGGCTGTCCGCTGGACGTGGCCGCGCGCCGCGCCGAGGAACTGAGGTCCGCGCTGGAAAGCCTGGAGCCGGCCGGCCTGCGCGTGACCGCCAGCCTCGGTGTGAGCGCCGTCTCCCCGACGAAGGAGGTCGAACTCGAAGCGGTCATCCGCCTGGCCGACCGGGCCGTCTACCAAGCCAAGTCCCGGGGGCGGAACCAGGTCGTGACCCTTGCACCCGACACCGCCTGCGGCGACGCCGGACCGCTACCGGCCACCGGCAGCGACTGACCGCACCTCGAAAGAGCGCATCGAAATGACCCAACACCGCAGCATCCTCAAGCGCAGCCTGATCGTCAGCATGGTGACCGTGATCGCCGTTGCCGCCGCTGCCTGGTACGGCGGCCCACGCTGGCTCGACGACTCGGTCATGGCCTACCGGGGCGAAGCCACGCTGACCGGCCTGGATGCGGAGGTCGAAATTCTTTTCGATGCGCGCGGCATCCCGCGCATCCACGCCGAGACCGATGCCGATGCCGTTCGTGCCCTGGGCTGGCTGCACGCCGGCGAGCGCCTGTTCCAGCTCGAACTGATCCGGCGCATGGCGCGCGGCGAGCTCTCCGCCCTGGTCGGTGAAGCCGCGCTGGAACTCGACATCCTGCACCGCAGCTTCGGCTTTGCCCGACGCGTCGAGGAAGAAAGACCGGAACCGGACCCGCAAACCGCCGCCCTGCTCGATGCCTACGTCGAGGGCATCAACCAGCAGATCGACGCGCTCGACCGGCTTCCGCCGGGGCTGCTCATGCTCGGCGCCGAGCCCGAACACTGGACGCGAGAAGACGTCCTGACGATTGCCTACTACCAGACCTTCTACCCGACCACGCTGGTGCAGCGCCTGAGCGAAGCCTGGCACGTGATGACCCGCGAGCACGGCCAGCCGGCAGCCGACTGGCTGAGCGAACTGCCCGACTGGACGCGCGCCACCATCCCCCGCCAGGCGATTACCCAGGCATCCAACACCTGGGCGGTCAGGCCGAACAATTCGCGCAGCGGCGCCGCGCTGCATGCCGCCGACCCGCACCTCGACATCGATCGCGCGCCGGGCACCTGGTATGCGGCGGGCCTGCACTCGGCCGAGACCCTGGACGTCGTGGGTGTTACAACACCCGGCCTGCCTTTCGTCGCCATGGGCCACAATGGCCGCATCGCCTGGGCTTTTACCGTCGCACCGGTCGACGTCTTCGAAATCTACCGCCAGCCGCGCGATCGGCAGAGTCCGGATCGCGTCGGCGGACCCCACGACTCGCAACCCCTGCGTTCGCGCAGCGAGACGATCGAGGTGCTCGGCCGCGAGGAACCGGTTGAGAGAACGTTTCACTACACGCCGCTGGGCCGGGTCATCCACCTGGCCGACGATCACGTCAAGGTCATGCGCTGGGCCGGCTTCGAGCTGCCCCTGGCCGACATCGTTGCCAACGGCCTGGCCCTCAACCGCGCCGCGGACTTCGACACCTTCCGGCAGGCGGCCAGCGACATGGGCGCCCTGTCGGTCAACTGGAGCTACTCCGACCGCGAAGGCAATATCGGCTACGTCCAGTCGACCCCCGTCCCGGTTCGCCGGCACACGCGTTTCTTCAGCGTGCTCGACGCCACCGACCCCGGCAACGACTGGGACGGATTCCATCCGCCCGACGAGCGTCCCTGGACTCTCAATCCCGAACAGGGCTGGCTGGCCAACGCCAACAACAACGCCGTCGATGACAGCTGGCCCTATCCGATACCCGGTTTCTACAAGCAGCTTCGCATGCGCCGCATCAGCGACCATCTCTCGAGCCGGGAAACCTTCGACCGCGACGACATGCATCGCTTCCAGCTCAGCCAGCACTCCGACCGCGCCCTGAGCTGGCGCGACTGGCTGGCCGAAGTGGCCGAGGACTCCGGCCGGACCGCGATCGCGGCGGAGCTGCGCGCCTGGGACGGCGAAATGCGCGCCGACAGCGACATGGCCGGCCTGTTCCAGCTGTGGTGGCACTACCTGGCTCGCGCGGTATTCAACGACGACAGCGAAAGCGGCCCGTCCGACTGGCGGACCCTGCGTCCCCTCCTCGACAACTGGATGCACTCGAGTCCGGACGAGGCCTTCCCGCCCGGCATCGACCGGCATGGCGCCGCGCTTGCGGCCCTCGAGGACGCATTGAAGATCGGCATTCACCCGCTCGGACGTCTCCAGACGCTGAGCATCCGTCACCCGCTCGCCAACAACGGCTTGCTCGACTCCTGGCTGAACCTGACCCGCGGGCCTGTCCCGCGCGGCGGCGATGCCGGCTCGCTCAACGTCAGCTACGTCGACTTCGATCCGGACACCGGCCAGCTCGGCGTCCGCGGCGGCGCGTCGATGCGCTTCGTCATGGACTGGTCCGACCGCGACGCCTTCACGCTCAACCTGACCTTCGGCCAGTCCGGCAACCCCTTCAGCCCGCATTTCGACGACTTTTTCGACGACTTTCTCACCGGAGAACCCTGGCCTGTGCCCTGGTCGCGCGAAGCCGTGGCAGAGCGCGCCACCAACCGGATACGGCTGACGCCCTGAGGGGCATGACGGCCGCAGGAGTCAGGACTTGCGCTTGCCCCTGCCCGTTTGGGCGATGGATGGGTTGGCGCCACCGGTCGCCGTGGTGGCCTCGACACGTCAAAGGCGTTTCGCCCGCCTGCTTCGCAGGCTGATGGCGAGTACCTTTTTTCCAAAGCGAAAAAAGGCACCAAAAATCGCTTTTCAACGTCAAAGTCCCACGCTCTGTTATCTCAGGAGCTTGCTCACTGCGGGGGCTGGCCCCTTCGGTGAGCGGGCTTCGCGATGGCCCGGCTGGTCGCGTGGTGCCCGGGATACTTTCCGAGAGTGGCCATGGGAGGGATCCCGGGCTTGCGCTCCGGATTGACCCCCGCGCGCTTTGCGCGCGCCATCTGCGCGGTTGCGGAGAATCGTAGGATGCGTGGAGCGAAGCGCAACGCATCGGCCGATGCGTTACGGCCCTACGGGCCTCCACGCATCCTACGCCACTGGATCAAGCCCCCGGCGCGCGCAGCGCGCCACTTTCGAAGCCGAGCCGTCCTCGTGCGGGCTTCGCTCCATTCCTGCTAGCGCCACCAGATCCTCCGACCGAGTCTTCGCGAAGCCCGCTCCGCGAAGGGGCCAGCCCCCTTCCGGTTCGAGTCCTGAAACCCCGGATCGTGGGACTTTGACGTTAAAAAGCGCTTTTTCGTATCTTTTTTCGCTTTGGAAAAAAGGTACTCGCCAAAAGAGCCTGCGAAGCAGGCCGGGCGAAACCGCCTTTGACTTGTCGAGGCCACCAAAGCGCCCGGCGGCGCCAGCCCACAAACTGCCCATGGAGTCAGGGCCCAGATCAGTAGGATGCGTGAAACGAAGCGCAACGCATCAACCCGACCTACGCATTACCCCTCAAGGCCCGGACCGGCCGCGGGCAGTAACATCCTCTCCATGCATTCACCCACCTTGCCGACAATGGCGGCTAAAGTGAATTTGGAACCGACGATGATAGTGAACAGACTTCGCGGACCGGCAGCGACGCTGGTACTGCTGCTCTTGGCTCCGGCGACGTACGGCCTCGATGTCGAGGACGTATTCGAGCCCTACGCCCAGCTGCTCGAGCGCCATGTCGTGGAGCACGATCTGGATTCCGGCGGCCTGGTCTCTTCGTTCGACTACGAAGCGGCCATCGCCGAGTCCGGCAGTCGCGCGTTGATCGAACGGCAGCGCCGGGACCTGGCCGAGCTCGAAAGCGTCGAGTTCGATAGCCGGGACACCGCCCTAGCCTTCTGGATCAATGCCTACAACTTCTTCATGATTGCCCATATCGTGGACAACTCCGAGGACTCCGCGCCGGTCGACTCGGTCAAGGACTTCGGCAGCCTGTTCAATCCCTTTCGCGTGTTCGGCCTCGAGGTATTCGACGTGGCCGGGGAGGAGCGCTCGCTCGATCAGATGGAAAAGGAAATTCTCCTCGGCGATGACTTCGCTCGCCGCGGCTGGAAGGACGCGCGCGTCCACTTCGCCGTCAACTGCGCCTCGGTCGGCTGCCCCCCGTTGAGAGCCACGCCCTACACGGCCGGCAACGTCGAGGGCCTGCTCGAGGAAAACACCCGCCGCGCCATGCTGACACCCCTGCACCTGCGCATCGAAGGCGACACGGCCTGGCTGACCAGCCTGTTCGACTGGTACAAGGGCGACTTCGAGGAGGCCGCCGGCAGCGTCGAAGCCTTTGTCGAGAACCATGTTGAGCCCACGCGTGCCGCGCGCTTCGAAGACGCCCGGCGAAAGCGCATCATCGACTACGACTGGCAGCTCAACTCGCCCGCCAACATCGCTCGATGGCTGGAAACCACGAATGTTGGCGAACAGTATTCCCTCGATACCGAGGCCCGCCACCGCGCCACGCCGGGCCGGCGGCTGAGCCTGGGCGCGAGCAACCTGACCGACCGCTATCCGGACCGCTCGGGCGAGGCCAAGGACTTCTTCGGCAACTTCGCCTACGACCCGATCAACCCAATCGGGATCAACGGTCGATTTGTCTACGCACGAAGCGAATTCATTTTTTGAATTCTGAACTTCAAATCGAGGGCCATCCGGGCTAGGCTTCGTGCATGGCAAGACAATCCGTTTTCGTATTCCTCCTGATCGGTTTCGCCGTGGTTGGCCTCATCGGCATGGCCTGGCCGCCGGCCTGGTACCTGCTGATCATCATCGTCCCGCTTCTGGCGCTGGGCATCCGCGACGCCACGCAGACCAAGCACACCGTGCTGCGCAACTTTCCGATCATCGGCCACTTCCGCTACCTGATCGAGCACTTTAGACCGGAGATCCAGCAGTACCTGATCGAAAGCAACCTCGACGCCTACCCGGTCGAGCGCGAGTACCGCGCCCTGATCTACCAGCGCGCCAAGGGTGAGCTCGAGACCCGCCCCTTCGGCACCCAGCGCGACGTCTACAGCCCGGGCTACGAGTGGGCCGCCCACGTGCTCTCGCCGGCACCCCTGCTGCAGGAGGAACCGCGCATCGACATCGGCGGCAAGGACTGCAGCAAGCCCTACTCCTCCTCGCCGCTGAACATCTCGGCGATGAGCTTCGGCTCCCTGTCGCCCAACGCCGTGCTCGCCCTCAACAAGGGCGCGGCCGAAGGCGGCTTTGCGCACAACACCGGCGAGGGCGGCGTGTCGCGCTATCACCTCGAAGGCGGCGGCGACTTGATCTGGCAGATCGGAAGCGGCTATTTCGGCTGTCGCACGGCCGCGGGCGAGTTCAACCCCGAGCGCTTCGAGGAAGTGGCCGGGCGCGACTGCATCAAGATGATCGAACTCAAGCTCTCCCAGGGCGCCAAGCCGGGCGCCGGAGGCATCCTGCCCGGCCCGAAAGTGAACCGAGAAATCGCCCGGGCACGCGAAGTCGAAGAAGGCGAAGCCTGCATTTCGCCGCCCTCGCACAGCGCGTTTTCCACGCCGGCGGAGATGATGGAGTTCGTCGCCCGGCTGCGCGAACTGTCGGGCGGCAAACCGGTCGGCATCAAATTCTGCATGGGCCGGGTGGGCGATTTCCTGGC
The DNA here is from genome assembly GCF_042310355.1 of Wenzhouxiangella indolica. Classification (NCBI taxonomy): domain Bacteria; kingdom Pseudomonadati; phylum Pseudomonadota; class Gammaproteobacteria; order Chromatiales; family Wenzhouxiangellaceae; genus Wenzhouxiangella; species Wenzhouxiangella indolica. The sequence goes on along the minus strand of NZ_JBHJMR010000002.1, from coordinate 848 downwards.
GATGTGCCGGGCGATGATCGATACCGGCATACGACCGGACTTCATCACCGTCGACGGCGGCGAAGGCGGTACGGGTGCCGCACCGCTGGAGTTCACCAACTCCCTGGGCATGCCCAAGCGCGATGCCCTGGTCCTGGTCCACGACATCCTCACCGGGGCCAATCTGCGCGACGATGTTCGCGTCATCTGCAGCGGCAAGATTCTCAGCGGTTTTCACATGATTCGCGCCTTCGCCCTGGGCGCCGACGGCTGCAACAGCGCCCGCGCCATGATGTTCGCGCTGGGCTGCATCCAGTCGCTGAGTTGCAACAACAACAATTGCCCGACCGGCATCACCACCCAGAACCCATCGCTGGTACGCGGCCTGGTGGTCGAGGACAAGGCCCCGCGCGTGGCGCGCTACCACCGCAAGACCATCGACAGCCTGATCAAGATGCTCTCGGCCATGGGCCTTAACCATCCCAGCGAAATCACCCCGCATCACATCTACCGCCGCTCGAGCGAACTGCGCGTGGCCACCTTCGCGGACCTCTACGACTTTCACGAGCAGGGACAACTGCTCGACGAAAGCCACGGCAAAAGCCCCTTCAGCGAGGACTGGAAACGCGCGCGGGCCGATCGCTGGTCCTGAGGGCATCATTTCTGCCCTTGGGTTGGGGTGGTGTCACCGGTCGCTGTGGTGGCCTCGACACGTCAAAGGCGTTTCGCCCGCCTGCTTCGCAGGCTGATGGCGAGTACCTTTTTTCCAAAGCGCGACCAACGAGAACGGGGTTGGGCCGAGGCTCAGAGTTTCGGACGCGTTCGCCTGCAAGGCGAGACGGCGCCGGCGTAGTGGTGCTACGTCAAGC